>CAITDR010000261.1 GCA_903891165.1 uncultured Pseudomonadota bacterium
CCTCCACTGTCGCTGTCGAACGTACTTTCCAGCACCGGGCTGTCCGGGCGCGAGTCCCCCGACCGGGAATCCACCCATTGCAGAGAATCCTCTCTCTCCCCCGAAGACTCTTTCGGCTGCGGCGCCAGGCAGGCCATGAGAGGGATAAGGATCAACATGCGTTGAAATTGTAGCGCGAAGGTGGCGGGAATGACAAGGCCCTTTTTCAGATTTTTCCCGTCCCGCTCAAAGCGTGACTCTGATCAGAGTCACTACCCAAAAATCATGCCTCTTCCTCTGTCCCTCCGCTCCTGCTGCATCGGTCCCTTCCGCAGGATAGAAGCCCCCCATGAAGCGCTTCTTCAACACCACCGGCCCCTGCAACCCGCAAGACCACTACATGCTGCCCGCCGAAGAGCGCCTGCCCGCCCTGCTGCCCTATGTCGAACAACGGCAGTATTTTGTTGTCCACGCTGCACGGAAGACGGGGAAAACCACCGCGATGCGTTCTTTTGCCGATCGCCTGCGCGGGCTGGGCTATGCAGCGGTGTGGGCCACGCTGGAGGATGGACAGGGTGTGACCGAGACCGCCGAGGCCGAGCCGATCTGGCTCACCGCCCTGGAGCGGAGCGGCGGTGTGCTGGAAGAAGGGGCCCCCGACGTCACCGATTTTCTGGGCAAACCGGCGGGTACTCGCCTGGGAGCCTATCTGCACGCCTGGTCCGAGCGGGTGGCCCCCAAGCCGCTGGTACTGCTCTTGGACGAGGCCGACACCGTCAGCGGCCCCGCCCTGGTCAACCTGCTCCGCCAGCTCCGCGCCGGCTTCACCGACCGAAGCACCCGCAAATTCCCCGACTCCATCGCCCTGATCGGCATGCGTGATCTGCGCGACTATCTGACCCGCGCCAAAGACGGCATCCCCGTCAACCCCGGCAGCCCCTTCAACATCAAAAGTGCCTCCCTCACCCTCCGCAATTTCACCGAAGCCGAGGTGGCCTCCCTCTACCAGCAACATACCGACACCACCGGCCAGGTTTTTGAAGCGGCGGCCATCGAGCGCGCCTATTATTGGACCTCCGGCCAGCCCTTTCTGGTCAACGCGCTGGCCCGGATTGTGGTGATGGAGCTGGCCCCCCAGGGCGAAACCGTCACCGCCGCCCACGTCAACGAAGCCAAGCTGCGGTTGATCCTGGCCCGCACCACCCACATCGACAGCCTCTCCGAGCGATTGAAAGAGGAGCGTATCGCCCGGATCATCAAGCCGATCCTGTTGGGAGAACCTGCCTTCAACGTGGATCTCTCCTCCGATGACATGCAGTACTGTATGGACCTGGGCCTGCTACGCCAGAAACCGAGGATAGAGGCAGCCAACCCTATCTATCGCGACATGATAGTGCGGCTGTTGACCCTGTCCCGGCAGCCCGACCTGCCCGAGCGGGAGTGGCTACGTTACGGGAAGCTGGATGTGGGGGCGCTGGTGGACAGCTTTTTTGTGTGGTGGCGTCGCCATGCAGATGCGTTGAAGAGGCGGGACGACACCCCCTACCGCGAAGCGGTGCCGCAGATTGTGTTTATGGCCTGGGTACAGAAGGTGGTGAACGGCGGCGGCGAGGTGGGGCGGGAATTTGCTCTGGGCCGGGGCCGCATCGACGTGGTGATCCACTTCGCGGGGGAGATCCACGCCTTTGAGCTGAAGCGGGTGACCGAGCACGACAGCCTGGAGACCATCCGGGAGGAGGTGGACGGAAAACGGCTACATCTGCGGGGGGGCTGAGCGCGGCGGGCCTTGCTGCGGAAGCAGGGGAGCCATAGGCTTTGCCTACCTGCGGAGCCTTTCCATGTGGGCGGTACTTTTGTCGACGGCTTTTGCGATCTCCCGCGAGGAGGTCATCGCCCGCGCCCAGGCCTGGGTGGACGATCAGGTGCTCTATTCTCAGACCCCCTGGTACACCGACCCGCGCTCGGGCACCTGCTGCTATCGGTCGGACTGCTCGGGGCTGGTCTCGGCGGCCTGGGATCTTCCCCCTCCCGGGCATACGACCTACTCTTTTGCGGGTGGCCCCTGGGATGATGGGGTCTCCTACCAGATCGACCCCTCCGAGCTGAAGCCGGGAGACGCCCTGAACTATCCAGGCGATTTTTCGGAGGGCACAGGGCATATTATGCTCTATGTCTCCGGTGATTTCTGGTCCGGTTGGGTGGAAGTCTATGAGGAGTACCAGTGGGAGATCCCCGCGGTCCACCGCTGGCGCTCGATTGACACCTCCATGTACCTGCCCATCCGCTACGTCGGCATTGAAGATTGCTCGGCGGAGGTCTGCGATTTTGTAGACAACGACTGCGATGGGGCGGTGAACGAGGACAGCGTGTGCGAGATCCTCTCCGCCCCCGCCCTGCACGCCTCCCGCCTGGATCCCGGTGGTTCATCCGATGTCAACGGCGATGGGCGTGCGGATCTTTGCGGACGCAATGCCGACGGCTTTCGCTGTGCTGTCAGCGACGGGAGCAGCTTTTTGGAGGGCCCGGTCTTTTCCTGGTTTTCGGATGCCAACGGTTTTGGGGACTTTGCCAACTCCTCCACCGTGCGGATGGCCGATGTGAACGGCGACGGTCGGTCGGATGTGTGTGGTCGCCACGATACCGAGGGATTTCGCTGCTTTTTGTCGGACGGTCAGGGCTTTTCTACGGCGGTGGACGGGCCGGACATGACCGATGCCAACGGCTGGTCGGACATCAGCAACTATGCCACCTTGCGGATGGCGGACCTGAACCAGGACGGGAAGGTGGACCTTTGCGGCCGGGGAGATGTGACCTTTGATTGTTGGCTTTCCGACGGGGCAAGCCTGCTGCCCTCCGGCTACTCGATTCCCCTGCCCGACGCCTATGGTCTGAACGAGGTCAGCTACTACGCCACGATCCGGCTTGCAGATATCAATGGCGATCAACGTCCAGATTTTTGCATCCGTGTTGCGGACGGGATGCATTGCTATCTGAACGACGGCAGCAATTTCACCACCGAAGTGCCTGGCCCGGCGCTGGCCGATGGCTGGGGCTGGAACCAGGCGCAGTACTATGGCACCTTGGAAATGCCGGACATAAATGCGGATGGTCGAGCGGACGTGTGTATACGCAGCTACGATGCAGTCTATTGCTGGCCCTCGTTGGGGGACCATTTTGGGGAGGGGATCACCGGGCCGGCCCTCTCCGATCAAGCAGGATGGGCGGAATTCCGCTTCTATTCCACGCTGCGGTGGGCGGATGTAGACGGCGATGGGGCAGCCGACCTGTGCGGGAGGGCGGTGGATGGGGTCTACTGTTGGCCTTCGCTGAAGACCAGCTTTGGGGCTCCGATCTCCGGGCCGGCGCTCTCGGACGCAAGCGGCTGGAGCGATTCGGGGAACTATTCCACCCTGAACCTGGGGGATCTGGATGCGGACGGTCGCGCGGATCTGTGTGCGCGTGCGGATGCGGGGATGTACTGCTGGCGCTCGGAAGGATCTACATTTTCCTCCGAGCGGGTGGGTCCGGCCTGGGGAGATGCGCAGGGATGGGGCAACCTGGAGGCCTTTGACAGTATTCTGTTTGCGGGTGGGCACCGGGTGGAGTCGCCGGTGACCGACAGCGGGGAAAGCGGCGAACCGGCGGACTCCTCGCCCGCGGGCGGGCTTCCCGGGGAGCGCTCCCCCCTGTCGGAAAGCTGCGGCTGCGGGGGTGGGGCGGCCACCTTGTCGCCGCTGGTGCTGCTCCTGCCGATGCTGCGGCGTCGGCGACGCTGAAGGATTTTTTTGGTACCATAGGGTACAGACTGTCTAAGCTCTGCCGCTCGCCAACGCCGTGGCAGCCGTACGTTGTTGTAGACTACCGCTCCCACCTCTTGTGGTGGGAAAGGAAGCCCATGTACAAGTCTGTTCTCCTTGGCTCGCTGCTCCTCGCGCCGGCGGTGGTGTTTGCGGGTGATCCTGCCGCCCCCGCGGCCCCTGCTGCGCCCGCGACCCCCGCCGCCCCGGCGGAAGCCGCCGCACCCGCGCCCCCCGCCGCCCCGACGGACCCCCGGTGGCCCGCCTCTTCGTTGATCTGGTCCCGCCCCTACGGCCCGAATGGCCCGGAGTTTGCCTACGTCCACGGCGACCCCAAGAGCGAGCCCTACCAGGCCTTTCTGCGTCTTCAAACCGGATCGATCGCGGGCTGGCATACCCACGACGCCGACTACATGGGCGTGGTGGTACAGGGCACCCACCAGCACCTGATCCAGGGCGAGACCTCGGCGGTCAACCTGGGGCCGGGCTCGGTATGGCTCGAAAAGGGTGGGAAGAACCACGATGACCGTTGTATCGAAGGCCCCTGCATCATCTATCTGGTGTCGGAGGGCCCGCAGACCTATCACCCCAAGATGGCCGACGGTGGCGACCCCCCACCTCCACCTCCGCCTGAGCCCCCCGCGCCTCCCAGCAAGAAAAAGAAGAAGTAGTTCCCCGCTCCCTGGCGCTTCCGGCGCCGGGGGGTTTTTCCGGCCGGAGAATGGTGATGTTGTTTTTGTGGATATTGGGCTGTACAAGCCCGGAAGTTGTAGAGAAGCAGGGCAACACCACCGGTGCTTCTTCGGCCACGGTGGCGCTGGTGCAGCCGGAAGACGGAGCTTCCTACCACAATCCGCTTCGGGTCCAGGTGAAGGCCTCGGCCGAGGTGGCCATGGTGGGCCTGTTTGACGAGGGGGGCCCCGTGGGAGAGCGGTGGGCCCCCGACGCTGCCCAGCGCTTTTGGTTGCCCGAGGGCGCGCAGCGTTTGGAGCTGGTCGCCTACAGTTTGGACGGGGAGCCGGTGGCTTCGGACCGGGCCGACGTTCAGGTTCTTCCCCCGGAGCTGACCTTTTTAGCGCCCGGAGAGGAGGAGTGGGTCAGCAACCCGGTCTCCTTTGTGCTCGCCACGGCCGGCCTGGATCAGCTTCGGTTGTCCGCAGACGGCTGGCTCTTGTGTGAGGGGCCGGCGGAAGGGGAGTATATCTGCGACTATACCTTCTCGGATAGTTGGCGTTCTCGAAGCATTCTCGCGGAGGGCCTGGATCCCGACGGCAACGTGGTGGTCCACGCCGAGCGGTCGATCACGCCGGTGACGGAAGGGGTCGAGCTGCGGTCGCCCACGGAAAACACGGCGGAGAATCCGGTTCTATTCTCCTTCAGCAGCTACGGCATGGCGCTGACCCGTCTCTATGCGGATCAGTACCTGTTGACCGAGGTGACGGGGGAAGGGCTCTTTGAGTACAGCTACAGCTTTTCCGGCACCGGCTACGCGCGGGAAATCAGCCTGAAAGGCTACAATACGGGAGGGGAGCTACTGGCGGAGGACAGCATGGTGCTGACTGTGCAGTCCCCCGGAGAGACCAGCCTGACGGTGCCGTACTACTACCAGTACGACAACAGCAACGAACCGGGTGCTACCTGTGGCCTTACCTCGGCATCGATGGTGTTGGGCTATTGGACACAGCAGACCGTGGACCCGGACACCCTGTACCGTACCTACGGAAAAGGACAGGCTCAATCTCCCGAAGGACTGGCGCAGCTCTATGCCTGGGAGGGCTTGTACAGCAGCTCCGGTCGCGACGCCACCCGCGCCGAGCTGAGGCAGCACCTGGACGCCGGCCGCCCGGTAGTGGTCCATGGCGACTGGACGGGCTCCGGTCACATCGTCGTGTTGGTAGGCTACACGGAGACCGACTGGATCGTCAATGATCCCGCTGGAGATTGGTATACCTGCTACGGTTGTGGCGAGGCGGACCACATCCACTATCCGCTGGGCGGGGCCTGGGACGATGCGATGAGCTGGGATGGAGATATCTGGTATTCGGTGGCTTCTACCACGTCCTTTTAGGTGGCAGGCCGGGGTGCGGGTGCAGAAGGAGTGCATTGTTTCGGGACCATAGGATCTCGTTTCGCACCCCGCGTTTTTTCAACTCTATCGACGTCGATAGAGTTGAAAAAACAGTGGTTACTCCTCCTATCTACCTGGGCTCCTCCCTCCTATTCCAACCTGGAAGCAGAAGATCTGCTGCTCAGGACGGGAAGGATGACCCAGCCCCGAAGCCCGCGATCAGCGCGTCCAACACCACCCGGACCCGCCGCGGGCTCTTTCGCCCGGCGGGCAGCAGCGCCACGATCTGCGCCGGGGGTACCTCGAAGGGCACCGCCAGACGCACCAGCGCCCCGGACGCCAGCTCCTCCGCGATGAGCCACTCCGGCAGCATCCCCACCCCGAGGCCCGCCGTCACCGCCCGTGCGACCGTCTCGACGTCGTCACTCGCCAGGGACACGGTCCAGTCCACCCGGAGTCCGATCTGGGCGGGATCCTGGGGGAGGCCCTCCTGGATCCTCAGGACCAGCTTCAGTCCGGGGCCGAGGGGATCCGGGCGCCCCGCCAGCCAGGACGGCGCGGCGACGAAGGCCTGGGGGGAGAACCCCAGCTTGCGGGCGACGAAGCTCGAGTCCCGGGGCGCTCCAACCCGCACCGCGAGGTCGATGCCCTCGGCGACCAGGCCCACGGGCACGTCGCTCACGAGGAGGTCCACCCGGAGCCGCTCGTGGCGCGCCAGGACGTCGAACACCATCGGCGCAACACGACGCCGGCCGAGAGCCCCGGGCACGGCGACCCGCACGGTGCCAGAGACCTCTCCCTCGCCGACAACCAGTTCGGACGTGGCATCTCGCACGGCGAGCACGGCGGGCCGGATTCGGTCCGCGTCGCTGGCCCTTCTCACCGAGCTGGGTCCCCGCGCGACGATCACCCTCGCGGACGGGGTGGCGGTCTGGCTGGGCTTCGACAACATCGTGGACCTCCAGCTCGCGCTCCTCGGCGAGACCGGAGGGCTCTTCGGCTACGACGGCGACGGCGCGAAGTACACCGCCCGTGTGGGCATGAGTGTCCGCTTTGTCCCGCGTGTCGCGCGGGAGTGGCTGTGGCTATAAACCTGTTTTTTCCTGGGATGTCGTGATGATCTACTTCTTCTTTGAGTTGGCAGCGGCGGCGGAGCCGACCGTGGGAGTTTTCGTGGACCTCGAGTGGCGCGGGATGGCCTTCGCCGACCACCTGTCGCATGGACCGGGGATCGCCGTTGGAGCGAGCCTTTTCGACGATCACCTACGGGTGGGTCTGGCCGGCTTCGCGCGGCCGGGGCCGATCAATCCGGCGACCTTCGAGGTGGCCGTCGACTACAAAGGGGCGAGCAGCGTCGATCTGCGCTCGGACGGCGGTGTCACCGGTCTCTTCGTTGCGCCCGGCGCAACGGTGGGTCGGTGTCATATCGACGCGCCGATCCTGGTCGGGTACGGAGGCTTCGGCTTCTACCTGCATGGGGAGGACCGGGAGACGCCAGACGGCCGCAAGCCGTCGGCGTGGGAGAACGAGCTCCTCGACGCCCGCGATTCGAGCTTCGGCCTCGGGTTGGAGGGGGGGCTGCGCGCCTCCTACGCCGGGGGGGAACACCTGCGGCCCTATGTGGCGGCGCGGTGGTCGACGATCCTGGGCTACGACGCGTTTGTGCGGTCCGGCTACGGCGGCCCCTCGGTCGCACTCGGGCTCACAGTGGGGGCGTTCTGAGGCGCGCTCCCCGGTCCCGTGTCGCTACACCATCCGGTCCCCCCGCCCGGCCCTTTCGGTCTGGGCGGGTGGAGGATGACAACCATCAGCCCCCATTGACCTTTTTTTCAAGGCGGGCCACCAGACGCTCCAGGTCGCCGCGCGCCAGGCCCGACCCTTTGAAGCTATCGTCGGGCAGCTCCAGGCCCAGCCGCGCATACCGTAGGGCCGCCGCCGGATTCTGGAGCCGCTCAGCCATCCTGGCACAGCTTTCCACCAGCATGGATGTAGGCTTTGGCGTCGCCTTGGTCTTCAGATAGGTATCGCAGAAGCTATAGATTTTTTCCGTATAATTACGCTCCAAATACGTGTTAAGAACATATACCGCGCCCACGTCGGCCACGTCCGGGAACTTCATCATTCTCCAGGCCAGAGCTTCCACCTCTGGCCACGCCTTTTGTCGGTTTTCCAGGTACATCGCCTCTACAATGGCCCGCTGTGCCGAAATTCCCTCGGTGTAGCGCTGCATCAGGGCTGCATACAGGCGGCGCCCCTCCTCGGGATCCTGCTGCGCGGCCCATGCCACACGCCCGAACTCCATGTCCACGAGGCGGCTGCGCTCTCCCGCCGAATAGATCGCCTCATAGGCCCGCACCCGCTGTTCTACCTGGACCAGCCGGGTCGGCTCCTGCCAGCCTTCGGCCTGTCCTGGATTCAGCGTGTAGTAGTAGGTTGAAAAAATAGGATCTCCCGGATTTTTATCCAGGAGCAGCTCCATGACGCCGATCAACCGATTTTGGGGATCGGAGCCGGTCAGGCGGGTATACAGAAGGCTGAGGTGCAAACGCTCCCGAAGCCGGTCTGTGCCCTCGTAGTAGGCGAGCGCCTCCTCTACAAGGGCTAAAACACTGGGAGAAGGCTCCCACTCAGCCATCAGAATGGCCTCGTGGTAGAGGGTGAAGGCCAGCTCCTCCTCCCCCTGAGCCAGCGAGCGTGCGGTGGCGAAGGCTGCCGATGGGTCCTCCCCACGGACCAAGGCCGCATGCCCGGCCTGGATCCATGTCCAGCGATCATCGGGGGAAAGACGGGCGGCCACCGACCACCAGGCACTGGCCTCGATGGGGCTTATGAGACCCACAAAGGCGAGATCATCGGCTAACATCGCCTGGTCCTGCACACGCTGTGCCAGCAAAGCCCGCGCTGCTGCCAACTCTTCCGGCCCCATCTGGAAGGGATTGCCGGAGCTGTCGCGCACCGGAACACTCAGGTCGCTCCCCAGTTTAAAAAACGCCGCGGCGGGGAGCTTGGCGCGCCAATCCAGAACGACCTGGAGGTGTGCACGTAGCGCCTCCGGATCCTGCGCGGCAAGACGCTCCAGCGCGGCGGAATACCGATCCAAATCCGGGCCCAGCAAGGGATACTCAATTCGCAGCGTTTCCAGAAGGGCACGTTGCTGCAGGGCACGGTCACGCGCGCGCTCCGCCGCTGCCGCACGATCGCGGTTGGTCTTGCACTTCTGCTCGGCTTCGGGATGAAGCAGAGGTAAGGCTTCCCGAGACCGGAGCGCGCCAGCATTGCTCATCAGCGCCACGTCCACGTTCTGCAGCTCATACACGCTGCGTTTCAACAGCGCCGCAGGCATCAGGAGCTCCAGCTCCATGTCGGCGATCGGAACACAGGCTTGGGCCGCGGCAACGACGAGCAGGAAAAGCATACAGACCTCCCAGAGCGGCTACCTGATAACGAATGGACGCCGATCTGCGCGGCGCCGAAGCCCAACAACCTCCAACAATCCGCTCAGCCCCGCGGATCCACAGCCGCTTTCTCGACGAAAAAACACGCGGCCATCCCTCAGGCGCTTGCGGCGCTCGGGCCGCACGCGCCTTGCGTGGTGCTGAAAACCCTCCCCTTATTTCCATACCTTCTTCTGAATGAGCCCTCATTCACTCGATTCCGGCACCTCCTACGGGGCTCCCTGACGCTCCTCGCGCTACCCCGCCGGGGTCATCCCCGTGCAGGCGGCGTGGTCCTCCGCGCAGGTCCCGGCACGGATCACCATCAACAAAAACGCGATGGTCCGCAGCCTCAGGGCACCGGCACGCAGGACCAACTACCGTGCATAACAACGGCACCACGCGAGAGCTCCAGGGCAAAGCCGTGCTCCTCGTCCCAGCCGCAGGCGCCGCGAAGAACCACGTTGGACCTCGTGGGCTGGGCCACACCGGCCACACCGGCCGCAACCGGCGCGCGGATAAACACCTCGGCGACCGCAAATTCCCACTCTCCAAGCACAGCCCGCGACCCGACCGACGGGCGAACATTCCGTGGTGCGCCGGCCTCTTCGGCAAAAACCTCCCCGATGGTCCGCGCGACCGCCGCCGCATTCTCGACCAGCCAAGCGCAGGCCTCGACCTGCTCGGCAGAGGGCAGAGCGGGGCGCGTCACGACGGTTCCCTGCCGGAGCCGCTCGAACATCGCGGCGTCGATGTCCAAACGGCGCTCCCCGGTCGGGCCGATCGGAGCCGCCGCCAAGGCCGCCGCGAGGTTGGCCTCCAACATGGCGCCATCCGGCTCGATCCCCGGCTCCAGCTCCACGCGGAGGGTGATGGGCCCCGAAGCAAGCGCGGAAAGACGGAGCTCGCTCAGGGCGAACGAAACGGTCCGCAAAAAGAGGCTCTGCGCAACGCCATTGGGGCCAGCGCGGTCGAGCCGGTCGAGCAATTCGTGGCGGATGTGTTCCGGAGTGGCCATCGGTGGCGGCTAACCGATCCACCGAATTGCGGAGGGGGCGCGCCTGCCGTTTTTTCAACTCTATCGACGTCGACAGAGTTGAAAAAAGCCGCCGGCGCCGGCTGCACACCTCGATCCTCCCCCGACGATCGTCGTTCCGGCTTCGAGCTGTCCCGTTTCGCACGTTTTTCCCATTCGGAGCTATGGATATCCCACGCGGCGTGCCCGATACCCACATCCCATCCCAGTAAACGGGGCGTTCAACGCCGGCAGGATTCCGTGTAGATGTGGTAGAGTTTAGTGGGATCGGGCTGGTTAAATTAGCTGGGCAGGGACACACGCCTGCCTCCTCAAATGATAATGAGCAGGCGGATTAACAGGACTATTGACATATCAAGATGTGATCAATGCTCAGGCGCCCAGGGCATGGTGCCCGAACGCCGTCGAAGCGCACCGCAGCGCCACGCCGCCCCCCGCGGAGCCTCCAACACAAACCCCAACACAGGTGGGCCCTTCAGCCCAACACCTGTGTGTTTTCGCCCTGATCTCCACCGCCCCCTCTGCCTTCCATCGGCGATCCAACTGCGAAAACCCCCGGTGATCGCAGTCAATCAGAAGCTGCCTCCCCTGGCCCGCTTCTTGCTACTCCCCCCGCATGTCCCAGACTTTTTCCGGCTACGCCGTCATCCACAAGGGGCCCTCCCCGGTTCCCCCCAACCTCACCGACGCCGAACGAGCCCAATTCCGGTGGGAGACCGCCCGCTCCCGCCTGTCGGGCCTGCCCGACGGAGGTCTGAACATCGCCCACGAAGCCCTGGATCGCCACCTGGGCACCCCGATCGCCAACAAGGTGGCTTTACGATGGATGGGCAGCCGGGGCGAACGCCGTGACCTGCGCTATGACGAGCTCTCGGAGCTCTCGGCCCGCTTCTCCGCTGTCCTGGATGGGCTTGGCGTTCAGCCAGGGGAGCGGATCTTTCTCCTCCTTCCTCGGCTTCCCGAGCTGTACATCGCGGTGCTTGGCGCCCTTCGCCATCGCAATGTCGTATGTACTCTCTTCTCCGCCTTCGGTCCGGAGCCCATCCTGCAGCGGATGAGCATCGGCCAAGGGGCGGTTCTGATCACCACGCCTATGCTCTACCGAAAGAAGATCGAGGGAATCCGCGCACAACTTCCCCATCTGCGGCAGGTGCTGGTGGTGGGGCGGGGCGCCGACCTGACCCCGGAGGAGCTGCCGTCGGGAACCCTGGATCTGGGCCCGCTGCTCCGCGATACGGCGCCTTCGGGCGTGATTCCCTCCACCTCCCCGGACGATCCAGCCCTCCTCCACTTCACCAGCGGCACCACCGGAAAGCCGAAGGGTGCCTTGCATGTACATGGCGCGGTGCTGCATCACCGGCAGAGTGCCGCCTATGCCCTGGATCTTCACCCGGACGATGTGTACTGGTGTACCGCCGATCCCGGCTGGGTCACCGGCACCTCCTACGGCATTGTGGCACCCCTGACCCACGGGGTCACCCTGATCGTCTATGAGGGGGATTTTGACGCTTCTTCCTGGTACAAGGTGCTTCGGGAAGAGGCTGTGACCGTCTGGTATACCGCACCCACCGCCGTTCGGATGATGATGAAGGCGGGGGCGGAGCTGGCGCGGGAACATGCGTTGCCCAAGCTCCGTTTTATCGCATCGGTGGGGGAACCTCTGAATCCCGAGGGCGTCATCTGGGGGCAGCAGGCCTTTGGGCTACCCATCCACGACAACTGGTGGCAGACCGAAACGGGTGGCATCATGATCGCCAACACGGCGGCGATGGATATCAAGCCCGGCTCGATGGGGCGTCCGTTGCCGGGAATTGAAGCGGCGGTGATCAAGCGTGGGCCGTCTGGTATCGAGGTGGCGCCGGTTGGCGAGGAGGGAGAAATCGCCATTCGGGCAGGATGGCCCAGCCAATTCCGGGAGTACATCGGCGAGCCCGAGCGCACCGCCAAGTGCTTTTCCGGGGGATGGTACCTCTCCGGCGACCTGGGGAGGGTGGACGAGGATGGCTACTTCTGGTTTGTGGGCCGCAGCGACGACGTCATCAAGACCGCGGGGCACCTGATCGGGCCGTTCGAGGTGGAGAGTGTGCTGATGGAGCACCCTGCCGTGGCCGAGGCGGCCGTGATTGGCAAGCCCGATCCGGTGGCGATGGAGGTGATCAAGGCCTTTGTGTCTCTGAAGGCCGGCTATGAGGCCAGCGAGAGCCTGCGGCGCGAGCTCCTTCTGCTCACCCGCAGCCGTCTGGGGCCGGCGGTCGCTCCGCGGGAGATCGACGTTCTTCCCTCTCTTCCCAAGACCCGCTCCGGAAAAATCCTTCGGCGTCTGCTGAAGGCCCGGGAGCTCGGCCTTCCCGAAGGCGACCTTTCCACGCTGGAAGGAGAGTCCCGATGAGCATGCCCTTTACTGTGGGCCCTGCCCATGCCGAAGCGCTCCTGCACCAGATGCTGCGGATTCGGCGCTTTGAGGAGCGCTGCGCGGAGCTGTACTCGGCCGGAAAAATCCGCGGCTTTCTCCACCTCTATATCGGAGAGGAGGCCATCGCCGTAGGCGCCATGCGCGCACTGTGTGCCGACGACGCCATCCTCGCCACCTACCGGGAGCACGGCCACGCCCTGGCCCGCGGCCTTCCCATGGGCGAGGTGATGGCCGAGATGTATGGGAAGGCAGAGGGATCCAGTGGAGGAAGAGGAGGGTCGATGCACATCTTCGACCCCCGCTACCGCTTTTTTGGTGGGAACGCAATCGTCGCAAGCCACCTGCCGGTTGCCGTCGGGATCGCGCTGGCCGACCAGGTCCTGAAGCGCCCGGCGGTGACGGTCTGTTTTTTTGGAGAGGGGGCGGTGGCCGAAGGCGAATTCCACGAGGCCCTTAACCTGGCCGCCCTCTGGAAATTGCCGGTTATCTTCGCCTGCGAAAACAACCTCTACGCGATGGGGACCGCCCTGGCCTACACCGAGGCGGAAACCAGCATCGCCGCAAAAGCCGCTGCCTACCACATGCCTTCGGAAGAGGTCGACGGCATGGACGTGCTGGCGGTGGAAGCGGCGATGCGACGGCATGTCGAGGCCGCACGCCAGGGCGGGGGGCCCCGCCTCCTGGAGTTCAAAACCTACCGCTTTCGTGCCCACTCCATGTTCGATGCGCAGCTCTACCGTAGTAAGGCAGAGGTGCAGGAGTGGATGGAGAGCTGTCCGATTCGCCGCTTTCGCGAAGCGTTGGAGGCCGAGGGTCTGCTCGCCGCCGGGCGCTATGATGCGCTCGACGCGGAAGCCGTGGCCGAGGTGGATCAGGCGGTGGCCTTCGCGGAGGCAGGCCACTGGGAAGCTGTAGCCCAGCTTACCGAAGGAGTGACCACGCCCTGGAGTCCGCCCGCCACCAAGGCCACACAGGGTGCACGGGTCAAGAGCAGCAACCGGGAGGCCCTGCGTTCCGCCCTGAAGGAGGCCATGCAGGCCGATCCCCGCGTCTTTCTGATGGGAGAGGATGTGGCCCACTACGGCGGCTGCTATGCGGTCTCCAAAGGCCTTCTCCAGGACTTTGGCGAGGATCGGATCCGCGACACGCCCCTGTCCGAGTCGGCCTTTGTCGGGGCGGGCATTGGGGCGGCCATGAACGGTCTTCGGCCGATTGTAGAGGTGATGACGGTCAACTTCTCCATGTTGGCCCTGGATCAGATCCTGAACAATGCGGCCACCCTGCGACATATGAGCGGGGGTAAGCTGTCGGTGCCGGTGGTGATCCGTATGGCGATGGGGGCCGGCCGGCAGCTTGCCGCCCAACACAGCCACAGCCTGGAGGGTTGGTACGCGCACATTCCCGGGCTGCAAGTGTTGGTACCCAGTACGCTGCAGGACGCCCGTGGAATGCTCTTGGCAGCCCTCCAATCTCCCGATCCGGTGATCCTCTTCGAGCATGTGCAGCTCTACAACCAGGAGGGCGAATTGCCGGAGGATGCCGGAATGGTCGACATCCGCCACGCCGCCGTCCGACGCTCCGGACGGGATCTGAGCCTTGTGGCCTGGGGCGGATCGCTGCCCAAGGCCCTGGCCGCGGCAGAGCAGCTGGCCGCGGAGGGGATCGAGGCCGAAGTGATCGATCTCCGCGTCCTGCGCCCCTTGGACACCGCCTCCCTTCTGGCCTCGGTGCGGCGTACCCGCCGTTTGGTGGTGGTCGACGAGATGTGGCGGACCGGGAGTTTCTCAGGGGAGATCGCGGCGATCGTGCAGGAGGAGGCCTTCTGGGATCTCGATGCGCCGATCCGCCGGGTCTGCACCGTGGAGGTGCCGATACCCTATCCAAAACACCTGGAAGATGCGGCCCTTCCGCAGGTTGCCGACATTGTGAAGGCGGCGCGGGAGACGATGGCGCGCGGGGTGCAGCATGGCTGAGTTCCGGATGCCCTCGCTGGGGGCCGACATGGAGGCGGGAACCCTGGTGCAGTGGCTGGTGCAGGTGGGCCAACCGGTGCGCCGCGGGGACATCATCGCCGTGGTGGAAACCCAGAAGGGAGCCATCGAAATTGAGAGTTTTGCCACCGGGACGATCGCCGAGCTGCGGGTGGAGCCCGGGCAGGAGGTTCCCGTAGGAACCGTGCTGGCCGTGATCGGAGAGGCGGCCGCGACACCAGCGGTGCCGTCCGCCCCCGCGGCGCCAGCCATCCCCCCCATGCAGCCCCCGCCTGCACCCACCCCTCGGGACTCCGAACCGAGTCAGCCCCCCCCGGCGGCCCCTCCCGCTCCCATCGCCCCCGAGCCGACCGCCTCCCCGCGCCCCTGGTCGGTGGATCACAGTTGGATTCGCTCTTCTCCCTCCGCTCGACGCCGGGCCCAAGAGCTGGGCGTGGATCTGGCCACGGTGAAGGGCAGTGGTCCCCACGGGGCCATCACGCGGGAGGACGTGGAGCGGTCCGGCGGCACCACACCGGCTCCCCCGTCGCACATCGTGTTGCCTCCTCCTCCCCCCGCCCCTCCCGCTCCGGAAAAACGTGCGAATCCGGTGCAGGCCATGCGCGCGGCCATCGCCGCCGCCATGTCGAAATCCAACCGGGAGATCCCGCACTACTACCTTGGCCATACCATCGATCTTCACCATGCGCAGACCCTGCTGGCCCGCTTCAACGAGCAGCGGCCCGTGGAGACGCGGGTATTGCCGGCCGCGCTGCTGATCTTTGCCGTGTCCCGCTGCCTGCCCCGCTTCCCCGATCTCAACGGAGCCTGGGTGGATCAGGCTTTTGTCCCGGCTACCGCCGTTAATATCGGGGTTGCCGTCTCCCTTCGCGGTGGCGGCCTCGTGGTTCCCGCGCTGCAGCACGCCGACCAGTTGGATCTGGTGGGCATCATGGATGGATTGCGGGACCTCGTGGCCCGGGCCCGGGCGGGAAAGCTGCGCGCCTCCGACCTCTCCGAGGGGACGATCACGGTGACCAACCTGGGGGATCAAGGGGTGGAGAGTGTCCACGGGGTCATCTACCCCGGCCAGGCCGCCCTGATC
>CAITDR010000262.1 GCA_903891165.1 uncultured Pseudomonadota bacterium
GCACCAGGGCCGCCGGGACGCTGTTTCCGCACTCCAGGACCACGGGATCGTCGATTTCTACGCCGTTTTGCGTCAAAAACTGGTCCACCGCCAGCAGGGGGCCGTCGATAGAGGCCCATTCCAGGCGCATACTCCCGTCCGAAAGGCTCCGGCCCCAAAGCCGGGCGGCTTCCAGAAAGTCGGTCGGGGTAGCGTGCAGAGGGTCCACGCCGCCAACATCGCACGCTTCGCTTTGATCGGCAAGCGGTCTCTCGCTTCCATGGAGGGGTCCCCTCGCAGGGAGGGGCCGAAGGTGATAGTTGTCGGCAGGGGAGCCGACGTGGTGGGTATGAAATTCAAGCTCCAGAAGTCACCCGGGGTCCGCTGGGGTGTTTCCACATGGAAACACCGGTGGCCTGCCCGGCCGCCAGGGTGCCTCAATGACTGAGGCCTGGCAGCGGGACGGCAGGCTGGATCCTGCGCTACAATTTCCGCCTTGGTCGCCCGCTTCCCGCCCCCTGCGGGCGGTGCTCCTGACCGGTGCCACCGGTTTTCTGGGTGCATTTGTGTTGGAGGAGCTGCTGCGGAGACATCCGGTCCAGGTATTTTGTCTGGTCCGGGAGGAACCCGGTCTGGAGGAACCCGGTCTGGAGGAGCCCGGTCTGGAGGAGCCCAGCCAGCCGGGAGCAGCGCGGATCCACCGCCACCTCCAGAGTCTGGGGCTGTGGGATCCAGCCTTCGTGGCTCGGATTGTGCCGGTGGTGGGGGATCTGGGGCTGCCCCGCCTGGGCCTGGAGGAGGAGGCGTTTTTGGCGCTGGCCGATCAGGTCGAGGCGATTTTTCACTGCGGCGTCGTGGCTCATTTTTTACGCCCCTATGCTGCTCTTCGGGCCGTGAACGTGGGTGGAACCACCGAGCTGCTGCGGCTGGCAGGGACCGGGGGGAGCCGACCCTTCCACCATGTCTCGACGCTGGCGGTCTTTTTTGATCGGGCGGGCTTCGACGGAGGGACCACGGTGGGAGGGACCACGGTGGGAGGGACCATGGTGAGCGAGGAGGACGATCCGGAGCCGCAGGGGCTACGCTCCGGCTATGTACGCAGCAAATGGGCGGCAGAAAGCCAGGTTCGCGAAGCGATGCAGCGTGGCCTTCCCGCGACCATCCACCGCACCAGCCGGATCACCGGGCACAGCCAGACCGGCGCCACCCGCAGCAGCGAAGATCTACTTTCCAGGATGATCAAAGCCTGTATTTTGTTGGGCAGCTATCCAGTGTTGCCCATCACGGTGTCGATGATGCCGGTGGACTATGTGGCCCGGGCCATCGTGCACCTGTCGTCTATGCAACAGAGTTTGGGAAAAACTTTTCACTTATTCCAACCTGCTCCGATCCCCTGGTTGGATCTGGTCGGGATGATCGGGGAGGCAGGCTATCCCCTGGTGGCGATGGACTACGATGGATGGCGGGCAAAACTTAAACAGGCGGCGATGGCCGATCATCCCGAGCGGGAGGCATTGGCAGGCCTGTGGCTGCTGTTGGGTCCTGATAGCGCACTGTTGGGCGGGCGCCCCAGCCATAAAACGCCGAACTCGGATCTGTGTCTGGCTGGCTCGGGTATTCAATGTCCGCCCATCACCCCGGCCCTGCTCCGCTGCTACCTTGCCTTTTTTCGGCAGCGCGGCTTTATCCCCGCTGCCGCACAATAAAAAGCTTTTCGGTCGCTGGATGGCCGGCTCCTCTTCGGGGTGCCGCCCAAAAGGCGCTTGCGGCGCTGGGGCCGCACGCGCCTTGCTTGATCCAGGCGATCCTCCGCTTATTTCCACCCCCCTTCTCCTGCCCGGGGCTGGCGGGCGGCAGAAATGTGGGCGCTGGGCAGGCACCTTTTCAACTCTCCTGACATCCGCAGAGCTGAAAAGCCCGCTTTGGGGGCTCCATCCCCGCCCGCCTCAGGCGGCGGCGCTCTCGCCAGCGGGCGCCTCTGCTGCCTTCTCCTGCGCCGCCTTCTCCTGCCCGGCTTTCGCCTCCCGCTTGAACACATCCTTAAACCGGCTGGCGTCGAAGTTGATCAGATTCCCGCCCTGCGCGAAGTGCCGCGCAAAAACCTTTCCGGTGGCGTAGGTGGCGCCGCCCATCACACCGGGCGCTGCGAGCCCGCCCACCACCGAGCCCGCACCCGGCACCACCTTCAGCAACGACACCACCGGAATCAGCAGCAGCCCGCCACCCGCCGTGGCCACCAACGAGGCCACCGCAGATCTCGCCAGCTCCGGCCGGAAGGGAACCCCGTAGATCTCCGCAAGATCCTTCAGCATCTTCAGGTTGATGCCGGTGATGGCCGCCAGATCGACCAGCGGCAGCGGGATGAGACCCACACCCGCAGAGGCCACCGCGTGCCGCAGGATGAGGTTTTCGACCACCTCGCTGTTGGGGAGGACACGCTCGGGGGCGGCCCCTTCGGTGGAGGTGTTCGTGGAAGGGCTGGGTTCAGACATGGCGCAACTCCCTGGTAGCCGGATGTGGGATCCGATGATCCCGATACGGTGCCGATAGCGTAGCTTACATCGCTGGAACAAGCAACCACTCGCAGGACCTACCCCAAAACACCTGTTCCGCTCCGGCGGCCGGAGACCCGCAGAAGTGTATCTTCACGTTTTACAAACGCGGCCAACCCTCCACAGCCCTGATCCGGCCCGTTTCCAGACAATAATACCGTAAATTTGAGGGAAAATCGCAGATCGACGGGCACACCTCTCCCTCCCCGAACATCAGGACAGCCCCCGGCGCTCGCCGCCTGCTCAGGCACCGAAAAGGCGGAGCTGCCGGTCGGGTCGGTAGCGATACAGCCACGGGTTCCGACGCAGAAGGAGCGGATTCTGACGGATAGATGCTCGAAAACCATCCAGAAGTGCATAGCCCCAGAACTGCCCCGCCCGTAGCCGAGCGGCTACGCGACCCGATGCTTTCTCCATCATACGAAGGACGGCCTCTGCTCCGGGCAACTGCCCCTCCACCCCCAGAGCACCCAGCACC
>CAITDR010000263.1 GCA_903891165.1 uncultured Pseudomonadota bacterium
CATTGCCGGAGCTGGCGAAGAACCAGTTGGCGGTCTGATCGCCGGAGCGTTTGACGGCATAGCCGACGGAAAAGGCATCCAGTTCCTGGAGATCCTGGACACAGGTGCTGGTGGCGACCGTCGCCTCCACAGCAAGACCCAGGTCGCAGCCCGCACAGGAGCCGGTGGTGGAGGAGGCGGCGGTGGTCGGCCAGGTCACCTCACAATCACCGATCCCCGCTGCCTTGGCAGATGCGTTTGCGTAGAAGATCCAGACCTCTTGACCTGTCCAGCCCTCCGTCTCATTCCCCAGGTACTCCCCCCAATACCAAGCAGAGCCCCCGGAGTGGTCCTGGCCCTGTAGCTGCTCGCAGTCCTTGGTGGAATCAATCCCCGCCCGGGCATCCTGCGGCAAATCGGCATCCGCATCGGTATCGGTGTCGGTGTCGGCATCCGCATCGGCATCCACATCCGCGTCCGTCTCCGAGGACTCCTTCGGCGAGTCAAAGCCAGAGCCGGTGTTGCAGGCCGAAAAAAGCATCAAAACCAGCGGCATGACGCCTCCGTGAGGTAGGAGAGGGCACCGCCGTTCCAATAGCCCCTTCCGAATTGGGTCCCAGACGAAAAATACCAAATCGAATCCCCATTATCGGTGAGGTCCACCGCGTATTCTTCGTTGTAGCTCTGGTCCACGCTCAGATCGCTGGGGCAGCTGTTGTCGGTCAGGTTCGCCGATACCGCGAGCCCCTGTTCGCAGGTAGGGCAGCCGGTGGGGGAGGTGGGGGCCGCGGCCACCGTCCACACCACCTCACAGTCGGGAAAGTCATTGGCTTTGGCCGTGTCATTCGCAAAGAGATACCAGCGTTCTTCCCCCTCCCAGCCCGCATCGGGAGTCCCCTCTAAAACACCCCAGAAGTAGGAGTTTGCCCCGAAGAGGGCACTGCCGTTCAGCTCCTGACAATTCCCGGCGCTGCGATCCATCTCGTCGCGCACTTCAGGCAGGTCGTCTCCGGTTGTGCCGCCCACACCCTGGTTCGGGTCAATACCACTTTTGTTCGAGTCCCCGGCGGTGTCATCCGCGAAGCCGGACTGAAGGCAGGCCAAAAGATAGAACATTGTTGCTCCTCGCCCCCATCATAGCCCGAAAAGGATAGGAAGGGAGGCTGTTGTGGGGGGTTCTCTCCCCTCTGGAGTCTACATGCTGCTCGCTCTGTTGTCGCTGATCACCGCTTTTGCACAGGATCTGGCCTTTGGCTACACCCCTGCTCCCAAAGGCAATGAAAATCCTGCCCTTCTGGTCACCCCTGGTCGGGCTGTAGATGAAATGTTTGTGGAGATCACCGCAGGCGGCAAGACCGTCACCTTCACCCGGAAGGACGTGCCCGCAGGCATGCAGCTGCGTTTTGAGTGGCCAAGGGACACCAAAGTCACCCACGCCGAAGCCTTCGTGCGCGCGCGCTTCGAGGCGGGGGACGTCAGCGAACAGGCCGTGCCCATCGACTACAGCTACGAGCTGCCGCTGAAGGTGGACCTGAGCAAGGCGCGCGCCGATCTGGAGCGTCGCGTCGTGATCGTGAATGTCACCGCTGCGGTGAACGAGGCCGAAATCACGTCGTACGGCGCCCGGAAAGTGGTGCTGGACCAGACAACGGTGCCCGTTAAGGGAGGACCTGGAGAGGTGGAGGTCCCGATCGTCGGCGACCCCAGCGAGGTGGTGCTGATGGAGGTGAAGCTGAAGACCAACACCGCTTGGGCCGGCTTCAGCTACTCCCCCTGGTTTCTGAATATCCCGCATGAGGACGTACTTTTTGACAGCGACTCGGCCGCAATCCCCCCCTCAGAGGTGTGGAAGCTGCAGGCCACCCTGACCCAGCTCCAAGAGGTGGTGGAGAAGTACGGCGGCATGGTGCCGGTCAAACTCTATATTGCAGGTTGCACGGATACAGTAGGCGATAGTGAACACAATCGCGACCTGTCAAACCGACGCGCCCAGGCCATTGCGGGCTGGCTGAAGAGCAACGGGTTCAGCTACCCCATCTACTACCACGGCTTTGGCGAGTCCCTTCTCGCCGTACCCACCGGGGACGGGGTGGATCAGGCCGCCAACCGGCGGGTGCTGTACATGGTGGGCGCCAACCCGCCCCCGCCGGGCTCCGGCGTTCCTTCCGTAAGCTGGAAAGGCCAGTAGTCCCCGCACAAGACCGGATCAGAGGCAATTTCCGCCTCAACTCAAAAAAAAAGCAAGAGGGCGAAAAAAGGTCTCAAGTCTCAGGATCGATCTGTCGTACCACGGGTACACGGAGGCCTGAATGCGGACGTTGTCACTGCTGCTGCTCGCAAGCGTCTTCAGCGCTGGCGCGATGACCTGGTCGGAAATGCAGCCGCACCTGATTGAGTCGAAGGTGTTGGATCTTGCCTTCTCCAAGGTCTCTGGGGAGGTTTCGGTGCATACCCGTCGTGCACTGGTGGGGGCGGCGCTGCAGCCGGTGGTCGTTGCCACCGTGGATCTGGTGGGACGTCCGCAGAGCCCGCGTGGGGAAGAAGTGGCTGCGGTGGTTGCGCGTGTCCTGCTGGACAAGGTACCCGAGGCCAGTAGCGCTTCTGAGATCCGGGTAGAAATCCGGATCCCTCGTGGGGGAGCCACGGGATCGTCGGTAGACGGCTGGACTTTTGAACATCGTGATACGCCCGCCGAGTGGCGTGGACGCATCGCCAGCCGCTGATGGAAACAAGGCTGGCCTCCAGGGGCTCTGGAGGCCAGCTTTTTCTTTTCCGGAGGTCGGCTTTCGCCGGTGGCCGCCAGCCTAAAACACCGCGCCCCCGCCCACACCGATGCCGAAGGAGTGCTGGCGGATGTCGCCTACCGCCTCGCCGGTGGTCTCAAAGTGGGAGTAGCGCAGGTCGTAGCTGCCTTCCACATGCACCGTCCACGGGCCAGAAACCAGATAGTCGCCACCCAGGCGCAGCTGGGTGAGTGCGGGAGCGAAGACAAAACCTTCGGCAGCTTCCAAGCCGATCCGGAGCTTCTCCGTCTCCACGCCCAAACCGGCAGCGAGGCGGAAGCCGGGACGGCCAAGAGGCAGAAGGCTGGCCTCGGACAAGGTCTCGTCCTTGTAGCGGAATAACACAAAGCTGGTGTACAGGAAATCCGCACCCGCCTCGATGTTGAAGACGCCGAAGGAGCGGCCATAGCGTGCCCCCAGGGTGATCTCGGGCGCTGGGCGAAGGCGGGCTTTATCGAGGACCGAGAACCACTCCAGGGTCCCCGCCGCCCTGCCGACCAGACCTACGCGGCCCCAGTCCTGCTGGGTGGCCCACCAGCGACCATCCAGAGCCAAAGCCCAAAAGCCCATGGCCGGGGTGCTGTAGTCCACCGCACCCAACAGTCCTTCCTTGCCGTTGCTGGTCTGGCCGTACTCGCCTCGTACATTTACCAGCGCCAGGGTGACCCTGAGGGGGGCCACCTCTCCATCGCCACCTGAGGAGGGACGGGGAGGGGGGCGGTTGGCGACCGGGGCGCCGCTTCCCGGCGTTGGACGTGCTGGTTCGGGGCTGCTGCTGCCGGAACCCACAGCGGAAAAGGGGGTAGAGCCCGGGGCAGGGGCCGGAGCGGGGGCGGGCGTGGGCGCCACCGGTGCAGTCGAGGTGGGGGAGGTAGGCGGGGGAGCAACCACCGGTACCGGCGCGGGTGGGCCGACCACAAGCACCGGAGAAGCGGCCTGCCAGGCGGAGAGGAGGCGGATTTGCTCCTCGGAGCCACCGGGAGGAAGGGCACCGTCGCCCGTGGGACTCTGGTAGATGGCACCTTCGCCGCGGATTCCCGCACCTTCAACGCGCAGTCCCACCAGACCCGTTCCCGCACCGGCCCGGTAGGTCAGGCGCGCCACCCCTCGCGCATCGGTGGTACCCGTCGGCGGAAGGCTACCATCTCCCTGGGGAACACCCAGCTTCAGGGGCACCGCGGGGACCGGGAGGCCCCAGGCATCCACCGCCACCACCGTCACCGTCACCGTGCCACCGCTCTTAACACCGGGTGTGGCCGGCCAGATCAGAAGGCTTGTGGGCACCCCTGTTGACGTGTCAAGAGGAGCCAGACCGTAGAAGCGCACTTCTGCCGCTCCCGAAGCCCGCTTGAAGGAAAAGGTATAGCTGCCATCCTTGTTGTCCTTGGCCGAGCCGGACACAGTAGCACCCTCGGCTGTCACCGTCGGGGTGCGGCCGGGAATTGCTGTTCCACGCCCATCTTTCAGGAGCGCCATGAGGCTGACCGTGCTGGTCTTCGGCTCCAGGCTGGCCGGGGTGGCCGAGAGGTTCAGCGTCGGGATTCCCGCCGCCACCTTCAGCTTCCGTTCGGCCTTTCCCGCGCCAAAAGTAACGGTGATCGCCACTTCTCCGGGAGCGTCCGGCATCGACAACATCGCCGAGTAGAGGCGCTCCCCGTTCACCGGACGGATAGACTCCTGCCGGGGGCTCTCGATGGTCCCGCGGGAGGCCGTCATCGTGGGAAGAGCATCTTCACCCTGGGTCTTGGCCGGATCGACCACAAGAACCCGCACGGGAATACGGGCCGAGGGGGTGAGTGCCGGAGGAAGGGGGAGCAGCAGGAGCTGAGGGGTCGCATTGATGGGAAGGGGCAGCTCTTTTTCGACGCGACTGGTATCCGGATTTACACTTACCAGCTTTCCCGTAGGAATACGCGGGTCCAGGTCCAGGTCAAAAGCCACCTTTCCCTGTGGAGAAGCCACCATCGGGCCATAGGGCTTGTCGCCCACCGTCAAGACATTGGAGGATCCGGGCACCACGTCAAAGCTGACTGAGCGGCGAACGGTGACCGGAAGGGTGCCAATTCCAAAAATACGGTCGGGGAAGGCCTGATCCACCGCGGCGAGGGTGACCAGCACCGGCTCGGTCATGGTCTTGGGGGGTGTGTAGCGGGCGATCCAGGTACCATCTCCGGCAGGGACGGGGCTGTCGATGGTGCCCAGGCTTGCGACGAGGCTGAAGCGACGCCCCTCGGTGGCCACCGGAGAGGAGCCGGAGACGCGGATGCGAACGGTGCTCGACGTGGTGGCGTTGACCGAGGCCGGCTCCAGGATCAGCTCCAGGGAACCCGCCGCGGGGGGGACCACGGGGAGGTTGACCACCGTCTCTTCGCCATTGATCGTGACTTTGAGAGGAACATCCTGGGGTTGACCCACCGCAGAGGGCGTGAAGCTGAGGCGAATGAGGCCATCGGCGGTAGCCTCTACCGTCCCTACCTTACCACTATCCGCCTTTACCTTCACTTTTCCGCCGGGGCTGTCGCTGTAGAGAAGCACCGTCGAGGTCGTGCTGCCATCCGCCACCAGGGGAGGGGAGGGGATACGCAGCACCCCCGCCAGGGCGGGCAGGCACCAGAGGGCGGAGAGGAGGAGGATCAGGGGACGCAAAGGCACCTCGCGATGGCCGCTCCTATCCCGAAGCTTTGGAATTCGCCGGGGTTTTTGAAGGGGAGGCATCGGTGCCGGGGCCTATCAGCCGGAGACTTTCAGCACCGCCCGATACAGCTTCCGAAGCCCATTTTCCACGTTCTCTACGGACACCCGCTCGGCATGGCCGTGCATGCCCTTCATCTCCTCCTGGGTCACCGAAAAGGGGACAATGCCATAGGCATGAACCCCGAGCGGCCGCAAAAAGAGGGAGTCGGTGAAGCCCACCGAGAGCACGGGGCCGGCCACCTGCCCAGGTTTCCCCTCGGTCATGGCCTCGGCGAGGGCATCAAAAAAGGGATCCTCCCAGGGGGAGCGGTTGGCCTCCTTCTCGGAGAGCACCTCAAAGCGGATCCCAGGAACATCCTTGGTAAGGTCCTGGAGGCGCGCCAACATCTGAGCGGGCGTGGTCCCCGGCTGGAGGCGGCAGTCCAGGTTGGCCCAGACCTCCGAAGGCACCACATTGGGCTCATGCGCGCCGCCATAGCCGGTGACATTCAGGGTATCGGTGATCGCGGCACGGGTGGGGGGACTGCCCATCAGGCGACCGGTCAAAAGGCTGCGTACCATGCCGGGGCTGGCCAGAAGACTCTTGAGAATCCCGCCGCGGTCCACCCCAACCCGCCGGAGAAACTCATAGAGCTCCACGCTGATATTCGGCTTTGCCTTATACTTTCCGAGGGCTTCGATGGCCGCGTGGAGGCGCTCAGGCGCTTGGCCCGGCCGGGGAGTGGATCCATGGCCGGGCTCCCCGGAGGCGATGATTTTTGCCCAGAGAACTCCTTTTTCTGCGGCGGAGATAGCCCAGGCCGTCTGGCCCTCAAACATCAGGTCTTGGATACCCAGGCCCCCTTCGTTCACGGAGTGGGAGCAGCCGATTTGGTCCCACATCGTGTCTACCACACGCTGCATTCCCAGGCTGTTTACCTCTTCATCCGCCACCGCCAACAAAATCACATCCCGACGGAGTGGCACCGCCTGCCGCTTGAGCTGGATCAGCACCATGGCCTCCAGCATGCCCATCCCCTTCATGTCCAAAGCACCACGGCCGTACACAAAGCCATCCGCAATCGTACCGGAGAGAGGCCCCTTTCCGGGCTCCCAGAAAGCCGGCTCGGCGGTGACCACATCGGTGTGGGAGATGAGGCAGAGCGGTTTTTCCTGGCCCGATCCTGGCAAACGTGCGATCAGGTTGGCGCGGCCGGGCGCAAACTCGTCGATCTGCGAGGGAATACCCTCTTTCGCCAGGAGATCGGCCAGAAATTGTGCGCCACGAAGCTCATTACCCGGCGGGTTGGTGGTGTCCACCTGGAGGTAGGCGGCGAGGTTCTGGACGGTCTCGGGGCCAGCCAAGGCCCAGTCGGGTTCAGCGGCGAGGAGGAGGGAGGAGAGGAGGAGCATGGGGCCTGCGGGGAGGGGTCAGAGGAGTTGATACAGGAAGGGATGTATCAGCAAAGGCGATGTGGAAGGTATATTTTACTGATACTAATTTGCTTGGGTGCCGCAGACGGGTCGCCCGTGCGGTGTCCAACGAGCCGCTCCCCTTGCGGGGCGCTCATCCGTCCGCCCTCCCAGAATTACCCGCTCGTAGTACCGCAATTTCTGCTTCCAACCTCTCGATTTCAGCGAGCGCAGCCTCCTTCTCTGCCCGCTCCCGCTCATTGTCCCTTTGAAGCTGTTCTAGCTCCTGCGCGCGAGAGTTCTCGACGCGCTGGTACTCCTCCCGCGCCCGATAGGTGCTGTTCCATTGCGCATTTTTTGCGAATCGCTCCAGCACACCCATCGCATCCTCCATTCCGGGGCTGGAGAGATCCTCCGGCACCCTCCTCCATTCTTTCGCTTCCGTGAGAAAACGCAACCACTTCTGGAGCGCCGGGCCGGTTGCGGGGCGACGCTCTCGCCATTTTTCCAGCTCAATCGTATGGATCTGAAGATGGTCGCTGAGCGTCATTTTTGCTTCCACATCACTGGCTCTGAAGCAGTGGTGGACCTGTGGCGCGTAGCGCATGATGTTCTGGTTCAGCACCCAGATCGAGATCACCGGTCGCAGTTTCTGAAAGGAATCCCCAGCTTGAAGTTGCTTTTCGTAGAGGCCGGCCCAGTCGTAGAGCATCCGGTTTCGTAGCCCAGCGTGGTTCCGATTCTGCATCTCCACCTGGTAGGTACGCCCTTCCAAGTCGATGGCTTCTACATCCAGTACGCTAAGATCATCGCCGATAAATGCCGGTCCCTGCCGTGGATTCTGTACCGCCACCCCTACGATGGGCACCTGCGACTGGACGACCGCATTCAGGAACTCCAGCAGGATGTTCGGTCGGTTGGGGTCGCCGAACAGCGCGATGAACACGCAGTCTACGAGCGGCTCGATGTGGAAAGGGCCTTCACTGTGCATCTGTACATGATAATCCCGTTCAGGTGATGGACAAGTATAAAATCAGCGACCGCTAAAAAGGAGGACATGAGCGTCAAACGAGCCGTGACTCTGATCAGAGTCACGCCTGCACTTCGGGGAGAGAATCAGGCCTTCGGGTGATCGAAAGACACCGGCAGCATGGGAGCGCAACTCGTCTACGGATGCCCCAACCCCAACCTCCTCCGACACTCCTCCACCGTTGCCACCCGGCGCCCTTGATCCCGCACCATCCGGGCCGCCTTCTCCACCAGCTCCCCGTTGGACTTCGCCATCACACCCGGCGAAAGATAGAAGTTGTCCTCCAGGCCAACCCGAACGTTCCCGCCCATGGCACAGGCCGCGGCGAGCATCCGCCATTGCTCCAGGGAAAGGGAGATCACCTCCCAGTCTGAGC
>CAITDR010000264.1 GCA_903891165.1 uncultured Pseudomonadota bacterium
CCGCCACTGCCGAGCGCATCCGCAGGCTTCTGGAACTGCGGGCCAGGATGGTCGCCTAGGGTGCAGCTTTACAGCGTTGATCGGCGAGGTCCAGCTCCCTGGCCCCGCCGCCACCGTGTTCCAGGCTGTCGGCCAACAGGCACCAGGCCTTGGGCGGCGCATCGGGGCGGGAGAGGAGATAGAGGCTGATCTGCTCCTGCGCCATCGGGAAATTCCCCACGATAAAGGCAGCTTGGGCGAGCTGAAAACGCTCATCGACGGGGTTGAACCACTGCACCGTGCGGGGCATCCGGTCGATGGCCACCTTCCAGGTAACCAGCAGCTCCGGGCGCTTTTCGGGCTCCCCATGCTCCCAGCGGTAGCGCACCCACTGGCGGACGGCGACTGGATTCCCGGCCTCCATCAACAGCTCTCCCTGCCAGAGTGACTCCTCGTCTCGCCATTCGTCGGCGCGACTTGCGGCGCGTGGCCCCCAGGCCAGTCCCAGCACGACCCCGGCCAACCCCAGCAGCATTTTCCGCAGGGGTAAGGCGCCCAAAGGCACCAGCACCATCGCCAGCGGCAGGTACAGATAGCGCAGCGGCGCAATGCCAATCAGGGCCACCCCGAAGCCCGCTGGCAAGAGCATCCAGGCGCCGACCAGGCCGCCCAGCCCCAGCGGCCGCAGGCCTCGGACTCCAAGGCACAAAACCCCGAGGATCAACAGCAGAATTCCCGGCTGTATGCTGGCAGAGGGATCAAAAAGGTGGCTCATCGACGCGCGCAGCGGCGCCCAGCCTGCCCCCAACAATTGGAGCCAGGCCGTGAAGCCCTCTACCGGATACTGGCCGCCCACGCCGGTCACCAACCGGTGTAGGATCATCCATAAAAGTCCGGCTCCCAGCGACTCAATCCAGATCCGACGGTGCCCCTCCGTGACCAAGCCGGCCAACAGGGGTACGCCCACCACCGCTGGCAGCGCACTCTCCTTACACAGCAGCGCAACAAAAATCCAGGGAAAGACCATTTCTGTGCGCAGCCCTGCCCTCAGGGCCATGAGCACCCCCAGGGTGGCTCCCAGCTCAAAAGTGGAGGAGACCCAGCCCACCACGTCGGGAGTAGCGGGATGCAGGGTCCAGCCCAGAGCCAGAATAGCTGCCGCCGGGCCTGCAGAATAGCCCAGTCTTAACGCCCAGAGGCGGATCACCCGCTGCAGGATCAGGGCGTTGGTCAGGTGCAGCGACAGGCTGAGGAGGTGGAAGGCCGCCGGTCGGAGCCCGACCGACCAGCCCAGCAGCCGCCAGAGGGTGGCCACAAAGGGTCGCCACACAAAAGAGCTGTGGTCCCCTGCCGCCAGATAGGTGGCCTGTGTCCACTCCCCAAACCAGAAACCATCGGTGGCATGGGGATGTTGGGCAATCAGTTGCCAGTCATCCAATGCCCAACCCGAAGCCAGGGCCGGAGGTAGATACAAAAGCAGGCCTACCGCCACAGGCAACAGCCCCCACCAGCCCTCGGCCGGGGAAGGCGGGCCCCGCAACTTCCGGGCCGGAGAGGCCAGCCACAGCCACCAGGGTGGCGTGGGTGTTTCCAATTGGAAATACCCGGGTTCTTGGGGCTTGCTCACGTTCCAACCAGCCCCGCGAGGCGGTCGGTGACCCCCACCCGCCAGGGTTCTGGACGTTCCAGGCTCCGATATTCAGGCGGTAAAAGCTGGAGGGAACGCTGCCGATGGGCGCGGCTTTCCGCCAGCGGCACCGACTCCCCAAGGCGCTGTCCCTCGCGCATCACCGGCTGCAACAGCGGCAGACCTCCGCGGCGCTCCAGCTCCCAGGCCTCTTCCTCAAGCCCCAGCATGTCCCGGTCGGCAAAGCGATAGATCTGCTTGATCCCCGGATAAGGCGCGGAGCCTTCGCGGGTCACCGGTACCGGCTCGGGCCCCCGCGCCATTTCCGCGATCCGAAAAGCCATTCGTCCCCGATCCTGCGCCTCGGACAAGGCTTTCCCCACGGCAAACCAGTCGATGGGCACCCCGGCCGCCACCAATTTTGCAATGGCCACCTCTTCCAGGTCCCCCGACCCCATGATTTTCACGTCGTTCAGGCCCACACGATCCAGGGCGGTGCGCGCTTCGGTGGCGCCCTTTGCGAGATCGCGGTGGTCCACCCGCACGGACTGGATCTGCGCGCGGAAGGGCAGAAAACGGCGGATACTCTCCTCTACCTCGTCCTGAGGCAAGGTCAGGTGGCAAAGCTTGGGAAAGTGGTGGAGGAAGGCTTTGACCGCAAGCTGGTCCTCGCCATAGGCCGCCAAAAAAGTGTCGGGCATACTGCCCATGACCGGAATACCTAACTGCACGGCGGCGTAGGCGTTGGAGGTGGCGGTCATGCCCCCTAGATAGGCGGCGCGCGCCGCCAGGGTGCCCGCCCAGGGGTCGGGCCAGCGGCGGCTGCCAAAATCGATCACCGGCTTACCGGCCGCCGCTTCGGTGATGCGACTCGCGCGGGTGGCCACCAGACTCGCCGAGGAAATAAGCTGGATCACCGTGGTTTCCAGCAGTGTGCAGACGGTCAACGGAGCGGTGATCCTCAAGAGTGGCTCGCCCGGAAAAACGATGCTGCCCTCGGGCACCGCCCACACCTCTCCCTGAAAACGCAGGCGCTTCAGATGATCAAAAAAAGATCCTTTGATGTGGGAAAAAAGAGGATTTTTGCGGAGCAACTCCGCCTCCTCCTCCCCTACCTTGAAGTGCTGCAGCGCGTGCAGGAGGGGATCCAGGCCCGCCGCCACCATGTAGCCCCAACCAGCGGGAAGTCGGCGTGCATACAGGTCAAAAGTCGCCTCACCCCAGACACCATCGGCATGGTACACCGCTGCCAGCACATACTGGTAGAATTCCCCCGACAGCGGGGGAAGCAGGCCGCCACTCAGTCTATCCATGGAAACTCCGTCGGTAGGATAGCAGATGTGGGGCGGCCGCAGCGTCGCGGAAGCGGGAGGGGGACCCGGTACCGGGAGGTTGTGCCGCCTCTGCTCAGCGCTCTTGTGCCTCTATCGTACAAATGAGGTCGGGGAGGGCACGGTCCGCCTGCAGAGCGGATAGCCTCGTTGCATGTTGCTCTGCATCCTGAGTGTGGTGATGGCGGCGGCTCCCGAGGCGCGGGTCTGGCTGGGGGGCGAGGTGAGCCTTCCGGTAGGTTTTCACAGTCCTGCGACCTTCGGCGGAGGTTTTGGCGGTCTGGCGGGGGTGTCGCTGGGGGCGGTGCCCACGCGCAGCCTGGGGTTGGAGGCCCGAGTGGCGGAGGCGCTGGCCAGCAGCCCCTTTCGCGAAATCGGGTCGATCGAGGTGATGGTGCGCTATCCGGCCGGCAGCGGTCCCTACGGGGCAGTCGGTTTTGCGCACCACCACGAGGCGTCGATCGATTCCCTTCTCGCGGAGCCGGTGGGGGTGGTGGCAGGGACTTCGCCGCTGATCACCCACCGTAGTGGCATCGGTTTTGGAGGAGGCTGGGATTTTGCCGCCCCTTTTCCGAAGATCAACTTTTTGCAGCGGCTGAGACCTTTTGTGGATCTGACGGCGGTCTGGCTGCCGGACAAGGTTCAGCCTAACTTTTATGTATTTTTGAATGTGGGTATCAAAATAGGGGTCGGGAAGCTGATCTGGGGGGAGGAGGGGTCGTAGGAGGCTCAGCTGACTTCGACCGCGATACTCTCTTCGCCCAATTCCCAGCCTGCACCGGCGGAAGCGCGGTGGAAGACCTCCACCATCCGCCCCCCGGCATTCTCCACCCGCCGCAGTGCCCCCCAGGTCGAAATCCCCGTTCCCAGGCCGGGAACCAGCCGAACCAGGCGGCGGAGGGCCAGGGCCAAAGACCGCTGGGACATCTGCCGCACCAGCCATACCCCGCCATTGCGGGCGGCGGGCACCTGGTTGCGCAGAAGCATGGGTAGATCGCGCACTTTTAAGCCCACTTGCGCCTGTGACGGCAGATCCAGCTCGTAGGCGGCGGCCAGTGCGCGAAACATGACCAGCTTCCCGGCATCTGTCTCTGGATCAAAGCCGAAAAGTACAGAAAGGCGCTGTGCCAGCCGCAACATCTGGATGATGTTGGCCAGCACTTCTGGCGGCAGGGCGACCGCTCCCGCCAGCCCGGAGACGGCGGCCAGTGCCGTGACCTGGTTGCGGCTGTCGCGGATCACCCGCTCGGCCGCCAGGATCAGCTCGGCCTGGGGAGGGTTGCGCCCAGTGGCAGGATCCAGGTAGAAAATTCCGTCTTCCTCAAACTCCGAGCGGATCTGCGAGGGCGACACCGACGCGGCCGCGTACAGCAGGGGGACCAGATCGGCATCGAGCCGATCGGTGAGCAGCTCTGCGAGGGTGGACCAGGGGGAGGCCATAAATTCTTCCTAACCGGAATGGGGGTGGAAGGCATTCCTCCGGCCGATGGACCACGGATCGCCGGGAAAAACACCAAAAGCGGGGAAATTCCCCGCTGTTCTTTCGGTAGGCTGTGTCCGCTCTTCTGCGCCCTGGGCGCGGAAGAATCAGAATTCAGCTGGACTTTTTGGCCATGGCCGGAGCAGCAGCGTCGGCTTCCGGGGTGTGGATCGGGAAGACCGGGGTGCTGCCGGTGTTGGCGCGGGCGCGCTTGGCCTTGTTTCCGGCATTCTTGTTGCGGATGTGGCGGCGGAAGGTGGTCTGGGCGGTCTTGGATGCCATCGGTAACTCCAGGGTCCACGCGTCTATCCGACGGGGGCGCCTTCGTCAATCCCAGCGGAAGAAGCGCAGGGTGTTCTCAGCGGTGATCTGGCAGAGCTCTTCGGCCGGCATGCCGCGTAGCGCGGCTACGGCGGCGCCCACAAGCGGAACAAAGGCCGGTTCATTGCGCTTTCCCCGGTGGGGAACCGGCGCGAGGAAGGGGCTGTCGGTCTCGATGAGGAGCTGGCCGATGGGCACCTCTCGGGCCACCTCCCGCACGGAGTCCGCATTTTTGAAGGTGACAATTCCGGGAATCGAGATGGTTCCACCTCTCTCCACGATCTTCTGCATTGTGGCCCGATCACCGGTATAGCAGTGGAACAGTACACCTCCCTCCCAGGCACGCTCCTGATCCAGCAGCTCCAGTGTCTCCCCTCCACTTTCACGGTCGTGAATAATGACGGGAAGCCCAAGCTTTTTGGCGGCACGTAGCTGGGTGCGAAAGGCCACGAGCTGCTGCTCCCGCACGGAGAAGCTGTAGTGGTAGTCCAGTCCCATCTCTCCCAGGGCCTTTACCTTCGGATCCCGGGCCAGCTCCAATAAAGATTCCCAGGCTTCTTCCGTAAATTCTTTGGCATCGTGGGGATGTAGTCCGATGCCTGCGATCACCTGCGTATGACGACGGGCGACGGCAAGGGCACGGGCGGCGGAGTCAAAACCGTAGCCAGAGCCGATGGCGACCAGCCGGTCCACACCCGCGGCGTACGCCCGTTGCACCACCGCATCCACCCCGTCGTCGTCTCCCCAGACCTTGGTGTCCAGGTGGCAGTGAGAGTCGATGATCAAGCGCGCACCTGGGAAAGTTCAAGGTTCAGCTGGGACAGCAGCGCCTCCAGCACCACCCGCCCGTTGACGTTGAGCCGGAGCCGGTCCCGCGCGTTGGCCACTCCCCCCATCATCCGGCCCACTCCGCCAGGATAGAGGCCCAAGGCCCACTTCTGCAGTATGCCAAGCTGGTTGCCGTGGAGTACATGCCGGGCCTGCCCATTGGCCACCAACACCGTGTCCCGGAGCAATTCTTCAAGCAGATCCAGCACCAGCTCGGTGCGTTCTGCTCCTCCTTCCGCCTTTTTCCCCAGCCCTTCGGTGAAGGCAAAGAGCTGGTACACCGGCTGCCCGATGGCGCCACACAGCGCCCCCAACAGCTCCTCGGCCAGCTCCGTTCCTCCCTCGGCCATCGCCAGGGCCTTCCCTGGGCTGCCCATCGACAGCGTGGCCAGCCGGGGATCCAGCTTTCGCTCTTCCAACCAGGGGATCATCTCCGCCTGGCCCACCGGTCCGAAGCGCACCCGCTGCGAACGGCTCCGTACCGTCTGCAACAGCGAGGCGGCGCGGGAGGTCACCAGGATGAACTGCGTGCCCGCTGGAGGTTCTTCCAGGGTTTTTAGCAATGCGTTCGCAGCTTCTTCGTTGAGGGCATCCACCGGGTCGATGATCACAAAACGACGTTTCGCGGAATGTCGTTGCAACGAGAGCGCGTTGATCAGCGTGCGCGCCTGCTCGGTGGTGATGATCCGGGTGACTTTGCTGGGATCAGGGCCTACCTGGATAATATCGGGGTGGCTGCCTGCGAGGATGGGCTGGCAGGATCTGCAGGTCCCACAGGGGCGCTGGGGCTTGTGGAAGGCCAGCCCGCGTGGCCCCTCCTCCTCCACCAGACAGTTCACATACATGGCCAGATGGAGGGCAATCGCGGCTTTTCCGATACCGGCGGGGCCCTCGAACAAAAAACAATGGTGCATCCGCTGCTCGTCGGCCGCCTTGTATAGCCGCGCGCGCAGGGATTGGTTGCCGATGAGGGGTTGCAGGGCGGACACGGGCTGCGAATAACCTGTCTGTTGCCCGCAAGCCGCTGCCGTCTGGGGGTGCTACACTGCTTGTGGAGGGAGCGTGGAGCGACTCCTGCGCTGGCGGAAGGCCCGCAAGAATTACCAGCAGGTGGTGGAATTCCCCGTGGAGATCGTCGGTCGTGACGGTCAGGTGCGGCGTTTTTCCTTCGATGAGTCGGTGCGCCTCTACCAGCGCCGGGTGGTATCGGCCGCACTCCGCTATGAGGGGACGCGCGAGGTGCGGGAGGAGGTCGAGCACTGCCGCCACCGGATTGAGCAACTTCGTCGATCCTACCTGGAACATTTTGGCTGGGGGCCCTTTCGGGGCAATGCGGTAGGTTCGGTGCTGGGTACACCCCGTGCTGCCGAGATTGTGGCTTTTTTGAAGCGGGTTTTTGGCGAGGAGCCCGACGGCATTGCATCGATGTTGGTAACCCCGGTAGACACCGGTCTGACCGACAGCTGCTTTGTCCAGACTGCGGGGCGCTCCTTTCTCCTTTATTGTTGGAACCTTGAACGTGCGGACGCCCGTACCGCTTACACCGAGATGGTGCGTCGTCTTGCGGAAGCGCCGCCGGGGGAGGGGGTAGAGCGTCTTCTCGTGCGCTGGGCCTGTGCGGATGTGGCGGTGCTCTTGACGGGGACCACGGCCTGGCAGGATGCGCCCCCGATCGAGGAACCGCCGGTACCCAACCCCACGACAGATCCTTGGCTCGACGGAATCCGCGCCTTGTACGAGGGGCTTCCATCGTTGGCCTTGACACGCCTGGAGCAGGGGATGGAGACCACTCCCTCTCGGAAGGTGCTGTCGCAGACCGCAGGTCTGGTGGCTTTGTGGGATGACAAGGCGGAACGTGCGGTTTTTGATGTACGCACCGGCCTGATCTACCACCCGGCGGATCCACTCCTGCTGTATTTGGAGCTGCTGGCGCTCTTTCGCTGGCAGGGGCTGGGGGAGGGGCAACGTCGTCTCGCGGAGCTGCAGATCGAGCCGGGCAGACGGCGGCCGGCCGGTGCGGCGCCGCTGCTACTGCTGGCTGGATTAGCCGCGATCGAGCGGGGTTCCTGGTGGGTGGCGCTGCGCCTTCTTTGGCCTCTGGCACAGAGCCCGGTCGAGCCGCGCTTCACCACTCGGGGAGCCCGTCAGCTGGGCCTCTGGATGGTCGAATTGCTGCTGTTGGGTACGGTTGGGGTGCTGTTGTTGGCGCTGGTGCCGGGGCTGGCCCTTCCGCTGAAGTTGTTGTTGGTGGGGGTGGCGGTGCTGCTCTTCCTCCTGCCCGCACAGATGTTGCGCCGTCGTGTGCGAAAGATGCTCCAGGTTCGCGGTGTGGGTCCGATCCCCTTGTTATCGCCCGATCTTTTCCCACGCGAGCGCCGCGGGGAGCCCGCTCACTGAGGGAGGAGGCTGCGCAGGAAGAGGGCGCCCAGGATGAGCCCAATCGCCAACAGAGTCGATCGCTCTGACCGGAGGGCTGTTCTGAAGCTCCAATGACCTTTTTTGGCAGGTCCCGTGGGGAGCCAACGGGGGACACGTCCCAGGTAGTCCCGATAGGGATCTCCTAACTTCTCCGCCAGGTTCTCCTCTTCCCACCGTACGATCTGCTGGTAATAGAGCGATAGCAGGGGGATTGCGACCAGGGCGCCCGGCCACTGGATCACCCCGATGCCCGAAAAAAGAAGGATGTTTCCGACGTAGAGCGGGTTGCGCAGCCGTGCGTAAGGGCCCACGTCCATGAGTGCGCCCACCTCGTCCTGCCGGGTCCGGCTGATCCGCCCGATGTGGCCCACCGCCCACAGACGCAGGCTTTCCGCCAGAATCATGAGGAAGAGGCCCACAATCCAGAAACGAGGGTGGGGCAGCATCATGCCGAGGAGCAGTGGAACCGGCAGCCAGCCCCGGTTCCGAAACAGCCAGGCACCGCTCAGCGGAACCAGCCCTGCAAGGCCGTTTTCACCAGTTCGGCCACCCGATCATGGGCGTCGATGTTCAGCTCTTTCAACTTGCCCGTTAGCGGTGACTCCAGGCCCCGGGCTTCGGCGTACAGCCCGCGGGCCAGGGCGGTGTCGCCGTTGGCCTGGGCCACCACCGCGCGGACCAGCGTGCCCGCCACCGGCAGCATGCCGCCGGTGGGGAGGGCACCCACGCGGCCCATCAGCGCACCTGCCGTGGCCCAATCCTGACGTCGCAACGAGATCTCTGCAAGGCGGATCACGGCGGATGGCTGGTGGGGATCCAGCTGCAGGGCCTTCTCCATGTGCTGCACCGCGTTGTCGGTCAGGCCCATACGTCCGTCCAGAATAACCCCCTTCTCCACGTAGGCCTGTGTCACCTCGCCCAGATCCTGGGTATGGTAGATGATGTTGTTATACAGTGTAAGCAGATTTTGCCAATCTGCGAGACCGTACAATACTTCGGTCATACCCAGCATCACCGAGGTGTCGTCGGGGTGGATCTCCAGGGCCTTGGTGAAGCGCTTCTTTGCCTTGTCCAGCTGGCCCAGCCTTGCCTCCACGGTGCCCAGCCGGGCGTAGATATGCGCCAGCTCTGGGGAATTTCCGTGGCCACCGGTGAGCTGCACCAGCTGCCGGTAGACCTTTTCGGCCTTGGGCCAGGCGGCCGCTGCGATGTAGAGGGGGCCAACCGCTTCGAGGGTGGGGAGGTGGGTAGAATTCAGCTCCAAAGCCCGTTCGTAGCGACGGATCGCCTCGTCTTTCTCCCCCATCAGCCGCAGGGCATCGGCGAAGCGGTAGAAGAACATCCCCGCCTCGATCTGGGCGTCGAAGTCGTCCAGGTCGCGATCGTTTTCAATAGACTCACGGCGGCGGAAGAGCGCCACCGCCTCCTCCAGCTTCCGCTGGTCGTAGAGGTAGTCCGAGCAATAGCGCAGCGCCTCATCGTGGTTGGGTTCCAGCTCCAACAGGGCCAGGTAGGCACCGTTGGCGCCTTCGCGATCGTGCAGGGTCTCCGCCTTGATCTTGGCGAGGCGTGCAACAGTTGCACTCCGTTCGGTAGCGTCGCCACTGATCCGTACCAGACGTTCCAGCACATCGACGAGGCGGTCCCACTCCCCACGCTGGGTGTAGTGCCGGTCCAGAAGCCGGATGGCCTCCAGATCAGGCTCCTCCTCGCTGCTCGCCTTCTCCAACAATCGCTGTGCTTCGTCGGGACGATGCAGGTGCTCGCCAAAGGCAATTCCAAGCTTTCGAAGAAGGCTACTGCGTTCTGTCCCATCCAGCAGCGGCAGGAGACGCTGACCGTATTCCACAAAGGAAATCCAGTCCCGTTGCACTTCCGAAAGGTTCACGAGCTGGCGGTTGGCCTCGCGGTGGCGGTTGTCAAGCTCCAGCACCTTACGCCAAGCATCGGCAGCCACCGCAGGATCTCGGCGTTGTTCTTCCCAGAGCCGGGCGATCGCTGCATACTGCTCCACCTGCACCGTGCCATCGGAGAGCGCAGCAAGGCGGCCCTGAATACCGATCATGGTCGGAAGATCCTGGGACTTCCGGGCCAGACCCAGCAGCGCCTCCAAGGTTTCGCGATCATTGGGCACAAAGTCCAGCGCCTTCTGAAGTGCGGCCTGCGCACCAGCCAGATCGCCACGTTCTTCCAGGCTGGAAGCGATGCGCTGTTGAAGGGCGGCGGCCTCGGTGGGACTGACCCGGCTGGACAGGCTGTCCAGATAGCGTACGGTCAGCTCAGTTTCGCCGCGGGCGGCGGCCATCCGCGCCAGGGCACCGAGCACCTCCACATCCTCGGGATTTGCGGCGTGCAGTTGCTGGTAGAGGGTCCATGCCTCATCGCTGTCGGAGAGTTTTTCAGCCAACAACCAGCGACATCGCAGGGTCAATGCACTGCGCAGCGCTGGGCTGACCATCGCCAAACGATCCTGCAGGATCTGGAAGACCCCGCGCCAGTCTGCCCGCTCCACCAGCACGCGCTCGATCCGCAGGCTGACGGGAAGGGGATCCGGCGAATCCTCCAGGTGGCTACGCCAGAAAGCCAGCGCGCCGTCGGCATCCCCGAGCGATAGCAGGTCGTCGCCCAGGCCCATCTGGTGCTCCTCGGGCAGGGCTGCGTAGAGGGCACGCAGGCCCACCACGTCGTGACGCGCGATCAGTGCATGCCGCAGACCGTTGGTGGCCCGTCCGGCACGGGGCTCGACGTCAAAGGCCATTCGCCAGCAGGCAAACGCATCATCGCTGCGGTCGGTGGCCTCGAAGAGACGGGCCGCCAGACCCGCATGCAGCTCGCGCAGGCGCCCGGCGGAGTGCTGGGCCAGCAGCTGGTGGGCACCGGCCAGCTCCAGGGGGTCGGTGGCCACCGAGGCCAGCCAGGCCGCGGCCAGGGGGCTGGGCTCGGCCTTCAAGAGGGCCGCCAGCTCGCGGGCGGCGGCGTCGGCGTCGCCGATAGAATCCTTCCAGATTCGCGCCGCGTCGATGCTTGGGCCATCGCCGGCTTCGGCCAGGGCGCGCAGGGCCTCCTCGGGGAAGCCGGCTTGCTCTGCGAGCCGGGCCAGGGCGTGCAGCGGTCTTCCGCTCACTCCGGCGGCGGCAACCACTTCGCCGAGGCCCCGCAGAAGGGTCTCGGAGTCGGAGAGCTCGGCCGCCAGCTCGGCCACCCGGGTGCACAGGGCAGCGCGCTGTGCGTCGTCCTCGGAGCTGCCTGCAAGGCGCAGATACAGCTCGATCAGGGCGGGGCTGCGGCCCCGGCTCAGCGCTACCCGCTCGGCCAGATCCAGGGCGGAGCTGTGGGCCGGGTTCTCTTTCAGCACTTCTGCGGCCAGCTCCTCTGGCTCCATATCTGGCAGGCGACCATTGGTTTCGGCCGCTGCGATCAGACGCCAGTGGCGACGCTCCAGATCCTCGCCCATGTCGGCCTGGGCACGTTCCAACCGGGCATATTCGCCCCATTGGCCCTGCCGCGAGGCAAGTTCCTTGAGAAGCAGCACACCGGGCAGGAACCCAGGCGAAAGCTCCAGACAGCGATTCAGGCATTGCACCGCGAGGCTCACCTGATCCGTCTTGTCCGCCAAAACACGCGCCGCGCGATAGTACAGGCTGACTGTCTCGTTATGGTCATGGCTGGCAGTTGCGGCCGCCTTCAGCGTCTTGGCCACACCCACCCAGTCTCCCGCCAGCTCCAGACAACGTGTGTACGCGTCAAGACTTGGCAGGAAGTCGGGCACAGATTCCAGAGCAAGAAGGTACTGTTCTCGTGCTCGGTCCAGATCTTGCATGCGCACTTCATAGACCGAGCCAGCACGCTGCCGGTGAACGGCGACACCGTGGGGATCGTCGGTGAGCAGGGCACGTTGTTCGTAGACGGCGGCCAGCTCTGGCCAGGCCTGCTGGCGCGAGTAGACCCGCTCCAGACCCTCCAAGGCCGGCAGGTAGCCGGGAGCCACGTCCAAAACACGCTCGTAGTGGCGACGGGCGCCACCCTGGTCCTCCATAGGCCCTTCGCAGATTTCCCCCATCCGATACAGAATGGTGACAAAAAGCCCTGGATCTCCGAGGCGACCCATGCGGGCTTCCAGGAAGGCGAGCAGCTCTTGCCAGCGACCGGCATTCTGCATCAGGCGAAGCACCGCCTCGGCGGCAGGGGCGGCGGCCGGATCTTCCGAGGCCTGTTGATAGGCGACGATCGCGCCGTCGATATCCTGGAGGCGTTCCTCGCGGATATGGGCGATGCGATACCACAAAAAGCCACGTTCGGCGATAGTTGCGCGCTCCAGCTGGGCATGCAGTGAGCGGACCAGCTCGGGCCAGCGCTCTGCCTCGGTGTAGAGTGTGTTCAACTCGTTGCGCAGGCCGCGCTGGTTGGGAGCCTGGGCCAGGGCTTTGATGTAGGCTGCTTCCGCTTCGGCCTCGTTCAAAAGCTGCTGGCGGTAGATGCGGGCAGCCTTTCCGAACCAGAAGGCGGCTTCTACGCTGCCAGCCGGACTGGAGAGGCGCTGAGCCTCTTCTTGGTACAGGGCGGCCAGCTGCTTCCAGCCACCGTCTTGACGCCAGAGACGCTCCAATTGCAGGAAGGCAGCTGAATTGCTGGGATCGGCGCGGTGGGCGGCCACCAGGGCAGCCTCCATTTCGCCCTTCTGGTCTGGCCGGGCGGCCAGGAGTTCAGCACGTTCCAACTGGTAAAAGGCTGCCAGAGGACCGGGGTGGATCGCCGCAAGGCGGGAGAGAAGATCCAGCTGGCCGTGGCTATCAGCTTGGCGACGGTAGATCTCCAGGAGCACCTGGAGTGCGGTGGCGTGATCAGGTTGTTCGTCCACCACTTTTCGCAGTAGCAGTGCTGCGGTGGCATCGCCGCCGATGTTGCCTTCCACCAGGGCGTCCGTGGACTCGCTGGCGAAGGCTGCCTGGGCGAGGGCACGTTGGCTCTGGCGGGATCCGCTGATATCACCCGTTGTTTCTTGGAGTTCGGCGCGCGTGCGCCACCAGGCGGGTTGGGTGCCCTCGGGCGGCGGGCCACCACTTTCCAACAGGGAAAGTGCGCGTACGGCGTCACCGTCCGCTGCGGAGAGCTGGGCGGCGGACCAGTATAAGGTGCGCGCGCGGTCTCCAGAGGAGCGCCGGGCCTCCAGCTCCAGGACGGCAACGGCCTCGGCCCAGCTACCCGCCACCAGGGGGGCTGCCACCGGGGGAGCATCGGTCGGCGTGACGACCGTCGGCGGAGGTGCGAGCTCCTCGGACATCACCGCCTCGGACTCCAGGGTGGTGAGGTCGTTCAAATCGTCGATGGCCGGGGGAGGGCGGGGTGGAAGCAGCGTCCTCTGTGCCGCCTCGATGGCCTTTTCTTCGGCGCGGCGGGCCTCGGCGGCACGGGCTTCCTGAGCCGCGGCCCTGGCCTCCTCGGCTGCACGCACTTCCTCGGCAATTCTGGCTTCCTCAGCCACACGGGCAGCTTCCGCGGCCTGTTTTTCGTCGGCAATTCTGGCTTCCTCAGCCATGCGGGCAGCTTCCACGGCCTGTTTTTCGTCGGCGATCCGGGCTTCCTCTGCGCGGCGGATCTCCTCGGCCATCCGTGCTGCCTCGGCGCGCTGCACTTCGTCGGCAATGCGGGCCTCCTCGGCCATCCGTGCCTGCTCCGCTGCCAGCAGGGCTGCCGCCCGTGCGGTCGCTGCGGCGGCCTCGGCGGCGGCATTTGCCGCCGCAAGGCGCGCCTGTTCGGCCGCCTCGGCTTCTTGTTGTTGGCGTGCCTGATCGGCTGCGCGCTCGGCGGCGATGCGGGCCAGCTCGGCTTGCTCGGCCTCCTTCGCGAGGTGGCGTGCCGCCTCCTCCTCCGCCACGCGGTTTCGTTCGGCCTCCTCTGCTTCCTGCACACGCCGTGCGTGTTCCCGCTGGCGCTCCTCCTCTGCGAGGCGCGCCAGGTCGGCGCGGTGGGCCTGTTCCGCGCGGGCTGCTGCCTCCTCCGCGCGGCGGGTCTCCTCATCCTGACGGCGGCGCTCTTCGGTGGCGCGTCGGCGTTCTTCCGCTGCCTTTGCCTCGGCCTTCAGGTGGGCAAGACGACGCAGGTCCTCGCTGCGGCGGGCCTCTTCCTGGCGCTGGGCCTCTTCGTGCCGCCGGGCCTCCTCGGCATGCCACGCCCCCAGACCGGGGCGATCTTCGTCGTGACGTACCTCTGCATGAGGAAGCGCGGGAGCGCCCGTGGTGCCAGACTTCTCGCGGGCCTCCGACAGCTGCGCTACTGCCTGCTGGTAGCGCTGCTCCGCCTGTTCCGCAGCCTCAGAGAGCCGTCGTAAGGCAGTATTATTAGCCTCTGCCTGGTCGCGCAGGGCGGCCACACGACGCCTTTCGTGGTCGATGTGGGCGCTGTCCGTCTCCAGAACTGCCTGGTTGTCGATGGTGAGTTGCCGCCGCAATTGCTCGGCTTGGCGCTGTAGCTCTGCTTCGATCTGCAGCAGCTCGCCCTTCATGCGTGCAGCTTCTTCCTCGGCTTTTTTGGCCTTGTCGTCGAAGGGGTCGGAGGAGAACCAGGCATCTTCCAGATCGTCGGCGGGGGCAGGAGCCACCACCTTTTTTGCAGCTTCTGCCTCTAAAAGCCGGCGGGCCTCGGCGACCCGCTTCCGTACCTCCTCCTCCACCTGGGCCTGCAGCTGCTCGCGCCGCTGGGTGTAGGTGGCCTGGGCCGCACGAAGCTCGGCCTCATGCTGAGCAAGTTCCTGGTTCCAGGCATGGTTTGCGGTACGACCACTCTCTGCAAGCTCCTGCGCTTGCCGACGATTTTGGTCCAGCTCCGGGACCTGTCTGGCCAGCTCTTGGGCCTTTGCCGCCCACTGCTGCGCCTCTTCCTGGCGACGAAGCTCCGCTTCTGCACGCTGACGCGCCTCTTCTTGGAGACGTTGCTCCTCGCGGACGGCGGCCTCGGCGGCGAGACGTGCTTCTTCGATCAGACGTAGTTCCTCAGCTTTTTTAAGCTCCTCCGCCCGGCGTGCTTCCTCCACAAGACGACGCTGCTCTGCCTGTTCGGCGGCGAGACGTGCTTCTTCCACTTTCCGGGCGGCCAAAACGGCCTCTTCGGCGCGGCGTTGCTCCTCTGCACGACGGCTCTCTTCGGCCTTTCGTGCCGCCTCGGCGGCCCGGGCCTCCTCAGCCTTTCGAGCTTCCTCTGCCTTTCGAGCGGTCTCCTTAGGATCTTCAGCCTTGGAGCTCTGTTCTCCTTGGCTGAAGAAGTCCATATCAAAATCGTCGAAGTCAGTCGGCTTGGATGGCATGGTCGAGACTCCCGCGAGGCCTTTCCAGAGAGAGGAGGCCCACGCTGCTTAGCCTGAATGCCGCCGCTCTGCACCGTCCGCCGTGGGGTTCTGCTTCAGGGGGTGGGGAGCGCGGGGAGGATCAGGCGCAGATCCTGGTCGTTGAAGGTGAAGCCGGCACCGGCGTAGCCTGTGAAGTAGCCGTGCTGTGCCCCAAAAATAATATTGTCAGCCCCTGCTTCAAGGTAGAGAAAGCGCCAGGGCCAGGCCCGCAGGTTCATGGCCAGGTTTGGCGTTCCATCCAGGACTGGCCAGGAGCCGTACTCAAAATCATACAGATCGGCAGAAATGGCAAAGCGATCGCGGAAAAGAAGGTAGTCCGCTCCAATCCCGCCGGAGGACTCTTTGATACCAAAACGTAAGACGAGGTTGTCGAAGCGCTTGGCGAACTGGAAGCTGAAGCGGTAGTCGGGACGGCGGGTATATTCGGTAAAGCTGCTGTCCAGCTCCGGGAAGTAGCTTTCTTCCTTGGTGATGGTGCCGAGGGGATGGCTGACGAAGGCGGCCTCATACCAATAGTCTTCCCGAGGTTGGATGCGGATTCCCAGCGTGTTGCGGAAGCTGCCCGACATGGGGTTCTGGGCAAAGCCGGGCTCGTTGGGGTTGCTGCCGAAGTAGAAATTCCCGCGGTAGGTGACATCCGTTCGGATGCGAGAGGCATCGGCGACGATGTCGTTTACGTCCTCCACGACTTCGTTGACCTGGGTGAGCGTCGCATTCAGCTTGTCCATCGGGGTACGGTCGTTCAGAAGTGCACCGATGGTACCTTCTCCGCGATCCATTTTTCCGCTGATAGATTCAAAGTTATCCAGAGAGCGATTGAGTTTGCCTAATGCCGTGTGCACTTCGGCCAGCTCGGTCTCCAGCCGGCCGCCATTGGGGTCCACAAAGCCCTTCAGGCTGCGGGAGACATCGAGAAGGTTGGCCGCAATTTCGTCGATTGCTGGACCTTTACCCTGCGCAATCTCCCGAAATTGTTCGGCAATCTTCCGCAATTCCGTGGAGGTGGCTGCCGCGTTGTCCAGTGTGGTCTGAACCCGCTGCTGGAAGGAGTCATCGGCGGTAATCTGACGTAGACTACCGGTAATCTCTTTGACATCATCGGCGATGGAGCTGAACTTGGCGGTCAGCGCATCAATGGACGAGCCTTCCTCACCAGTCTTCAGCGTGTCGCCATCTTTCAGAAGGGTCCCCCCCTGGCCGGGCACCAGCCGGATCATCTTGTCGCCCAACAGCCCATCGGCCTTCAATTCGGCAACGGTGTCGGTTGGAAGCTGTACATTGCCCTGCATCATCAGCAGCAGTCGGGCCTGACCTCCCACCAGCTCCACCTTCTCCACGGCCCCCACTGGCACCCCCGCCACTTTTACCGGCGTGTCGGGAAAAACGCCGTCCACCGCGGGAAACTCCACGATCAGAAAGTAGCGCCCCCCGCCGTCGGGGCGGTCGTCTACCTGGGTGATGCCCCAGGCCACCATCGCCGCGGCGCCGATCGAGAGGAGTCCCACCCAGAACTCGTTGGAGTAGCGTGCCATTCTGCCCGCCTAACCGCTTTTCGGGATAAGGTCGGAGCCGTGTTCCTCTCCCTTGTGCTTGCGCTGACCGCTTCGGCGGCGTCTTTTGACCCCGACTTCCGGTGGGCGACGGTGCGTACCGAACACTTTGCCATCACCTTCCACCAGGGGGAAGAGCAGGTGGCGGAGGAGATGATTTTTTCGGCGGAGCGTGCCTGGGGTATCCTTACGGAAGAGCTGAAAACTGCGCCGAAGCAACGTATCCAGCTGGTGTTGGTAGACCCCACCGACTCCGCCAACGGCTACGCGACCATCGTCCCCAACAACCAGATCGTGATTTTTGTGACCGCACCTCAGGAAGATAGTAGTCTGGACTACTATGACGACTGGGGCAGCACCATCATCACCCACGAGCTGACCCACGTGCTCCACCTGGATACGGTAGGTGGATTGCCGAAAATCGGCCGCTACCTCTTCGGGCGGATCGTGTCGCCCAACCTGTTGTCGCCGGGCTGGGTCACCGAAGGTTTTGCCACCTTTGAGGAGACACGCCACACCGCTGGCGGTCGCGGGAAGGCCCCGGCGGTAGACATGGTCAAGCGTACCGCTTGGCTGGAAGACCGCTTTCCCCCGCTCGATACCCTGGATGGCTACCAGTCCCGCGCTCCGGCCGGCAACCTGCGCTACGTCTTCGGGCAGGACTTCATTCAGTTTATCGCCGACCGGTCTGGGGAAAACAAGTGGACGGAGTGGATCCACCGCTATGGTGCCTCCATCCCCTACTTTCTGGGGGCAAAGAAGACCTTTGGAGCCTCGCTCTACCGCCTCCACAAGGAGTGGGTTGCGGCGGTGGGCGCGCGCTACCAGGCCCAGCTGGCGCCGGTGGAGGCGGAGGGGCTGAGTGTCTCTACGCCGATCACCCCCCCAAATATGGGCTGTGGCGCCGCATCCTGGAGCCCGGACGGTGCCTATCTCGTCTACGCCTGCAACGACCCACGTCGTGGCAGCGCCATCTACATCGACGACGGGAGCGGGGCGCAGCAGAAGATCCTGGTCAAAAACGTCCTGCCCAAAAACATCGTGTGGCGGTCGGACTCCAAGGCCATTGTCTTCTCCCTTTTGGGGACCTCTGACCTTTACAACACCTTTGAGGATGTCTTCTCTTACGAGCTGGCGTCCAAGAAGATGCGGCGGCTGACCAGCGGTGAGCGGGCGCGGGACCCGGTCTATTCGCCGGACGGACAGCGGCTTTTGGTGGTGACTAACAAATTGAGGAACAACAACCTCTCTTTGATCACCGTGGATGGTCAGCGTCGCCCGCTGACGCACTATACCGACCATACTCAGCTTGGAACACCGCGTTTTTCGCCGGACGGCACCGTGATCGCGCTGTCGGTCTGGCAGGGGGGAACCCGCGATCTCTGGCTTTTTACCGCGGAGGGAAAGCCCCTGCAGCGGCTGACGCTGGACATGGCCTCGGATCGGGACCCCGCCTGGTCCCCCGACGGCCGCTTTCTCCTGTTCAGCTCTGACCGTTCCGGGATCCCCAATATCTACGCTTGGGAACGGGCCAGCGGGCGCCTGTACCGGGTGACCAATGTGCGTACCGGGGCCTTTGGCGCCACCGTACATCCCGACGGTACGCGGATGGCCTACGAGCTGTTCACCACCAACGGGGGGCGTATCGTGACGGCCGCCTTCGAACCCAATGGCTGGAGAGATTTGGGGGTGATTCCAAACTTTCCAGCCTTGGACGAGGAGGGGGAGCCAGTCCTGGCGGCCCCCGATGTGAACTCACTCACGACGCCAGGCGCCGAAAACACCTCCAGCGCGCCCTCCCCAGAAGAGCCGCCGCCCGCTCCCTCTACGCCCGAGAAGCCTCCGGCATTCGAAGCTTTTGCGAAAAAGCAGCCGCGTCCGCCTCCGTGGAAGCCCCCGGAGACCCTTGGGGGTCTGCCGGTACGTCGCTACAATCCCTGGCCCCTGGCCTTTCCGCCTCGTTACTGGCTTCCATCCGCCTATTTGACCAGCACCGGTGACAGCATCGGGCTTCTGGCCTATGCGATCACCGGCGGCTCGGATCCGCTGAAGATGGTGGCCTGGAGCGGCTACCTCTCCTATCGGACGGATGCACGCTTCTTTGGTGGCGGGGGTTCTTTTGTATGGAACCGCTGGCGGCCGGTGTTAGGGGCATCTTTCTCCTCGTCGGCCTGGCCCTACAGTCTGGTGTATACCGAGGCAAAACCACCGGATGGTGGCCCCTTTCTGCCGGGTATCGAAAGTGCACGGATGCGCTACTGGGATCACCGCCTGCGGGGCAGTGCCACGCTCAGCTATCCGCTTTCCACCAAGAGTTCGGTGGTCGCCTACTATCAAGGAACATTACGGCGTTCTCTGGATCCTCTGCCCGAAGATGTCTACAACCCGCAGCTGCCCACCCGCGGCTTTTTCTCGTCGGTGGGAGTGGGATGGTCCTATTCAACGGGAAGTTCTACCACCCTTTCTATCTCTCCCGAACGTGCACGGGTGCTGTCGCTTGGGGTGGAGGGGACCCCGGCATTTCTGGGGAGCTATACCTTCAATGATGAAGGAACAACACAGGCTTTTAACCAGCTTCGGGTGACGGCACAATGGCGGGAGTATCGCACCATCCCCTTTCTGCCCAACCATGTGGTGGCGCTGCGGCTGACCGGAGGCGCAAGTATTGGGGACCGCTTCAAATATGGCTCTTTCCGCCTGGGTGGCTATTATTCTGAAAATGGTGTGACGGTGGTGCCCGACGAGTTTCGCTCCCTGCGCGGCTTTGGCTACGGGGCCGACTCGGGCGAGTGGTACTGGCAGGGCTCCGGTGAGTATCGCTTCCCCATCTGGCGGGTGGACCGGGGCCTGGGTGCCCTGCCCCTTTTTGTACGGTGGATTTCGGGAACGCTGCTGGTGGATGCGGGCAACGCCTTCGATGACGTCGCGGGCGCGAGTATGCAGAACAGCAAGGTGGGCGTGGGGGCCGAGCTGAACGTGGCGATGATCGCCGGGTGGGGATCCTCGATCTATGCACGAGGAGGCTACGCTTTTTCTGCCTATGGTGGCGGGATCCCTATCGGGAGTATCCAGGGACTGTATCTGGCGCTGGGAAGCTCTTTTTAGCGTTCATCTGCTGGCAGCATTCCGCTTTCTACTCCCGCACAAACCGATAGCCACGCCCGCGTACAGTCAAAAAATAGCGAGGTTCATCGGGATCGGGTTCAAAGAGCTTGCGCAGACGGAGCACATAGTTGTCCACTGTGCGGGCAGTGGGAAAGGAGTCCATACCCCAGACATTTTCCAGGATCTCCACCCGGTCGAAAAGCGCACCTTCGTGCGCCACAAACCAAGCCAAAAGGCCACATTCCTTCTCGGTTAAAGTCACCCGACCCTCATTGGTGAGGGCCTCGCGGGTGTCCAGGTTGGCGTACCAGGGGCCAAGTCGTATCTCACGACTATTTGGATTCGCTCTTGCAGAGGTCTGTCGCCGTAGAAGTGCCCGCACGCGCGCAATCAACTCGGGCATCGCGAAAGGCTTCGCGAGGTAGTCGTCGGCCCCTGCATCCAGACCTTCTACCTTGGCCTGGGTGTCGGCCCGCGCGGTGAGCAACAGGATGGGCGTGCCGTTGCCCTGGTTACGCAAGCGGCGCGCCAGCTCCACGCCTTCCATGCCGGGAAGCATCCGATCCAGTACCAGAAGATCGGCGGGACGAAGTGCAAGGATCTGCCATGCCTCTTCGGCGGAAGACGCGCCTTCCACCTGATAGCCTGCATGTTCCAGGTTTAAGCGGATCATATCTTGAACCAGGGCTTCGTCTTCTACCACCAGGATGCGGTCGGCCATGGCCGTCCCTTAACGCTCCCGGAGCAACCTGAGGTGGAAGGTGGCTCCCTTTCCGACCCCGGGACTGCTGGCGCGTAGTTCTCCACCCATGGCGCGGGCCAGGGAGCGGGCGAGGTAGAGACCCAGGCCGGTGCCATGGCGCGGCTGACCGGATTGTCCGCGTTGGTAGGGCTCAAAAAGCAGCTCCGCCTCCTCTGGCGGGAAGCCGCTGCCCTGATCCTGTACCTGCAGCTCTACCCAATGCTCCTGGATCTCCGCCGAGATTTTTACCTCTCCACCGCCGTACTTCTGCGCGTTGTCCAGCAGGTTCTCCAGGATCACCCGTACGGGGTCTGCTGCGGCAGAAACCAGGATTTTTCCCGCTTCTCCGAGGTCCACCTTGATGTTTTCGGAGGTCATCGTCTCGCGGCGATGTTGGACCACCGGCAGCACCCAATGGTCTGTGGGCATCACCGAGCAGGCGGTGGGGCGCGCCACCGCAGCTTGGTAGGTGAGGATACTCTCGATCAGGTGCTCCAGGCGAGAGCAGGCTTCCAAGCCCCGGATCAGGTAGGGTCCGGCGCGCTCCGGTGGCAGCACGCCGGTTTCCAGGCTCTCCAGCAGGCTGCGCACCGCCGCAACCGGGGTCTTTAGCTCGTGGGTGGAGGCGGCCAACATGCCTTCCAGACGACGGATCTGGGTACGTTCGCGCTGGGCCTGGCGCCAAGCCAGGAAGATCAGGCTGAGTGCCAGACTTAAGAGTGTCGCACTTTCCCCCAAGATCATCAGCCGCTGCCGGGCGTGCTCCTCCGTCAGATGTTGTGCCGCCCCTCCCAAGGACAAGGCCAGCGCATAGTTCTGGTTCACCAGCCGGGTGATCAGGATGGTCCACCAGGCGCCCAGCAGACCCAAGAGCGCAAAAGCCACAAAGAAGCTCAGGTTCCACCAGACCAGTCGAGCACGGGCCAGCGAAGGGCTCCGCCGGAAGGGCAGCCGGGGCCACCTCACGGCCACGGCCGCCCGCCTCAGGATCCGCTCCACTGCCGCTCCTGCACCAGCTCGCGGATGGCGTCGATCAGCACCTCGGGCGGAGCGGGCTTCCGCACCCGCTGGTGGGAGCGCTCTCCCAGCACCTCCAACAGCGCGCGGTCCACACAGGCTGTATGGACCAGCACCTTGCAGCCGGGCAGGCGCTCCAGCTCATCAAGCAGCACCAGTCCGCCCAGGTGCTCGATCTGTTCCGCCTTCCGTGTGGCGCGGGGCCCCAGGAGTCCCTGGGGCCGCTCTCCCATGGGGATGAAGATGTCGGTGACCAGCAGATCCACCCGCTCGGTGGCCAGGATCTGCAGCGCCTCCTCCACGGTGGTGGCCACCCAGGTCTGGGCTCCCAGCGCATCTTTCAGGATCGCAGCCGTGCTGGTGACATTTTCAGGATCATCATCGACAAAGAGGATTTTCATGGTGCGGTCGTGGACTCCACGAGGACGGTTCTTGCAGGAAGGCGCGCTTCCACGCCCAGGTTCAGACCGGCCATTCCGTGATCCAGACCGGCCGCGGCCCAGACTTCGAGTCGCAGGCCGGTGCGGGGGCCCAACGCTCCACTGGCGCCGCCGCTGCCGCCGAGGAGAAAACCGGCGGAGTCAGGCTGGAATTGGCCCAGCCACTCCATGCCCACGTCCACCCCCAGATCCGCCGTCCACCGGCGGGTCTGGCGCCCGTAGTGGATGCCCATGCGGATGGGGACGGTGCCCCGCAGCCCGCGCTCCTCGCCGGGGAGCAGCACCGGGTTTGCCGCAAAAGCCAGGTTCAGAAAAGGATTCAGACGCCAACGTGCGAAGACGCCCACGCCGCCGCCCAGACCCCCAATGGTCTCCTCGCTGGACCACGCGCCCCCCAGGCTGAGGCCGTAGGTGGCGCGCCAGACCTCCACCCCCTCATCAGGAAGTCCGGCTTCAGCCACGTTTTTTTCATCCATTTGGGGTGTCACCGCAAGCAGGTGATCCCCCACCGGCACCCACAGCTCCACCTGACGCCCGCGTACCCCGACGTAGATCAGCGGCTGATCGACGAGGCGGCTGGCGGCCGAGAGCAGCCAGCCCTCCTCCGGCGGAGGCTCCTTACGCCCCAGGCTTACGACGGCTGCGGGCAGGGTGATCGGGGCATCCCCCGGCACCCAAAGGAGAGTTGGTCCACGGATATCCAGCTCGCCGTAGCCCTCCACCTCCTCTCCCTCCAGCCAGTAGTAGTGTGTGCCTACATGCAGCTCAAACACACCATCGGTTGCGAGGTAGCCGTCGATACGCAGCTTTGTTGCCTCAGACCCGGCGATTGCCACCGGCACCGTCCCCCCCTGGCGCTGCCGACGGGCCTCCACTTCGTCGAGGATATCGGGATCAACATCGTCCGGCATCGGCAGTTTTCCCAGGATAGAAGCCTGAGAAACTGCGGTGTTTGCGTCGCCAAAGTCTTCGTGGATGCGCTCGCCCTGCCGTGCCAACCAGGCCTGGGCCAGCCAGAGGTGTAGCAGGTCGTCCGGATCGGGCGCCTTCTGAAGACAGTGGAGATCCTCCTCCAGGCGCTGGAGGAGCCGCTCGGCTTCCTCCCATTCATCCTCCAGGATCAGCTCCACTGCCAGATCCATGCCCACCCGCCAGGAACCCAGCGGCTGGTGGCACGGCGGCGGTGTGGGCCGCAGCCCCCGGATGTCCATGGCGTCGCTCAGGCTCTCGGGCGCCATCAACAGCGCGCGGTCGTAGCCGGTTGCCGACAATACCCGCACCACCGCCGCACGAAGCCGAGGATCTTCTACGGGAACCCCAGGCATCACCGCCACCACCGTGTCTGCGGCCCGGGCCATCATCAACATCCACAGCACGGCTGGTCCCCCGATGTTTTCTAAGCTACCCGGAGCACAATTGCCGCCCGGCGGGGATGGCTATTGCCAGGTCCCATCCATGAAGTTCCAGACCCTCTTCGTGGTGTTCCCGGCGGTGACCTCGATGGGGAAGCTCTTGGTCTGTCCATCCGGGGTGACCAGTTGTACCTGGTAGCTGCCGGGCGCAATTTCCGCGGCAAACATCGGGGTGCTGCGCTTCCGCTTGCCGTCGATGTAGATGTCGGAGGCGGGGAAGGAGGAAATGGTAATCCGCCCAAGCTCTCTTTCCGGGATGGACACCGATGCCGTGGAGCTTGTAGCCGCCGGGCAAGAGCAGGGGCAGGGAGAAGAGTCTTCGGCAGAGACGGTTCCAATCATGTAGAGGAAAAGCCAGCTTTTGAATATCATGTTTGCTCCGTCAAGCCTGTTCGGAAGGACCCGGGATCAACCGCTACTGCCACGCATTGTCGGAGAAGTTCCAGACCTTTTTCACGGTCTGGCCAGCGACAACGGTAAGAGCAAAGCTCTTTTTGATGCCCGCTTGGGTCACCAGCTCGACCTGGTAGGTGCCCGGCTTCATGTCCGCGCCGAACATCGGCGTGGCCCGTATTTTTTTGCCGTCGATGTAGATATCGGCTACGGGGAAGGCGGAGATGGTGACCTGACCCACTTCGGGTGTGGGTTCGTCCGGTGCGGGGGTGGGCGCCGGTACAGGCGCCGGTGCTGGCGCAGCGGTGGTGGTGCCGCCGCGCGGGTTTCTAGGCTTCAATCCTCCGAGTGTGGTCGCTGGAGCAGGGTTACCGCCACTTCCACCCGTCGTCACCGCTACACCAGAGGCCGCTGAGGTGGAGCCGGAGCCTCCCGTAGCTGTGGCGCCGGTGCCGGTCTCATTCCCGGTGGGTGTTCCCGCAGCACCACCGTTCGGGGTCGCTTGTGGCGACTCCACATTCTGGGGGGGCACGATCTGCCCGGGAGAAAGCCCGGGGTTGGGGACCGGCTCCACGTCGGGCTTGTTGATCTGCAGCACCACCAATACGGCGACGCCACTGGCCACCGCACTCATCAGTGCACCACCGACCACAAAGGAAAGCCAGCTGGGAGCTGCCCGATCCTCTTTTTTGGGCCGGTCTTCCGGCGGCACCATGATTGGGCCGTGTACAGTACCTGTGGCGACGGGGAGACCCAGCGCCGATCCGGTGCGCGGATCCACCTGGGAAGGCACGGTAGTGATCGAGCGTACCCGATCCACGGCGCCCGGATTATTCTCGTCCAAGCCCCGGAAGTTATGGCCGAGCTGGATCAGATCGTCGCGAATGGTCACCGGATTGGTGATGAGGCGCGCCAATGCCCGCCCAAAGGAGGCACAATTGTTGAAGCGCGCTGCGGGATCCCGCTGCAGGCCGCGCACCAACACGGCGCCCAATTCAGCATATTGCCCGCCGATCCCTGCTGCCCGACGGGCGGCTTCGTCCTCGACCATCCGCTCGCGGATGCGGTTGTTGTCCTTTTCGTCGAAGAGCGGCTCCAGGGTGGCCAGCTCAAAAAGCACGGCGGCAAGGCCGTAGACATCGGCGGGTGGCGCGACCCGCCGACCCTCGATCTGCTCCAGGGCCATATAGCCCCAGGTACCTTTGACCCCGGTGCCGATCTCGGTGCCACGGGAGTAGGAGATACCGAAGTCCAACACCTTCACGACGCCCTGGTTGGTAAGCATCAGGTTGGACGGCTTGATATCCCGATGCACCAGCTGCATCGCTTCGTTGGCATCGTTGCGCAGGCCGTGGGCGTACTCCAGACCCTCGCAGACCTGACGCCCCACCTCGGCGATGACCGACACCGGCAGCTGAATCTGGTGGCGGCGGCACAGCGAGATCATCTTCCGCAGGGTGATCCCGTCGATCAGCTCCATCACCAGGTAGTAGAGATCACCCTCCCGGTTGAACTGCTGCACGCGGACCAGGTTCTGGTGTTCCAGCCGTGCGGAGATCCGCGCTTCGGTGATAAAAAGCTCCTGAAAAGCCTGATCGTTGGCGTGTTCAGGGTGAATGACCTTGATGGCCACACGTGTGCTGACGCCGGCCAGCGAATCCAGCCGACCTTCGTAGACACGCGCCATTCCACCCGCACTGATGGGGCGCAAAAGCCGGTATTGACCGAGCCGGTGTTCTGCACCGGTACGGTCGAGGGGGTGTGCGCGGCGATCGTGGGTTCGGGACTGGCCGGACATGGTATCCGTCGGTGGTAACTGTGGAGCGCCTGCTGGCATCATACCTTGTCTACGGATCCCGCGCCCAGCTTTTTTAGCTCAAGAAGGCAGGCTTCTTGCGAATGCCGCTCCTTCAACGTGCGCTGCAGCTCTTGAGGCGGGGGAGGTTCAGGAATTGTGAAAGGTGCGGAGGAGGGGAGCGTGTACCAGGCGGCCTCGGGAATGCCGCCGGTGGCGGAGCCCAGGGTGGGAATACCGCGAGCGGCCGCTTCCAGCAGCACGAGGCCCAGACCCTCGGCGCCGGTGCCGTCGGGCAGCACTTCGGAGAGCAGGGCGACGGCCCAACTGCCCGCCCAGGGGATTTTTTCGGCGGGCAGTGCGCCGGTAAATGTTGCTTGGACACCCATTTTTTTGGCACATGCTTCCAGATCCGCCCGCAGCGGGCCGGCGCCGACGACCACGACCGGGCGCCCCAGCCGGCGCCCCAGCTCCAGCACCCGGTGGACCGCTTTCTGCGGCACCAGGCGGGACACACTCAGCAGAAATTCTCCGCGCAGAACCGGCTCTTCGGGCTGGATGGGGTAGGGCAGGCGGCAGTAGCGACGCCCCCCCAACAGGCTGCCCAGGTAGTCGGAGACCGGAAAAAGCAGGTCAGCAGCGTCTAATGTGCGATTCAGGTGCGGGTGGCGGCTGGGGCGGGTCAGATCCGAGCCGTGGAAGGCGATACCGACGGGAAAGCCACGTCCAACCAGCTCTGTTGCCAGCTGCCAGGTCGCACTAAGGATGCGGTCCCCGGGACGCAGGTGGGGGAGTACGGAGAGACGGGCCCAGAGCCCGGCCCAGCGGCTCCAATGTCGTCCGGCCATACGATAGACGGGAAAGGGACGGGGGAGGGGAACAATCCGCGCGGGGATGTGGACCACCACGGGCTCACCCGCCTGGTGCAGACAGGTGGCGATGGCGTCTGTCCAGGTGGAAATCCCCCCGATGAAGGGAGGGAACTCTGGACTGACGATGTGCCAGGTCATCGGGCGGCGGCGGCCAATTCGCGGCCCAACACCGCCTGGCCCTCGGCGCTCAGGTGGTAGTCGCCACCCTGGAAAAAGCGGGGATCGGGGAGCTTATCGTGCAGATCGAGAATGCTCAGGTCGGGCAGGGCGGTGCGCAATTCTTGCCAGGGCAGGGGATTGGACCAGGGATCAAGCTGCAGGTAGCGGCGGCTGTCGCCCAGCTCACTGTCCACCCGAGCCTCCGAAAGCTCCAGGTCGGAGGGGAGGAAGACCACGGTCAGGGGCAGCTCGGGGTGGCGGGCGGCAAAGGCGTGGAGGGCGAGTGCGATGCTGCGTGTGGATTTCTGGCGTAGCTCCTCCGGCATGGCCCAGGGACTCTCGGCGAGCCGCTGCAAGCGCGGGTCGGGAGCGTCGCGACGGCCCCAGGCCACGGCAGCGTAGCTGAGCAGCAGAGAGTGCCGGAAGGGACTGGCAAAGAAGGTGGAGAGGGCGGAGGCAGCCGCTTCGGGGCGCAGCAGCCAACCGCCCACCACGGCGAGCCGCTCCAGCGCCGGGGCGCGGGCATCTCCCCAGTCGTTGGCGCCGTTGACCACCACAAAAAGGCGAGAGGGCTGCTGGTCAGGCAACAATTCCTCAGCGAAGCCCAGGGCGTCGGCGACTCCCATGGCGGGCACCCCGGCCGCCACCATCGGGATGCCAGCCTGCTCGGCTTGAACACGCCAGAGCGCCTCCTCCTCCACCCCCCACCCGAAAATCTGAGAGTCCCCCACCACCAGTGGCACTTGACGTGTCAAGGGAGAGCGAAGGCCATGATCCCGCAGTTGCAGCGTCCAGGAGCTGCCATCCGGCTGGCGGAGTGTGCGCGTACATCCTGCCTGAAGGCGCAATCCCAACGCGGTGGCTGAATAGCAGTCCAACTGCGGTGGTTTCCCGCCGGTCAGCAGTCGTGCTCCCCCTTCCAGCATCGCAAGGACAAAGATGCTGGAGGCCAGGGCCAGCAGCGGACCACGTCGGGACATCTACGGTACTCGGGTTTGGAGACTGCCGTTCAGATACGTCGCAACCTGCTCGGCAATCCAGCGGTGCCCGGCGGGGGTGGGGTGGGTATCGTCCGGCTGGAACATCCCATCGTCACTCAATCCTTGCTCGGTTTTTTGGCGGGGAAGGTCCACAAAAAGAAGGTTGTCCGAGCGATTTGCGAAGCTGTCCAGCAGGCGATCGTCGGCGTAGCGGGCCTTGGCATAGATGGGCTTGATCACCACCAAGAGTATAGCTTTTTCCTGACAGAGTGACAGCATCTGTTCAAGCGCCTCCCGACGATCGGCCTCGGGTACCCGGACCACATCACGGCCGGGTGTACCTTTCCCCGCCACCGCCGGGGCCAACCACAGGCTCCACAGACCCTGCCGCAGTCGCGACGCGGAGAGCAACGAGAGCAAGGGTGCCAACGGACGACGGGCGTCGGAAAGCTGCCGATCCGTCAGTGTAACTTTAAACGGATCGCGCGGATTGGATGCCCCTCTTGGGAGGAAATCGTTGGCCAGGTGATAGAGCAACACGACATCCGGCTGCAGCGCCATTCCTTCGCGCTCCAGGTACTGGGCCGACTGCCAGACACTCCAGGCGGGTGTTCCCGCATTGATCGCCTCCACCGGGCTTTTTATGAGGCCGGGCAGCAACTTGGTGTAGGTCTCTGCCGCCCGGACACCGTGGCCCCAGGTGGTGGACTCCCCCAACGAGAGAATGCGAGGAATATTCTCCTTCTTTGGCCCCACCTCCTCGTCCCGCATCCCCAGTCGGTTGGTGCGCAGCGGCTCTCCGGGCCAGACCTGGAGGTTCAAATTGGGACGCAGTCGCCACAATAAGACAGGGTCATCCTGCAAAAAAGGCATGGAGGGCACCAGCAGGAGCTGAGCCTCGCTCCAACGCCATCGGGCCAGTCCCTCTGCACCGAGCAGCAGCAAGAGCAGCCCCGCCACCAGCACGGAAAAGGTCACCAGCGGGCTTCCTCTTCGCTTTTCCATCACCAGGCCGTGTAGGTGGTGGGTGAGATCGAAGACCATGAAGCCAGGAGCCCCAGCCCCAGGATTCCGCCAAAAAGCAGCAGCAAGGCTGGGATCATCCACCAGCGAAAGCCGTCCACCAGGCTGCGCATCAGCGAGGGCATCCGCACACTTATCCCGGCAAGTCGCCTAGGGCTTGCGGCAGGAGAGGCTGGGGTCGGCCGCGACGAGGGAGTCCACCCGCGCGCCCAGCTCCCCGAGCAACTGCGCCCCGTCGTCCAGGCTGCTCGGGTCCACGGCACTGAGTGCCTTCGGATCGTTGATCAGGTTGTAGGCTAAAACCTCCCCCGTTCTGCACTCCCAGGCCACCCGGCTCTGGGCGGAGCGGTTGCTCATCCACCAGAGACCACCGGGGTAGTAGAGGCTGGCGATGCTGCTTCGCCGGCAGCCCTTCTGGAGCGAGGTCCCGTCGATCTGCGCCGCTTCGGGGAGATCGTAGAGATCCAAAAGCGTCGGGAGCAGATCGACATTGTTGCTCAGGCAGGACAATCGTCCCGCCGGCGCCCGCGGATGGAGGAACATCAGCGGGATCATCAGCTGCTCCTGCCGCAGGCTGGCACCGTGGCGCAGCTCGCCCCCTTCGTCAAAACTTTCGCCGTGGTCCGCGGTCAGGACCACGAGCGTATTGTTGAGAAGACCTCGTTCTTCCAGTCCAACAAGCAATTTCTCCACCGAACGCCCCAACCCCAAAAGCTGCTCGTCGTAGACATCGCGGAGGCTCTGCACCAGGGCCTCGCGCTCGGCGCCGGTGGCGGTGGCCAAGAGCTCATCAACCCGGTCCTTCTGGTCCAGATCATCCATATCAAAGGGGATATTTTGAGCATAGATTCCACGATCCTGCTCCTCCGGGCTGTAGGGATCGTGGGGGTCCATCGGGTGCAGCACCATCAAAAAGGGACCCGGCGCTTTGTCCACCCAACCCAGGGCATCGTCTACAAGAGTCCCCAGGTTCGAGGTGGCATACAGTTCGGGGGAGAGGGAGGCACGGTCGAAGCCGGCGTCCAGACCGGTGACGGCCGACATCCAGGTGCTTCCCGAAAAAAGTGCGGTTCGATAGCCCGCTTGAGAGAAGTGGGTCGCCAGCGTGGGGCTGGCGATCTGCCGCTCGGGTGTGCCCTGATCGACCCAGCGGAGGCCGTGGTGTTCGATCTCCAGACCGGTCATGGCCGAGGCTGTGGAGGGCGGCGTCCAGGAGGCCACACTTTCGTAGCCGTCCACGACGCGCCAGGGGCGCCCGTCGTCGAGGAGCGGACGGCCATAGCCATAGGCGGCGAGGTGATCGGCCCGCAGCGTGTCTACCTGCACGATCACGAGGTTTTCGCCGGGCATGTCGGAGAAGCCCAGCAGGCCAGGTGGCCCTTGTTCACGTACGGAGTCCTTCGTGTTTTCGATGGAGGTACAGGCCAGAAGTAGCAGCATATAGCTATATTAGCTTCAGAATCGTCGGTCCGCCTCAAAGAATCAGATATATAGAGTAAATCTATAGAAACCATCTGATCTATCGAATGGACGGACTAGTGGTGGTGCATAACTTCCGAGGCATAGGAGTGTGGGCGATGGACACAATGGCTGGAGTAGAGCTGTTTCCCTTTGCGGAATACTGGTGGTTTTACGGGGTATTCACCCTCTTTGTGCTGGGGATGTTGGCGCTGGACCTGGGTGTTTTTCACCGAAAGGCCCACGCGGTGAGCTTCAAGGAGGCTGCGGGCTGGACGGTGGTCTGGGTGAGCCTGGGCTTGCTGTTCAACCTGGGGATCTACCAATATGCATCCACGGTTTTTGCGGGAAACCCGCGGCTGATGAGCATCGACGGTTTTGACCCTGGTTTGGCCGCACAGCAAACTGCCTTGGAGTTTCTAACCGGCTTCGTGGTGGAAAAGGCGCTGGCGGTGGACAACATCTTTGTGTTTGCGATGGTGTTCTCCTACTTTGCGGTGCCGGCGGCCTATCAGCACCGCATCCTCTTCTACGGGATCCTGGGGGCCCTGTTTTTCCGGGCGATCTTCATTTCCATCGGCGCCGTGCTGATGCAGTACTACTGGGTCGTCATTCTTGCCGGCTTGTTTCTCATCTTTACGGGTGTGAAGATGGCTGTCACGCCCGACAAAGCCATGGAGCCCGAGAAGAACCCGGTCCTGCGGTTGCTGCGGCGCTTTGTGCCGATCTCTTCCGAGCTGCATGGGGATCGCTTCTTCATTCTCAAGGAAGGTCGTACCTGGGGAACGCCGCTGTTGGTGGCCCTGGTGATCATTGAAGTCAGCGACATCATCTTCGCGATCGACTCGGTGCCTGCGATCTTCGCGATCACCGATGAGCCGCTGATCGTCTTCACCTCCAACATCTTTGCCATCCTTGGACTTCGTTCCATGTACTTCATGCTTGCGAATGTACTGGACCGCTTCCACCTTCTGAAGTACGGGCTCTCAGGAATCCTGGTTTTTGTTGGGTTGAAGATGGTGTGGTTGAACAAGGTCTTCGATGGCCACTTCCCCATCGGCTGGTCACTGGGGATCATCGGCTCCATCCTGGCGATCTCCATCGTGGCCTCGCTGGCCTTCCCGAAGAAGGTAGAGCAGCCCGGCGTCGTGTGATCGCGGCGGCTCCAAGCTTCGCCCCGGCGCATCCGCCGGGGCTCTTTTTTTTGGGCGCGGTATTCATCGGAAAAACCGAAGTGAATGATAGAAACATCCGTATTGTCGTGGAGATGAGAGTGTCTATATTCCTAAGGTCAGCGCCAACAAGACCGCTGAAGGAGGCAGAATGGAGATCGAGCTACGGCACGCCCCCGAGGGTATCTCAGAGTACAGCCATCGTCGTCTTGCGTTTGCGCTTGGGCGCTTTCGGACGGCGATCCACAAGGTGCGGGTGCGCTTTGGGGACGTGAACGGCCCGCGGGGGGGGCTGGACAAGTGTTGCCGGATGAGTGCCGATGTGGTCGGTGGTCGGCGGGTGGTAGTGGAGGTGGTCGATGTGAACTTTCCGGCGGCTCTGGATCGGGCCGCAGACCGGCTTGCCCGGGCCGTGGGCCGGGAGTGGAAAAAGATCCGCGCGGTGGGTACGGCGATCCCATCGAATTCCCCGTCCTTCGCTGCGGGTAGCTGACAGGTATTTTACAGACGCGAAGGCGCCTGGGGCTGTATTCATCCAGATCACCATCCCAGCAGGCACCACCGATGAACTGGCTGAACTATCACCACCTTCTCTACTTTTATACGGTGGCCAAGGAAGGGAGCGTTACTGCCGCCGCATTAAAGCTCCACCTTTCTCAACCCACCCTGTCTGGTCAGGTTCGGCAGCTCGAAGAGTCGCTGGGGGAGAAGCTTTTTGAGCGCAGGGGGCGGAACCTGGTGCTCAGCGAGGCCGGGCAGGTGGTCTACCGCTATGCAGACGAGATCTTCAGTCTAGGGAAGGAGCTCTCGGAGGCGGTAAAAGGGAAGCATAACCAACGCTCTCCTCGTTTTGTTGTCGGTGTTGCGGACGTGCTTCCCAAGCTCGTGGTGTATCACCTGCTGGAGCCGGCCATGAAAATGGAAGGAGGAATCCGGCTTTCCGTGCGAGAGGAGTCCATGGAGCGGCTCTTGGCCGCTCTTTCTGCGCATGAGCTGGATTTGGTGCTTTCCGACTCACCCCTGCCTCCGACGGCAGGGGTAAAGGCATGGTCCCACCTGCTGACGGAAAGCACCGTGACCTTCTTTGCAGTGCCGACGCTCGCGGCCAAGCTGCGGCCGGGCTTCCCCCAGTCCCTCGATCGACAGCCGCTGTTGATGCCGGGCGAGACCGCGGCCATGCGCCGTCCGCTGGAGCGCTGGTTGGAGCAGTACAACCTGCGTCCAGAGGTGACCGCAGAGATTGAAGACAGCGCGCTGTTGAAGTCCTTTGGCGGGGCGGGGGCCGGGGTTTTTGCGGCACCGACGGTGATGGAGGCGGAGGTCTGCCGGCAATACCAGGTGGAGGTGGTGGGCCGCGCCGAGGAGCTGAAAGAGCGCTACTACGCGATCAGCGTGGAACGTCGTATCCGCCATCCAGCCGTCGCCGCCATTTCTGCGGGCGCTCGGGAGCGGATGCCAGAAGCCATGCGCTGAGCACCACTGCGGGTTAAGCGCTCTGCTCTGCTTCCGTAGCTCAGTTGGATAGAGCAACAGCCTTCTAAGCTGTGGGTCACGTGTTCGAATCACGTCGGAGGCGGGTTTTCAGTCACCCACCCCCCGCACCAGCGCCGCCAGTCCCTGGACCCAGGTGGGGTGCGCATTCACGGCGGGGATCAACCGCAGCTCCGCCCCGCCTTTTTCACGGAAAAGCGCGGCTCCCCGCTTGCCGATCTCCTCCACTCAAAAAAGCCCGGAGATAGCGCCTGAGGTCAGCGGTCTGGGTGGAGGAGGGGCTGCCGGTGTTGACCAGCAACAGCCCGTTGCGAATCCCCTGCATCCGACTCCCTTAACCTGTACTCCGCCTCGCCGGCGGCAATCTTCGAATTCCATCGGCTCCCGTGCCTTCTACCAAAGCTGTGAGCTATGCTGCTACCGCACCGTCCCCAGGTGCGCAGCGGCCCAAATCGGCATATGCGCCCGCGCCCATGCGCTTCTCCCACCTCAGCATCGAGTCCATCGCCTACGAGCGGCCGCCGGTCGCCGTGGGCAGCGCGGCGATGGAGGAGCACCTGGGCCCGGCTATCCGCCGCTTGAAGTTGCCCACCAACCCGATTCGACTTTTAACACAAATTGAAAGTCGCTATTTCTGGAATCGTGGTACCGCGGTTCACGACGTTGCCGCGCGGGCCGGCGCCAAGGCGTTGGAGCTTGCGGGGGTGCGCCCGGATCAGGTGGGTATCCTTCTTTCTACGTCGGTAAGCCGTGAATTCCTGGAGCCCTCCACCGCCAGTATCGTCCATGGCCTCCTGGGTCTGCCGCCCACCTGTAGGAATTTCGATCTGGCGAACGCATGCCTCGGTTTTCTCGATGGGATCGGGGTGGCCGGGCAGCTGATCGAGGCCGGTGTGGTGGACTATGCGCTGGTGGTAAACGGAGAGTCTTCCGGTCCTATTGTGGAGCGCACCGTGGAGCGCCTCTTGCGGCCGGAGGCGACGTCCCAGGATTTCTGGAACCAATTTGCTACCTTGACCCTGGGTTCTGCGGCAGTGGCGATGGTCCTGGGCCACAGTCGTCACAGCCGAACCGGGCATCGGGTCCAAGGGATGGTCACCCGCGCCGATACCGCCTCTTCGCATTTGTGCAGGGCCACCGCCGATGAAATGGTGACCGACTCTACGCGCCTCCTAAAGGCGGGGGTGGAGCTGGCACGCCGCACCTGGCTGCAGGCGGCGGAAACGCTGCCGGATTGGCGCGTACCCGCATTCTCTGCCTTTGTGAACCACCAGGTTGGCGGCGCACATATGCGGGCCATCACCGAGGCGCTGCACGTCCCCTTGGACCGTTGCCAGCTGACCTACCCCACCTGGGGCAATGTGGGGCCCGCGGCTGTGCCGATGTCCCTGGCTCAGGCCGCAGAAGAGGGCCTTTTGCGGGAAGGGGAGCGGGCAGCGCTGATGGGCATCGGCTCAGGTCTGAATGTTACTATGATGGCGGTACAATGGTAGCCAGTTGGAAAGAGCTCTATCCCTTCTCCGAACACTGGATCGATGCGAAGGGCGGACGCCAGCACTACGTGGACGAAGGGCAGGGGGATCCCATCCTCTTCGTGCACGGAAATCCCACTTGGTCCTTCTATTGGCGGGCGGCGATCCTCCATTTTCGGGATCGCTACCGCTGTGTAGCTCCCGACCATATCGGCTGTGGACGCTCGAATAAGCCCCAGGACTGGAGCTATCGACTTGCCGATCATATCGCGAACCTGGAAAATCTGGTTCTGAAGCTGGATCTTCGCCGAATCACCCTGGTGGTACACGACTGGGGGGGGGCCATCGGTCTGGGCATGGCCGGGCGTCATCCGGATCGAATTGCTCGGCTTTGTATCACCAATACTGCTGCCTTTCCCTCCTCTCACATCCCGCTGCGGATTGCGATGTGCCGTATCCCCGGTTTTGGGGCCCTCGCGGTGCAGGGCTTTAACGGATTTGCCGGAGCGGCGACGATCATGGCCAGTGAAAAAGGGCTTTCATCGCAGGTAAAGGCCGGACTCCTCGCGCCCTACGACAGCTGGGCCAATCGTATTGCAACCTTGCGTTTTGTAGAAGATATCCCGATGGATCCTACCCATCCCTCCTATGCCACCCTTCAGGGGGTGGACCAGGGGTTGGCCAAGCTGGCGCAGGCGCCCACCACACTCTGCTGGGGAGAGAAAGACTGGTGCTTCACCCCGCATTTTCGGGAGGAGTTCCAGCGCCGGATGCCCGCGGCCTCGGTGGACAAAGTGGAGGAGGCGGGCCACTACCTGATGGAGGATGCTCCGGAGCGGGTGAATGCCTGCTTGGAGCTGCTGCTGCAGAGGTCGCCGTGAGTAGCAATATCGCGCGCTATCTTTCCCAGACAGCGCGGGAAAACCCGAACGGGACCGCGATTGTTGCGCCAGGAACGGTGCCTTCCGGTCTGCCCGGTACCCAGGTGGAGCCGGAGCCGGGCTCGCGCTGGCGTCGCCTGAGTTTTCAGGAGCTGGATGCCTATTCCGACCGGATCGCGGCCGGTTTGTTGCGTACCGGCATCCGTCGCGGGGATCGCTGTCTGTTGATGGTGCGTGCGGGGGTGGAGCTGATTGCCATCACCTTTGCCTTGTTCAAAGCAGGAATTGTGCCGTTGCTCATCGATCCGGGCATGGGCCGCAGCAACTTCCTCCGCTCGGTGGAGCGCTCCAAGCCTACCGCCTTTGTGGGCATTCCTCTTGCCCAGTTTGCGCGGGTGCTCTTTCCGGCACCCTTCCGCTCGGTGACCCACCCGGTCACTGTCGGCACCCGCTGGTTGTGGGGTGGACACAGCTTCGCGAAGATTATTCAAGATACGCCTGACTTTACGCCTGTCGATAGCGGTGCCGACGAGGTGGCCGCGGTGCTGTTTACGTCGGGCTCCACCGGGCCGGCCAAAGGGGTGATCTACACCCACGGCATGTTCGACGCGCAGGTTCAAGCATTAAAGCGGGTTTTTGACTTCCAGCCGGGGGAAGTGGATCTGGCGGCCTTTCCGCTCTTTTCGCTCTTTGATTGCGCCCTGAACATGACCTCGGTCATTCCCGACCTGGATCCTGCAAAACCCGGAAAGTGCAACCCGGCCAAGGTGGCCGAGGCGGCACGGGTCTGGAAGTGTACCTCCGCGTCGGGATCCCCCGCCATCTGGCGCCGCGTTTTCCCCTGGTGTGCCGCACAGAAAATTCAGCTCCCCCACATGAAGCGCCTGATGACCTTCGGGGCGCCGATCCCACCCGATCTGATTGAGGTGGCGCGCGGGGTGATGCCCAACGGGGACGTCTACACGCCCTACGGGGCCACCGAGTCCCTGCCGGTGGCCTGTATCCGTGGCGCTGATGTTCTGGCCGAGACGGCCGAAAAAACCCGCGCTGGGGCGGGCACCTGCGTCGGGAGGCCCGACCTGGAAGTGGCGATTGTGGGCATCACCGACGATCCCATCCCCACGCTGGCGGAGGCCCGGATCCTGGCCCGCCTGCGCCCGGGGGGCCGTGTGGAGGGGGAGGTGGGAGCTATCGGGGAGATCATGGTGGCAGGGCCGGTGGTCACCGAGAGCTACGATGCGCTCCCAGAGGCGACGATGGGTGCAAAAATACGCGATGGGAATCGCGTATGGCACCGTATGGGTGACCTGGCGTACATAGACGCAACCGGACGGCTTTGGTTTTGCGGACGAAAGGCGGAGCGGCTGGAAACCGCCACCGGCGCTCTGTATACGGATCCCGTCGAGGGAATCTTCAATGCCTGGCCGGAGATCGACCGCTGTGCCCTGGTGGGGCCGGGGCCACGCGGTTCCCAGCGCCCGGTGCTGGTGGTGGAGGGACCGGAGTCAGCGGGGCTGCGCCAGAAGATTCTGGCCACCCAAAAGGTGGAAGAAGTGGTGTTTCGTGCTGCCCTTCCCGTGGATACCCGTCACAACGCCAAGATTCACCGCCTGAGCCTGAAGGCTGAGCTGGAGCGTAGCAAAGCACTGGTGCGCGCATGAAGGTACTTGTGACTGGTGGCGGCGGATTTTTGGGCGGTGCCATCGTGCAGATGTTGCGTGCCCGCGGGGACGAGGTGACGGTGGTGGCGCGGGGGGACTACCCGGAGCTTCGGGCTGCCGGAGTGCGCCTTCATCGCGGGGATCTGGCGGATGCGGCAGCGGTGAACGCCGCCTTTGTGGGCCAAGAGCTGGTGATTCATGCGGCGGCGAAGCCGGGGGTCTGGGGCCCCTATGAGGACTTTTATCGCAGCAATGTGCTTGCGACGCGGGTGGTCATTGAAGCCTGTCGTAAGTACGGGATCTCGCGGCTGGTCTACACCTCCTCGCCCTCGGTGGTCTTCAGCGCTGGGGATCATGAGAATGCCGGCAACGATCTGCCCTATCCAGACTCCTACCTGGCCATTTACCCTCAAACCAAGGCCGAAGCCGAGCGCGAGGTACTCGCGGCAAATGGCCCATCGCTGGCGACGGTTTCGCTGCGGCCGCACCTGATCTGGGGCCCGGGGGATCCCAACCTGCTGCCCCGCCTGATTGATCGGGCGCGTCGCGGTCGCCTTCGCATCGTGGGAGACGGAAAAAATAAGGTCTCCCTTACCTATATTGACAATGCAGCCGCAGGCCACCTGCAGGCGGCCGATCAGCTTGTGCCCGGGGTGGCCTGGGCCGGAAAAGCCTATTTTATCAACGATCCCGAGCCGGTGATCCTGTGGGACTGGATCAACAACCTGCTGTTGCGCCTGGAAGTTCCACAGGTAAAAGGAAAGGTTAGCCCTGGGCTTGCGCGCACCGTGGGGGGCATTGCCGAGTGGATCTGGCGCATCCTGGGCCTTGCCGGGGAGCCGCCGATGACCCGTTTTGTGGCCGAGCAGCTTTGTCGCTCGCACTGGTACAGTCTGGCGCCTGCGCAGGCGGCCTTCGGCTACCATCCCGTCCGTTCGGCGGATGAGGCTTTGGATCTCACGGTAAAAGCCCTGAAAAAAGGATAGCGGGCCGCCACCACTTCGGAATGGACGGGACAGGGTGGTATTGCGGCCCTTCATCGGATAAGGAAGGGTTTGAGTGGACCGTGGGTCTTTCGTAGTCTGGCTGGGTGGGAATGGATCAGAAGGAACTGGACGAGGTCGCGCGCTTCCTGCAAGGGCAGGGTCGCTCCGATCTTTTTGCCTACTATGAGCTCTCCCCGGAGTGCTCCGCGGCCGAGGCTGATGAGGCCGTTCGGAAGCGCAGGCGTTGGGCGCAGGGTCAGCAGTCCAATCCGAAGTACAAATCGGAAGCCCTTTTTGTCATCAAGAGCAACAGCTTCCTCAGCCAGCTGATGACCCGCGATCTGGAGACCTACCGGACCTTGGTGCGCTCCCAGAGTTCGGCCAACCCGCTGGAGAGCTTCCTCGCCCAGCTGCGGCGCGCGGTGGAGAGTGGGCCGGTGACCGCTGCGGTGGAGGCGGGGCTGCTGCAGAAGGGGCGTGAGCTGGGTCTAAAGGACCCGGTGATTCAGCAGCATCTCTCTCTCTACACCGAGACCACGATCCGGGAGCCGGGCGAGCTTTCGGCGGACGAGCTTTCGGTGGACCACTACAAGGTGCTGGAAGTGTCGGCCGGTGCCACCGACGAGGAGATCGACGAGGCCTACCGCGCCCGCTATCGGAAGGCGCGGAACCTGAAAGATACCAAGCAGAGTGCGGAAATTCTGATGGCGCTGGATCGGGCCATCGGCGTTCTCAAGAAGCCCGAGGCGCGTCGGCACTACGACGACTACCGCCGCCGGGTGGAAAATTACGACGATGACACCACCGGCGTGTTTGAAGTGGTGGTGCCGCAGAAGAATGCGCCGAATCTATCTGCCAAAGCGGCCCGTCCTCCGGTCGCCGCAGCTCCGTCGCCCACCGGTCCGGCGGCCATCGGCGAGGACTATGTCCCCGATCACCTGCTTCGGGATCTGCCCCAGCCCAGCCGTGTGCCGGTGCTGCCTGAGCGGGATCCCTTCGCCGACCGGGACGCCCAGCGCGAAAAAGTCCACAAGATGGACGACGACGAAAATACCATTATCCGAGACCCCTTTTCGGCGGGTGGTTCCCTGAACCCGACGGTGATCTACAGCCAGGTCCCGGAAAAGCCCCCCGAGCCCGACGAGGACTCGGATATTGGCGCGGTGCGGCGTCCGGTGCAGCCTCCTCCTCCCCCCGATCTGCAGGCTTCTACCTTGGGTGTAGCCCAGGAGCCGGTGGTGATCCGCTCCCAGGATCCCCGCCTGGTGGTGGACGGCCCCCTCTACTACACCCTGGAAAACCCGACCGCACCGCTGACCATCCAGGTCAAAGTACGCAATGACGGTGCGGGGCGGATGCCCGGCCAGGTGATCGTGCGTGGCGACGGTATCGATGTCGATCGGATGCAGCTGAACCCCGATCTACGCGAGCAGGTGCTGGTGCTGACGGTGGTCCCCCAGCGCCTGCCCGCCGGTTCCTCCACCGCTACCGTCCGCATCCAAGGTGCACACGGTGAGTGGCGTGACGTGACCATTCAGGTCCAACGCCCGGAAAGTTCTGGTCCCTCGCGGGTGGTGATCGGTGGACTGGTTGCGGTCGCCCTGCTTCTGGTCGGGGTGGCTGTTTGGGTGATCGGTGGTTTTGGCAAGGAAGTTCCTCCAGTTCCTGTCAGCCTGGATGTCTCCCCCTATGCGGAGCATATGGTGGTGGATGGTCAGCCGCGCGATATGTCGGGCAGTCAGCTTACGCTGGAGCGTCCGCCGGGTAAAGCCACGGTGGTTGAATTAAGTACACAGGGCTTTAAACCTGTAAAATTGACGATTCCCCCCGCGGATGCCGCGGTGGCGCGCCGCGTGGAGCTGGAGCCGGATGTGGATATGTCCGGTCCACCGCCCGCGTCGGCGGGTGCGGGTGCGGCCCGACCGGATCTCGCTGCAGAGGTGGGCAAAAATGCGGCCGTCCTTGGCTCCTGTTTCCGGGGGGGCGGCAAGCTGACGCCACGCTTTTCGGCGTGGATCTATGGCAGCTCGGGGATGGTGCTCTGGGTGGATCTGGACCCCGTCAGTGCTCCCCATGCGGATATCAGCTGTGTACGTCGGATCTTCCGCGGCATGCGCGTCCAGCCATTTCCGCAAGACGATGCGGTGGTCACCGTCGGAGGGATCTCCATCCAGGCGGGTCCTTGAAGGCGGCAACAGAATTGCGCGAAGAAGCGCTGGATCTGAGTATCGAAGAGCCGGAGCGTGCCTATGCCATTGCGCTGGAGGCACTGGAGCTGGAGCCGGGTCCAGCCTCGCTCTACGTGCTGGGCGTGGTGCTGGCCGAGCAGGGGGACAGCGAGGGCGCGATGCAGCGCTGGCATGAAGCCTTGCGTCAGGATGCAAACCACGTCGATAGCTGGGCAGCATTGGGAAGAGAGAACTTTGAGCAGGGTGATTTCGAGGCGGCGGCGGTAGCACTCCTGACGGCATTGCGCCTGGAGCCCCTGCACCCGGCAGCCTTGTACTACCGGGCCTGTCTGCGGGAGCGGCGTGGAGATCGGGAGGGTGCCAGTCGCGACTATACGGCGGCGGCCCTGGTGGATCCGGAGGAGTATCCCACCCCGGTACCGATGGCCGAGGAGGAGATGGTGCAGAGTGTGCGTACCCTGCTCGCCGAGCTGCCCCCGGAGTTGCGCCACTACATGCGCCAGGTGCCGATTGTGCTGGAAGACGTTCCTGATCTTCTGACGTTGATGTCCTTTGATCCGCCGGTGAGCCCCACCACCCTGTTGGGCAGCGTCCAGGGGCCCAGCCTCGCTGAGCGCCAGGAGGGTGGTCTGTGGAACCTGCCACCGACTATCCACCTCTACCGCTGCAACCTGCAGCGGGTGGCGGGAAATCCCGACAAACTGCGCGAGGAATTACGCAGCACCTTCCTGCATGAGCTTCGTCACTTCCTGGGGATGGACGAGGAGCCCGACACCGACGAAGGGCTGCTGAACTGAAGCCTTGACATCTGCCACCTTATGGGTTAGGTGCGTGCCGCTTGCGGGGAAGTAGCTCAGCTGGGAGAGCGCCGCGTTCGCAATGCGGAGGCCGAGGGTTCGATCCCCTTCTTCTCCATCCCGCAGAGGCCCCTGCTCGAAAGAGCTGGGGCCTTTCCTTTCGTCGGCCCTTTGTCGGCGGGCCCCGGCGTGCTTACACCACGGTATGTGGCTTCTGATCGCCAACCCCAGCTCCCGGTCGGGCCTGAACGCGGCCCGGATCGAGCGGGTCCGTCAGCTCCTGGATGAGGTGGGTCTGAGCCATCGTCTGGTGGTAACGGTGCCCGGCCGCCAGAATATGGAGCAGCTGATTGCTGAACTACGCTCCGGGGCCTACCGGGGGGTGGTGGCGATGGGCGGCGATGGTACCTTTGGCGAGGTGGCCTCGGCGCTGGTGCGCAGTGGCACCGGCCTGCCCATGGGTCTCATTGCGACGGGAACGGGGAATAACCAGGCGCGCTCCTTCGGAATTCCTCCCGATGAGCTGGAGCGAAACGTGGAGATCCTCGCGGGCGGGCACACCACACCGGTGGATGGGGTCTGGGTGGAAGGCGCCGACGCGCAGGGCCAGCCCTGTGGAGAGGGCTGGTTCTTCGACAGTATGGGTTTTGGATTTTCGGCAGAGATCCTCCAGCTTCGCAACGAGGATCGGGCCTGGGCGGAGAGTATTCCCCTGGTGCGCGACCTCTACCGTGACCAATGGGTCTATGCGGGGGCCACCCTGCGGGCGCTCTTGGGCTCCTGGGTGGAAGAAGGGCGCTTTGACCTGACTGTACACTGCCCTCAGGGGACCTACGTGCTCTCCGGTCTGCACGACATGGTGCTTAAAAACACCCGCTACTACGCCAGTGTCTGGGTCTTTGACCGCACCGCCTCCCCCGAGGATGGCGAGATCGAGCTGATCCCCATCTACGGCCAGGACGAGTGGGCAGCGGCGGCGGTGGTCAACCTGGATGGGCTGCCCATGCCCGAGGAGATCTACCCGATCACCGAGGTGATCCGCGGATCTTCCTTCCACCTCAGCTTTGCTCCCTGGGGGGGACCGGTGCCCAGCCAGTTAGACGGGGACGAGTGGTTTGCGGCGGGTGGCGGCGGCATCTCCACGCTGCACGTTCGCGTGCGCAAACATGCGCTGCGCCTGATCGTACCGGCGCCGGTCCTGGCCTAGACGCCCTTCCCCAACCGGACGGCGGTGGTCCCCGCGATCACCAGGTCGCCGGGCTCCAGGATGGCCGGGGGACTTCCCGCCACCAGCCGACTCAAAAGTTCTCCCCGCCACAGGAGTGTGGGGCAGCTGTCGTGGATGGAGGTCAGGCTCAGCCGGTCCTGGGTTGCGGCAACAGATGCGTGCCGACGACCGGTCAGAACATTATCCAGGGTAAAGCCCTTTTCTTTGGCGCGAGCCGCACGATTTCCGCTGCACCAGCGGACGTTGTCCTGGCTGTTGCGGGCGGGCAGAAGCAGGCCGGGGTGGTTGGGCTCGCGGCCCATCTCCACCGTCTGTCCCCAATCAAATCCTACTTTAAGCTGGGTTTCTCCGATGAGTGCCCCCAGATAACCTTCGCGGGCCAGCACATGGTAGCGCAGCCGCAGATCCAGCGCGCCGAGCTCCAGCCCTGCCTCCAGCGGCACCACCGTATTCACCGGACATCCACGTCCGTTGATGCTGACGCCCGGCGACAGGATCAGGAGCTGCGCCCGTGGGCCGTCCACATCCACCCGCAAGAGCGCCCGATCACTCTGGTTTACCCAGCGACCGTCGGAGGTGAAGTAGTAAGAATAGCCGGCCACCACCTCCTGCAGCGGCCCCGCTGCCGACACGGCAGGCAGCGCCAGACCCGCCACCACCAGCTCCCAGGCGGCAGGCATGGCATCCAGGATCAGCGTGTCTGTTCCTGCCTTTCTCTGTGGGCGCGCCTGCTTTTCCAGTGCCGCCTTCAGCGCAGCAGGGGTGCCGATCACCAGGCCCCGGCCAGACCTCTGCCATTCGTAGCGGTCCAGAGGTGAAATATTATAGGTACACAGCCAGATATGGCTGGAGTCTACCACCGGAAGTTGCTCGATGCTGCTCTGCAGGTAAGGGCTTCCGGGCCGGAAGCCCTCCAGCAGGATCTGCGCGCCCGGCGGTACCTGCGGGGGCGGCTCCCCCGAGGCCCAGCGCACCACCATGCGCTGAGCGGCGGCACGCGCGATCACTTCCGGCAACACCATCGCATGCTGCGGGACCGCACGATGCAGCTCCAGCTCGCCGGGCAGGCCCTTGAGGGGGAAGCGGCCCACCGTCTCCCACGGAATCTCCGCCTGATTCATACACAGGAGGGTAGAGGCGGAAAACCACACTTCGCCCGGCGGCGTCCGAGCATTGATACGTGCCGACAGATTGCAGGTTTCTCCAAAGGCGTCGGTGTCGGTCTCCTCGACATCCCCCGTCGCAACCGAGGCGCGGAAGGCCACTTCGGCCCCCTCTCCCACCGGGTTGCTCTCCATCAGGTCCAAACAGGCGCGGACAGCGTCGGTGGCACTCTCAAACAGGGCCATAAAGCTATCGCCGATGTTTTTGACGATACGTCCCCGGCGCCCGCGCAGAATCGGGCCCACACGCTGCTCGTGCAGCGTCAGCAGGTTCCGAAGCCCCTCGCGATCGCTGCCGGACACCGTGCGGGTGTAGTTCACCATATCGGTGAAGACGACGGTCAGGGTCCGCGTCCGGATTCTCACGTCCGCTCCAAGAGGTGCGGCTTTTATCACGTCCTCGGTCGATGCGCCCGTAGCGAGCCGCTGACCAGCAATGCAAAAACAGACAGACCGGCTCCCTTGCCAGCTTTTCCGAAGTGGACCGGGAAGGTGGCCCCTGGAAGGGCCTGAGACAAAACGCGACTGCCAACCTGTCAGCGCTTCTGGGCCCGGGGTGGCGCGACGTGACAGCCTGTCATATACGGTGCCCTTTCTACCGTACCGGGGCCCCTGTGCGGTTGGCCCGGAACTTGCTATTCCTCTGGTCAAGGTGACCGCTTGCCGAAGCTCTCTGCTCCCAGTCCCCGGGTCCTCCTCGCCGCCGCGACGCTCGCGGTGCTGGGTATTGCCTCTGGCGCCGTGATCAACCAGGGGGTCGCCCGCCTGATCGCGGCCCCGTCGGACGCTGAAAAGGCGGAGTACGAGGTGGTGGCCGACGCGGGCCCCGGCAGTGGTGTGGGCGACCGGCCGAAGCCGGCGCCTTCTGCAGAGGGGGGGAAGGAGGAGGAGGAGCCACCCCGGACCGGGACGGCCGCCGGTCTTGGCTCCGCGCGGGTGCCTTCCTCGGAGGAGTACGCACGCACAATTGTACGTCGGAACATTTTTGATTCCACTGCAGTCTATCGCGAGCCGACGGAAGCTACCGGAAATGGGGAATGTAAAGCGGATTCCTCTACAAGGTTGTTGGCCACGATGGTGGTGGTACCGATGCAGTATTCCACGGCACTGATCGCCGAAGGTGGAGATCGCGCCGCGAAGGCTCGTCCCTTTGGAATCGGGGATATGCTGGGTACGGACGGAAAAATTGCGCTGATTGAGCAAAAGCGCGTCTGTACGGAGAGCAATATCTGCATCTGTATGGATCAGGCGGCCGGTCCGATGGCCAAGGCCGCCCCCGCCGCCGCACCTGCCGAGGGGGGCGTCGAGAAGGTCTCCGAGAACAAGTTTGCCGTGGAGCGTGGGGTGTTGGATCAGGCCATGGGCAACCTGGAGTCCCTGGCCACCCAGGTACGCGCCAGCCCGCACAAGGGCCCCGATGGGGAGGTGGATGGCTTCCGCCTCTCCGCGATCAAGCAGGGATCGCTCTTCTCCAAGCTCGGTATCAAGAACGGCGACATCGTCCATGCGGTCAACGGCACACCCTTGACCAGCACCGAAGGTGCGATGTCGGCCTACGGCTCCCTGAAGAACCAGGGCTCCTTCAGTTTTGAAATCACCCGTCGGAACCAGCGGATGACAATGGACTACGATGTCCGCTGATTCACTGCAAGCATCTGGAAGGACTATGGCAAGCAAGCTGCTCTATCGGAGTGTCTGCGCGCTCTTTGTACTGGGAATGGGGGCCAACGAGCTGTGGGCGCAGGACATCCCCCCGGAGCCCCCCGTCGGTGTGCCTCCCAAGGCCCCGATGCCCCTGCCGCCTCCCGGCGGTAAGGAGGGTGCCCCCGTGCCGATGCCCGCACCCAAGGAGGGTGCCCCGGCCCCACTGCCGGTGACGCCAGGCAGCACCGCGACCGTAAATGATATGAAGCTGGCCTGTGTGCCGCCCTCCGCAAAAGTCAGCATGGACTTTGTGGATGCGCCGGTGATGGATGTGGTCAAGTATATGGCCCAGATCATGTGCAAGAATTTTATTCTTGGCGAAGATCTGAAGGGTCAGGTGACCATCATTTCACACCAGCAAGTCACCGCATCAGAAGCCTATGAAGCCTTCTTGTCCGCTCTGGAAGTAGCTGGCTACACGACGGTGGACGTGGGTAAGAACACCAAAGTGGTGCCGACGAGTGATGCCTCCAGCACGCCCTTGCGGGTCTACGAGGGGGACGACATCCCTGCTTCGGACCGCTTTGTCACCCAGATCATCCAACTGGAGAACGTGGCGGTTCAGGACATCTCCTCCGTGGTGCGCGAGCTGTCTGGTGGGAAGGCGAAAGTCATCGCCTATAACCCGACGAATACGCTGATCATCACCGACAGCGCCTATAACATCCGGCGTGTGTACCGCATCGTGATGCAGCTGGACGTGGCCGCGCCCAAGAGCAGCATCGAGATGATTCCGCTCCGCTACGCCACCGCGGCGGACGTACAAAAAATCCTCCAGGAGATTTTTGGGGTCAGCGCCACCTCCAGCAGCAGTTCTTCCTCTTCTTCGGCCTCCACGACTGCGGCCACCGGTGCGGCGGCACGGCGTCGGGGAGCAGCCGCCGCGGCTGCGCCGGCCGCCGGGGGCGCCTCCGCCACTGCAGTCGGATCGGATGCGGCCTTTATCTCCAAGATCATGGCAGATGAACGGACGAACTCGCTGATTGTCATGGCCAACGAAGAGGCCATTGTCCGTATCCGCGAGCTGGTGGCGCGCCTGGACATCGACATCGACCCGGCGAGTCGGTCCCAGATCCACGTCATCTACCTGGAGCATGCCAAGGCTGAGGATGTGTCCTCGGTGCTGTCGTCGTTGTCCAATGCCGCCGGTGGTTCTTCGAGTCGTTCTTCTTCCTCTTCTTCCTCCCGGAATACGGGAAACACCCGTAGTCAGAATACCCGCACCCCCGCCAACAATGGCTCGGCGCCCCGCGGCGCTCCGCCGATGATCCCCGGTGGCGCCACCGGCACCGAAGGGGGCGGAAGTGGGGTGACCTCGGCGTTGGAGAATGTGAAGATCGCCGCGGATGCGAACACCAATTCGCTGGTGATCATCGCCTCGCCGGAAGACTTCCGCGTCCTGCGCACCGTCGTGGATCGCCTGGACATTCCCCGTCGCCAGGTTTTTGTAGAGGCGGTGGTGGTCGAGGTGGCCGACAACAAGGAGAATTCCTTCGGCATGGGTGTACACGGGGGCGGAGGTGGCTCGGCGGGGAACGTGAGCTACGGCTCGGCGCAGTTTGGCGCCTCTTCGGTGGGGCTGTCCACGGCGTCGCTGCTCTCCG
>CAITDR010000265.1 GCA_903891165.1 uncultured Pseudomonadota bacterium
ACACAGGAACTGAACCTGATATATATGATACTCAAGAACCTGAAACAGAAGTAGATCCAGGAATGGTTATACCACCACAAGATGTACTTAACCATAGACAAAAGTAGGATTGATCAGGCTTTTTTCGACAGCCTGGTCAAAGGTGGACTCCCAGATCTGAGCCACGGTCTTGGGGAGCTTCTCCTCTTTATGGTGCGGGAAGCGTAGCTTGTAGGCGGCCAACAGGCGGTCGTAGTCGCGAAGGGCATCGGGCTCTACCGAAAGCGCCTCGGCCACCAGCTCGCCATAGGCACGCCGCGCAAAGGGCCGGGCAAAGGAGATCTTTTTGTCGAGGTAGTCGATCTCTTCCTGGCCGCAGACCTCGATCACCAGTCCGTGGAGCAGCTCCTCGGTCATGGTGATCAGATCCTCCCAGGTGGCCCAGGCCTGGTAGAACTCCAGCATCGTAAATTCGGGGTTGTGCGTGCTGTCGATCCCCTCATTGCGGAAGTTGCGGTTGATCTCAAAAACCCGCTCCATTCCTCCCACAACCAGGCGCTTCAGGTACAGCTCCGGCGCCACGCGCAGGTACAGATCCATGTCGAGCGCGTTGTGGTGCGTCACAAAAGGACGCGCCGTGGCCCCGCCGGGGATCACGTGCATCATCGGGGTTTCCACCTCGATGTACTCTTTCTTCCAGAAATACTCCCGAATATAGCTGACGATCCGGGCACGCTTCTTGAAGGTGTCGCGCGTGTCGCTGTTGACAAACAGATCCAGGTAGCGCTGGCGTTGCCGCAATTCCGGGTCGTTCATCCCGTGGAATTTGTCGGGCAGCGAGGACATACACTTGGTGGCCAGGCGCAGCTCGCTGGCCTTCAGGGTCGGCTCGCCGGTCTTGGTACGCATCAGCGTACCCTTGACCCACAGCCAGTCTCCGAGATCCACCCGCTTCCAGGCCTTAAAAGCCTCCTCCCCCACCTCGTCCTTCTTCACATAGATCTGGAAGCGGTCGTCCCGATCCAGGAGCCGCCCAAAGCCGGCTTTCCCCATCTCATTCTTGAACATCACCCGACCGGCGAAGCTGAACTCCCCGGCGACGGAAAGGTCGGCGTCGGCCGGATAGCCCGCGACCACGTCCTGCAGGGCCTTGCTGGTATGGGAGACTACAAAATTGGTGGGATAGGGCGGGATTCCCTCGGCACGCAGGCTGTCCAGGCGGGCGAGGCGCTCGGCGTCGAAGTCGTACATGGTGCGTCCTACAGCGCGAAAATGTCCGCGTACTTGAGGTCTTCACAGAAAGTGGCGGAGAAGGTGCCAGAAACGGTGCCCGAGGCCGGGGCAGCCTCCAGCTCTTCGTAGATGAAGCCGCCGGAATATTGATCCATATCCATACTGATCGAATAGTCCTGTCCTTCGCCGGGGCCGACAGTGACCGAGAACTCATCAGGATGTCCCTGCCACCAGGAGCCTGAATAATAGTAGTCCTCGTCGTCACGGGTCTCAAACACCCATGCCCCGCTGTCCATCGCGCAGCCCAGGGACAGGGTGACATTGGCAAGATCGTTCTGGTAGCTGACTTCTTCGCCATCGTAGGTCATCAGGATGCTGGCCTGGCAGGTGCCCGCCGCCAGCAGGTCCGAGGGGTCGAAGATGCTACTTTTCAGGTATTCTGCAGCATCTTCGCAGCTTCCGCTGGGGTTCCCGCCGAAGAAAAAGATGGCCTTGCCGCCAAAGTGGTAGCCGAAGGCCACCGGGACGTTCACCGCCGCGGTCTCCCCGCCGCGCTCAGCGACGATCTTCCCTAGCTCGGTGTCCAAGCCGGTGTCTTTGCCCGCAGTACAGGCCAGAAGTAGGAAAATCATGCGTTTGCCTCCCCATCTTCAAGGGTACCATTGGCGCGGGCCGCCAGCCAGCTCTCCATAAAGGGCAACAGCCGACCGTCGAGCACCGCGTCGGTGTCTCCGGTTTCCTGCCCGGTCCGCATGTCCTTTACCAGCCGATAGGGATGGATGACATAGGAGCGGATCTGGCTTCCCCACTCGATCTTTTTCTTGGTGGCCAGCACGGCATCCCGATCCGCCTGACGACGCTCGATCTCCTGCTGGTAGAGCTTGGCCTTCAGCATCTTCATGGCCGTGGCCTTATTCTTATGCTGGCTGCGCTCGTTCTGGCACTTCACCACGATCCCCGAGGGAATATGGATGAGGCGCACCGCCGAGTCGGTCATATTGACGTGCTGCCCGCCCGCGCCACCGGAGCGCATGGTCTGCACCTCCAGATCGGCCTCGTTGACCTGGATGTCGATGTTGTCCTCCACATCCGGCCATGCCCCGACCGAGGCAAAAGAGGTCTGCCGACGGGCATTACTGTCGAAGGGAGAGATGCGTACCAGCCGATGGACGCCGATCTCACTCTTCAGATAGCCATAGGCATAGGAGCCCTCCACCGAGATGGTGCAGGACTTGATGCCGCCATCCTCGTTGACCTGCTCATCCAGGATCTTGACCTTGAAGCCCATTCTTTCCGCCCAGCGCAGGTACATCCGCTTGAGCATATCCGCCCAGTCGGCCGCATCCGTGCCACCCGCACCGGAGTTGATCTCCAGCACCGCCGCCGCCTCGTCCCCCTCGTCGGAGAGCAGGCGTTGAATCTCGGCTTCCCCCACAAGCGTCTCGACCCGCCGCAGGGTCTCAAAGGCCTCCTGTTCCAGCTCCTGATCCGGAACCTCCTGCCACAGCTCCAGCAGCGTCTCCGCGTCGTCCTGCAGCCGCAGCAGCGCCTTGAAGCGCTCCACATGCTTCTCCAGGGTGACTTTTTCGCGCATCAGCTCGCGCGCTTTTGTTGCATCCAGCCAGAATTCGCCGATAGAGCTCTGTCGTTCCAGATCGTCTATACGTTCTTGCTTTCCCTGGATGTCAAAGATGCCCCCGGAGCGCGTCGAGACGGGCTCTCAGGGTAAGAGAGAGGGCTTTGAGGTCCTGCATGGCCTTTCCGTGGAGCGGGGGTTTTCCGCCGTGCGGCGTTTAACCGGCTGAGCCTCTGGCCGCACCTCCCCTATTGCAGGTAGCCCAGCCCACGAAGGCGCTCGGTGATGGCCGCGTCGGTAGCGGAACTATGACCGTTATCTGACTTTGACTCGTAGATCGTTGCTTCCTGATAGAGCGGACGAATTTTCGACCGTCGGTCGAAAATTTCAATCAGCGGTCGGCCGTCCACATCATCGGGAATGGGAAGGCCCAACCCGGCCAGGATGGTGGGCGTAAAATCGTTGATGTGGGCACCCTGGAACTCTCCAGGGCGGATATCCGGTCCCCAGGCCAAAAAGATGCCATCGGGCTTGTGGTTGCCGCTGGACCAGCCACTGTGCTCAAACACCTCTTCAGGAACCTCGCCTTCCGAGTAGTAGAACCACACCGAGTCGTCGTGATCGGAGATCAACAGATCCGCCGCCCCCTCCACAAAGGGCCCGCTGTACAGCTCGCCGCGCGTCTGCACCTTCTGTATCACAGCATTCCCCTCGGGATCCCGCATCTCCAACAGCCTCTCCTTCAGACGGCGAAGCAGCCGATCATAGTCGGAGGGATCCACCGAGCCCTGCCGCTCCCGTCCGCGCAGGTTGATACGGATGGCATTGGTACCATGGCAGAATGCTTGGGTGTTTTCCCAGTCGATGTCAGCCGCAAAACGAGAGAGTGAATCCGAGTTTCTGGCCAGCAGGTTCCCCAGACCCATCTTCTTGGCGGTGCCGATGATCCGTCGTGTATCCAGACCTGCACGGTCGAGCCAGCCCCGCAGGCGCTGCACCCGCTGCCGCCCCTGGTGCCCGCCCTCCTTGAACCTCAAAAAACCCTCCTGGGCAAGCCAGGTGTTCAAAAAGACCTTGTAGCGGCAGGGGCCAAAGCCGTGATCCGACAAAAAGAAGAGGTTACTCCCCGCAGGTCGGCGCTCCATCATCTCGCCCACCCGCGTATCGAGAAGCCGGTAGATGTCCAGGATGGGCTCCCGGTAGCGTTCGGCAAGGGCCGCGTCGTGATAGGGATGACTACGGTCGAAGATATGCCAGACACAATGCTGCATCCGGTCCATCTCCACCCAGACCACCCACAGCAGGTCCCAGCTCTCCTGCTCCATCAGGCGCCGGACCAGCTCTCCCCTCCCCTCCAACATGGCACGAAGGCGACTGAGGAAGGGCAGAAGATCTGCTTCTTCCTCACAGAGGTGGGTGTCGATCTGATAGTCGGGTACCCAGCGATCCAGCTCGGCTTTGAAGGAGGGAGGATGGGTAAAACCGGCGGTCTCCTTGGAGGGCGTCAGCATGTCCCCCACGGCAATTCCGTTGATTGGCCGTGCTGGCCAGGTCAGCGGCAGGTTCACCGTACATACCCGCTGTCCGTTCGCGGAGAGCTGCTCGAAGACGGTGCGCGCCTGCACCTTGGTGGAGTCGATCGGGCGATACAGGTAGCTGCCACCCACCGGCTCGGTCCAGTCGTAGATCCCGTGCTTTCCCGGACCTTTTCCGGTAAAGGAGGAGGTCCAGGCCGTCGCGGTCATCGGCGGAACCACCGAGCGCAGCTTGCCCCATGCACCCTCGCGACGGAGCCGCTCCAGGTTGGGCAGGACTCCCTCCCCAAAGAACCCATCGAGCAGATCCCAGGTTGCGCCGTCCAGACCTATCACCACCGCCCGGTTTCGCGGAGCCGTCATGCTCCCTCCCTTGTCAAGATAACCCATGATAGGCCCGGCCTCCCCCTCATCCTTCCCTTCCCATAGCCATTCCCCGCTTGGCGGAGTAGACTACAGCGTCAAGGAGCATCGGTGCCCCCCGGATCCACCTCACGCCCCCACCGGCCCCGCCGCCGGATGGATGATGATACCGTCGAGTCGCTCACCGAGATGCTGCACCTGCGCGACTACTGGCGCACGGTGCAGAAGCGCATCTGGACGTTGATCACCGCCTTCTCCCTGATTGTGGGCAGTGTCACGGTGGTCACACTCCTGATGACGCCGGTCTATGAGGCCACCGCCTCCATCCAGATCGATGCCCAGCCTCAGGCCTATGCCAACTTTCAGTCCATCGGTCAGTACGGCTCGGGGCAATACCTCTCGGATCAGGAGTACTTTAACACCCAGCACAGGAAGCTGCGCAGTCGTGTCCAGGCCCAGGCGGTGATCGACGACTTACACCTGTTGGAGCGCCCAGAATTCTCCGATTTGGACGATCCGGTGATGGCCCTTCTGGACATGGTGACCATCGAGCCGGTGCCCAAAACCCGTCTGGTCTGGGTCTATGTACGCATCAACAATGCCGAGCTGGCCCAGGAGATCAACCAGGCATGGGTGGAGATTTTTGTACGTCGCAACATGGACGAGCTGAACCAGGGCGTAAAACAGGCGATCTTTTTCTTAAAGGACGCCCAGGATAACTCGCTGAAAGAGCTGACCGATGCCGAGCGGGAGCTCTACGATTTCCGGCGAAAGAACAACCTGATCGCTGGATCGTCGGACGACAAGGACAACCTGTACCAGCAACATCTGGCCCAGCTCAACGAGCAGCGCTCCGCAGTGGACGCTGAGCGCGCTACCCGGAAAGCCGAGTATGAAGCAGGCCTGGAGGCCATCCGCGGCCAGAAGGACATCGTCAAGCTGTCCATGCTGGTGCAGAGCGAGCTGATGGGGACACTGCGCGATCAATACTCTCTTTTGCGCTCCGAACGCGAGGGTCTTGCGACACGTTACCTGCCCGGCTACTACCGGATGCAGGAGCTGGACCGGAAGCTGACCGAGACCGAAGATCAGATCCGGGCGGAAGTGAACGCCGATTTGAGCCTGCGTAAATACCAGTGGGATCAGGCGGAGGCCAAGTTTCGCTCACTGTCCACCCAATCCAGCGATCTCACCACCGCGACGCTGGCCGTGGACGTCAAAGCAGAAGACGAGTTCAATCGCCTGTATCGAAAGAAGCAGTCCCGCGAGAACCTGTATCTGCAGCTCCTGGACAAGATGCAGGATCTGAACGTCGCCTCCTCGATCAAGGAGAACAACATCCGCATTATTGACAGTGCGGAGGCCAAGCAGAATCCTGTAGAACCCAACTACGTCCGCAACATTTTCGTCGCGGTACTGGCGGGCGCACTGGTAGGCGTGAGCCTTGCATTGTTCTTCGACTATATGGACACCACCATCAAGACCCGCGAAGAGGTGGAGGCCCTGGGCATCCCCTTCCTGGGGATTGTGCCCTCGGTACCTGGACTTTCCGGCGAGGGCTGGGATGCCGCCCGCGAGCGCTACCTGTACTCGCTGAACTACCCCAAGAGCGCCTTTGCCGAGTTCTGCCGCAACATCCGTACCAATATCAACTTCCTGGCCAGAGAGGACGGCAAACCCCCCACCCGCATCCTCATCACCTCCGCCGGACCTCGGGAAGGCAAGACGACCTCCTCGATCAACCTGGGAATTGCCTTTGCGGCCGCCGGAAGGCGGGTCTGCTTGGTGGACGCCGACTTGCGGCGTCCGAGTCTGCACCATGCCTTTGGGCCTGACAATTCCGTAGGTTTTTCCAGCCTGATCCAGGGAACCGCCACGGTGGACGAGGTGGCCCAGGTCACCCCCCAGCCCGGGCTGCTGGTCGTGCCCTCCGGCCCACGCCCGCCTAACCCTGCAGAAATGTTAGGTTCCCCCGCCTGTATTGCTGCGCTGGACAAGCTGAACCAGCACTTCGATCTGGTGATCATCGACTCCCCTCCGGTAGTGGCGGTTACCGATGCGGTGGTGCTCTCCGCCCATGTCGAGGGGGTGGTGATGGTGGTCAAGAGCTTCAAAGTGGCCAAGGATCTGGTCATGCAGGCCAAACGCCAGCTCACCGATGTGGATGCCCGTCTGATTGGGGTCATCCTCAACGACTTTGACATCCAACGCAAGACCTATGGCTACTACTACTACTACACCTACTACGGTGCGGAGCGAGAGGACGTAGGACGTAAACGTTCCACTCCTTCTACCGAGGCTTAATCGGTGCGCCGGAGCCTACCGCCTGCGCTGCTGGCTCTGGTCCTGGTGGCCGCCGCCATCCTGCCAGAAGGAGCGGTGTTGCCTGGCCACGGTGCGCCACTCTTGAGCCTGGGCGCTGCGTTGGCGATGCTGGTATTGTGGGGGGAGAAGCTGCCTGCTTCTTCCCGACCCGTCCGCATCGGCCTGATGCTCCTGGGCCTCTGGCTGGCCTGGCAGCTCCTGCCCGTGCCACCCTTCTTGCGCAGCCTCTTCGCGCCGGGCCAGGCCGCGGCCATGGCGCGGGTGGCTCCTGAGTGGACCGGAGACCTGAACGATTGGCTGGGATCCATCGCCACCTACGATCTGGACGCTGCTTTAGGAAGCCAGCCAGTCTGGACCAAGGATCTGCTGGAAGGAAGCCGGGATCTGGCCTGGCGCCCCGGTGCGGCGGACCTCTCGGGGATGCCCTGGACCCTCACTCAGCTCCTGAGCGCCCCGATTTTCTGGTTGTTGGGAACGCGCCTTGGGCGATCCTCCACAGGGACACGCGTTCTTTTTGTGGGAATGTTGCTGTTGGGGCTGATGGAGGCGGTGCTGGGGTTGGCCTGGCGGAATGGCCCGACCACCGGCATCGGCATCAAAACCGCCTACCTGGGCTCCGCCACCGGCACTTTTGTCAACCGTGGCCATTTTGCCGCCTTTTTAAACCTGAGCCTGGGCTGCGCCTGGGGCCTCGCCGCCTCGCTCTTTCCCCTGCTCCCCGACGAGGTGCGTCGGCACGCACAACGTGCCAAACGTTCCAGCCAGCCACCGTCGGTGCTGGCGGTGGCCGGGGACAAAATCCCGCGCCTCGTGCTGATCGCCTTCCTGGTGGCGGTGATCGCTGTTGGGCTGGTGATGTCGCGTTCTCGTGGACCCCTGGTGGGCCTCTTGGGGGCAGGGCTGCTGGTGGGCGGGCTGATCTGGCGGCAGCGCCGGGAGCCGCTGCACCTTTCGATTGCCGTGATCATCCCCATGGCGGGAATTGTTCTTGCATCGGTTGCTTTTGGGCTCAGGGGCAGCATAGGACGCTTCTGGTCGGTGCTGTGGCAGGACGACTCGATGTTGTCCAGGTTTGATGTATGGAAGGCGGGCATCCGGGCCTTCGTCGATGCACCTGTCTTTGGCTGGGGGGCCGCCGGCTGGGGTCTGGGCTGGTCCAGCCATATACAGGGCGCCATGATCTACGACTTTCCCTACGCCCACAACGAGCCGCTGCAGCAATTGGTGGAGGGAGGCATTGTCGGCTTTCTTGGCCTCTCTTTCATTTTGTATTCTTCATTACGTTTCATGAAAAAACTTGGAAGAGAGGATGTTTCTCCCTATGCGGTCGGGGGATCCGTGGGCTGCGGCGCCGTGCTGCTGCAGAGCCTGGTGGACTTCCCGCTGCATATCCCGGGGGTCATGCTCCCTTTTTGTCTGATTCTGGGCCACGCGTGGGGTGCCACCCAAGCCGTGGTGGAGGCCCCCCGGGCCGAGCGGCTGGGCTGGGGGGGCCTTGCGCTGGCCACCCTGGCCTGCGCGGCGTTGTCCCTGCATATCGACGCGGACTACCAGGGGAATCGCGCCGCCCGCCTCTCCACCATGCCCGCTCTCTACTTCCGGGCCGCCACCGAGGGAGCCGACGATGTGGAAGATTGGATGCCCGCCGCCACGGCAGCACTGGCCAAAAGCCCGCTCGACCCCTGGCTGCACCTGACCGTGGCCTTCGGAGAGGCCGTCCGCACCCGGGGGAAGGCCCCGGAGGATCATGCCTATGCCGCTGATCTCGCCCTGAGCCGCGCCCTGGTGTTGCGCCCCCAGCAGCCTCAACTGTTGGTGGACGCAGCACGGGTCTATCTGCGACTTTCCTACCAGCTTGTGACCCGCGACGCTTTTCGCGAGCGGGCCACCGTGGCGCTGGCCCGTGCGGTGGCCATGGACGGATGGAGAGCAGAGATCGCCTTTAAAACTGCGGAGAAGCTTCCTCTCTCGGCCATCGAACGGATTCGTGATTCGGCGCCCGCCGAAGCCCGCACCGGCGCGCGGGTCCACTATGAGTTCGCCCTGGCGGTGGACCGGCGGGGCCTTACCGAGCAGGCCCTGGCCGCCTGCGTTCGTGCCACCGAGATCAACCCTGACTTTGGACCTGCTTTTTTTCGCGCCGGTGAATACGCGCGGCGATTGGGGAGGACGGAGGAGGCCACCCGCCACTACCGGGCCTTTGTGGGGGCGCGGGAAAAGCCGCTGGCGATGGAGGGCTGGGCCCTGTATCAGCTGGGGGATCTGGAGGAGGCAAACTCCCGTTTCCGCAAGGCCACCACCGAGGCGCCAGACAACCGATGGGCCTGGGAGGGGGTGATGATGGTCGCGGCGAAGCGCGGCGATGACCGCAGTGAAAGAAAGGCGATCGAGCAGCTTTTTCGACTCGGCTCGGACAATCCGAAGCTCCGAGCACGGATCGAGGAGCTGAAGGCGAAGTGAGCGGTTCGGGAAACGGCGCGGTCCAAACAGGATAGAAGGCCGGGCCGATGTCGCCTGCCTCCTCCCCTCCCCCGCTGCCTGCTGCGGTGGCCCCCTGGGTCGCCGGAGCGCTCGCCTTTGTGGCCCACCTGATCATCCTCCAGGTTTTTCCCTACAACTTCGCCTACGATGGCTTCCAGCGCTGGGGCGCCCGCGACCACATTCTCGTGCAGAGCTGGCTGCCCTTCACCCAGGTGATTATCTGGGGAGTCAGCCGGTTCTCCGAGGATCTTCTGCTGCTGCGCCTGCTGCTGTCGGTGCTAGCCAGCCTGGGCATGGGCCTGTGGGCGGCCTTCGCAGAAAAGATCGGCGGACCGGTCGCGGGATGGAGTGTGGTGGCGGCGGCCACCTTCGGACCTTTCACGATTTGGTCCTCCACCTTATACCTGGAGGGTCCCTTTTTTATGCTGCTCGCGGCGGGCCTGCTGGCCATGGCCTATGGGCGCCTGGGCTGGGCCGACCTGTTGATGGGCACCTTGGCGCTGGTACGCTACGAGGGTTGGCCATTTGTGTTGATCTACGCGGGCTGGCGCGCGTGGTACCATCGTGATCCGTGGGTGTTACGGAGCTTCTGGGGCATGACACTCTGGCTCTTTTTGAAGGCCGGGGTGGGGGTAGAGACGCACCGTTCCTCGCCGATCGACTACGACGACTGGGAAGGCTTGGGGCAGCGGCTGACCCTGTGGAGTCTCACGCTGGATGTGGGCCACTACGGCAAGCTGGCGGCGCGGGCCGGGGCCACCGTCTGGGGTATTGGTGGCCTGGTGGTAGCCCTGATGGTGCGACGGATGCCCCTCTTTGTACGCCCCTACGTCATTCTTTTGGATCTACTCTTGACCTGTCAACTGGCGATCACCGTCGCCTGGATCGCCGGGTTGGAGACGGCTATCCGCCGGATGTTGGTGATTCCCGGCATGCTGTCGGCGGCGCTGTTGGGCATCGGACTTGCGTGGATCTGGCCCAGGCTGCCCCGGTGGGCCACCCCCGTGGGGATCCTCGCCGGGCTGTGGGGCCTGGGCTACGGCATCTGGGATGCCTGGGATGCCGTGCCCGACGAACGCTGGCAGGTACGTTTTGAGCTGGCCGCCCTGGAGCAGATGGCGACCTGTCCCGATTGTGTGTGGTGGGTGGAGCCACGCACGGGGATGGGCACCCGCGATCGACACGACGGCTGTGAGGCCATGCAGGGCCTGTCCACGCTTCTCCACGGCGACGAGCTCCGCTGCGCCCGGTGGATTCGTGCTCAAGACTGGCCCACGGAGCAGGCCGCCTGCAACGCCTCGGTGATTTGGAATGCGGACACCGACCAGTACGACATCCAGATTGGCCGCCCCCAACGCCCCCTCCCAGCCGCCGACTCGCCGCTGTTGAACCTGCAGCCCCGCCTCAACGCGGAGAGCGCCCGCTAAGGTCCAGGTCCACGCGACCGTCGCTGGCAATTGCTGCCTCCCATTGATAGAGCCGATCCCCCTCCGTAGGCCCATCTCCAGCTTCATCCAGGTAGATTCGGAAGGAGCCTTGGGGAGGGAGAGGCTGAAGCGGAATGGCCCAGTCCCCGGGAGCGGTCAGGCTGACGCTGCCTAAGGCCCTGCGCTCCCCCTGCTGCGGCAAGGAAAGTTCTACCAGGATTTTCCCACGTACAAACTGCGGAGCGATCAGGCGCCCATAGACACCGGGCTTGCGACGGCTCCCCTCCTGCGCTCCCGAATCCTCCAGCTTCGGCAGCTCTCCCGCCCGTTTTTTCGCGGGCCAGGGCTCGGTGGGCCAGCTCCCCAGCGCCGCCTTCACCCCCTCCGACAAAAGCCGGTGCCCCACGGCGGTGGGGTGCATCTCGTCCAGAAAAAGGGCGTCGGCCGAGCGACCCGACGCCGCAAAAAGAGCAGGTCCTTCCACCACCGGTGCCTGCCAAGCCGTCGCCACCGCCCGCATTGCCTGCCGATACACCGTCCAGGCCGGGTTGGTGCGTGGTTCCAGATCCTCGCGGTTGGGCAGCACGATGAAAAGCACCCTACCGTCCAGGCTTGCGGCCAGAGCATCCAAAGCCGCCACATAGGCGGGCAAAGGCACCCGGCGAAGGCCGATCTTCGGGTCGGTGCCCCCCACCGTCCAGCCCACCTTCTGGGCCCGGCGCCCCGAAGGAGCCACCCGCAGCCCCCAGTCCATCCACCGGAAAAGCGACGAATGCCCTAAAAAATCCCGAAGCCGCGCCGCCGGACGCTGCTCCCAGCCCGACCAGGAGGCCAACAACTCCGCATCCTGAAAGGAGTCGTAGTTATTGTCGGACCACAGATTCGCAATCACAAGCAAATCCGGCCTCAGCGTCAGCCCCCGCATCTTCAAAAGGTTCAAGGACTGCAGCGAGGAGTAGCCGGGCACGGCCATGTTGACAAAATCAGCGGGTAGGCTGTCCTCCAAAATAAAGGAAAAAACCTCCGAATCCTCTACCCCAAAGCCATAGACCGAGCTGTCACCCACCACCAAAGCACGGGGCCGGCTCCCCTCCCCCCGCTCCGGCCCGCGCATCCCCATCGAATTCACATGGACCATCACGCCACGCTCCCGATGGCTCCCCGGCTGTAGCTCCCAAAGGAGCCAGGGATTTCCCTTCAGGAGAATGTCCTCCTCCCCTCCCTCCCCCAAGGGAAAACGGGGATCGGGCGGTGGCCAAAGCAACGCCGCCCCCTCCCCCAGCCCAAGGAGCAGC
>CAITDR010000266.1 GCA_903891165.1 uncultured Pseudomonadota bacterium
TATGGGTGCAAAACCCAGGGAAATCGTAATTCCCCGGTCTTTTTCTTCAGGAAGGCTGTCCAGGTCGATGCCGGTAAGGGCCCGCACCAGGCTGGTCTTCCCGTGGTCCACATGACCTGCGGTACCGAAGACAAGGGGGGGAGTAGACATCCCAGCAATGTAGCCCGCCGGAGCCCCTCCAGGCTATGTTTAGGGCATGCTGGTGACCTGTCCCGACTGTGCGACATCCTTTGAAGCGGCTGAGCAGGCCGAGGTGGTCTGCCCGGCCTGTATGACTGCCTTTGCGCCTCCGCCTCCCCCACCTCCGGGAAAACTGGCGATGCTCCCGGAAGAAGGGCCACGGACCTTGGAGGAGAGCGGCGCAACGGCCAGTCAGTACCGCGCGCGCCTTTCCGGGCGGCTGTGGGAGCTTCAAACGGCAGAAGGGGGCGTGATCGCCGGGCTTTCACGCTACGCGGTGCGGGAAGGCATCTACACCGGCAAGCTGGGCAACGGCACCAAGGTCCGCCGGCCCGACGGCACCTGGGAATATATGGGCACCGTCCACGAATTTGCGGCGGTCTTCAAATTATTGGGCAAAGAGCCTACGCCGCTGCCTGCCACCCGAAAGATCGCCGGCTGGAAAGGCGAACGGGAAGAGGCTGGCCCCGTTCCCGACCTTCCGGCGCCCCCCCCCTCGCCCAAGGCCGGGCGAGCTACCCCACAGAAGGGAGGGCAAAGCTCGATTTTAGTTCTGGTCGGCCTTGGGCTGCTTCTCGCCTTGGTCGCCGGAGGGGTGCTGGCCGGGCTCTTGTACCTGACCCGAGGTTGAGCCCAGGGTAAGCCGCCGAAAGACCTCTTCCAACGAGGAACTTTCCCGGTGCAGCTCCAGCATTTTCAGGCCGCGATCCACCGCAAGCTGGAAGAGATCTCCGCGGATATCGCGGGTTGCAAGCACCTCGAAGCTGTGGACGCCGTCTTCGGGAGTGGCCTGGGGCTCCACCCGCTGCACCCCGGCGATGGCCTCAATCGCCCCCTTCAACACCTTTGCTTCCAGACGCACCGTACCCGGCGCATAGGCGACGCGGGCCATGGTTCCCCCCGCTTCCTGCGTGCCGATCTGCTCGGTGGGAGCATCGGCCACAACGAGGCCCTGGTTCAGAATCAGCACCCGATCACAGGTGGCCTGCACCTCCTGCAGGATGTGGGTGGACAGGATGACCGTGCGCGAGGCCCCGATACGACGAATCAGGTTGCGGATCGCCAGGATCTGGTTGGGATCCAGGCCCGAAGTGGGCTCGTCCAGGATCAGGATCGGTGGAGCATGGAGCAGGGCCTGCGCCAGACCCACACGCTGCCGGTAGCCCTTGGAGAGGGTGCCCACGGTCTGGTAGAGGCGATCCTGGATGTCGCACTCGCTCGCCACCCGCTCAATCGCCCGTACACGCTCGGCCTCGGGCATGGCGCGCACTCGACCCACAAAATCCAGGTAGTCAATCACCCGCATTTCACCATAAATAGGTGCATTTTCAGGCAGGTAGCCAATACGACGGCGTACATCCAGCGATTGCGACACCACGTCGAAGCCCGCCACCGTTGCGCTGCCGCCAGAGGGGGAGATAAAGCCGGTCAGGATCTTCATGGTCGTCGTCTTACCCGCACCATTTGGACCCAGAAAACCGACAATCTCCCCCGCGCTGATCTGAAAGCTGACCCCCCCCAGAGCGGTCAGCTTCCCGTAGTCTTTGCGCAGCCCTTTGACATCGATCATCACAGCCATCCGATCCTCTAACCCACCGAATGGCGCGCCGGTGCTGGCGCCGTATGCTACAGTAGCGGCGCCGGAGGTTTGATGCTCCTCACCCTGTTGTTTGCCTGTACCCCCGAGTTCAAAGTCCTTGCCCCCGCCGACGACAATACCGGCGTTGGCCCGACCGAGACCGACGACAGCGGCCTGACGGAGGAGGAGGAAGCGCTCTGGGCCGGCGCCACCCTGAAGATTGACTCCCCTGAGAGTGGGGCATTCCTTCCCCTGGGAGAGGATGCGGATTTTCAGGCCACCGTGTACGATGCCACAGGCAACGCGATGGACTTCGACGCCATCACCTGGGCCACCGATCGCGACGCCAGCTGGGCGCTCACCGGTGCATCGGTCACCGATTCCAGCTTGGTGGTCGGTCGCCACGCCCTGACCGCCACGGCGCTGCTTCCCAACGGGGACCGCCTCGCCTACACCGTGGGTGGGGTGCTGGTGCAGAGCGCCTATGCGGGGATCTACGCCGGGACTCTCACCATGGATGCCGCCTACGACACCTACGCGGTGGGCTGTGCCGGGGCCGCCAACGTCCTGATCGACGCCGCCGGGACGGCAGTGGCCGGAGATGCGGGTTGCCTGCTTTCGCTGCAGGGTTTTGACCTGGATGCCCAGTTCAACCTGGACATGGAGAACGCGGACGGAGACGTGGCCGGCGCCATGAACCTGGATCTGCAGTTCTTTGAGTATCCGCTGGATGCCGCCGGATCGGTCACCGAAGATGGAGAGTTTTCCATCGCTTTTGAAGCCTCGCTGGACATCGGCGCGCCGGTGACCCTGACCGGCGAGCTGAACGCCGTGCGCATCAGCCGCGACCTTCCCTGATCGGTGCGGCGCCGCGGACAGCCTGAAAAATTCGGCATTCCCCCTCGCCCTTTCCTGAATGAGGCCTCATTCAGCGCCGGACACGGTAGGGGCCGACGAAAAGTGCATCCGTACGCGAATCGCGCCAGGCACCCACGGCATCGGCCGGGCTGGCGGCGACCGGAAGGCCCGGACGCGCGAGGTTCACCTGGGCCAGGGCTTGGCGCCCACTGCGGCGCTCGTAGGCGGTGAGGAGGCGGTAGAAGGTCGGATCATCCTGCTCATGGACGATCTGCGGCAGCATCAGGCCATCCCCCCGCAGGGCACCGGGGTGAGCGGCGGCAAAGGCGGCGGAGGGCCGCAGCGCCACGGTCTGAAAACGGGCGCTGTTCGCCACTTTTTTCAAGCCCGGAAAGGCGACTTCGGCGTGTTCCACCCGGAGCGCCACCCCCACCCGGGCGGGACCCGGCAGACGTAGCTGCTCCCCGAGGCGTACCGCCCCATCCGCAGTGCTACAAAAAAAGTCGCGATTGCCCAGCCCGCGCGCCGAAAATTCCAGGGGACCGGCAAAGCGTGCGACCGTCTTTCCATCGGCCAAAAGCTGCGCCGCCTCCTCCTCAGGATCCGCCACGGCTTCCCGGGGCAGCGAGGCGTTGGACAGCGCTCGGTAGCAGGCATCCTCGGCATAGCGTGGTCCCAGGCAGGGATCACGCAGGCGCTGGGTCACCGTACCCGCCGTGGCCAGCACCGCCCCGATGCTCAGGCCCGCCTCGCCGGGCATCGGCGGCACCCACAGGCTTTGCAGCTCGGGAATCTCGGCGATCTCGCCCAGCAAACGCGGCGACAACAGCGCGCCCGTCACCCCCACATGCGCAATCCCATTCTGACGGATATGGTCGGCGATGCAGGCACAAAAGGCCTCACTCATCACCCGCAGCGCCGCCTCCGCCAAGAGCGGACCCTCCGCTGCAAAGGCGGCCAATGGGTCCGGTCCCCGTCGTAAGGCAAGACGGTTGAAACCCGGACCCTCATAGTGCAGCTCAGCACGTAGACGTGCTATCAGCTCCGGCCCCGGCTCGCCCTTGGGCTCGCCCTTGGGCTCGCCCTTGGGCTCTCCCGCCGCGATCCACTCCAGATCCTCCTCCTGCACATTCAGGATCCGGGCGATGCGGGCGGGAAAAGTAGCCGCAGAGGCCAGTGCGGTCTGCAGGTAGACCGTGTCGATCTGCAGGTGTTTGGCCACACTCACCGAAAGGCAGGCGCCGTCCCCCGGACTATCCAGGGTGAACAACAGCAATTCCTCGCGGGGCTGGGTGCGATAGGCGGCGGTGGAATGCGCCCGATCGTGCTCGATAGTATCCACAAAGGCCGCCTCAAAACCCTGCGCCCGAAGCCGCTTTTCCAAAACTCCGCGCGCTGCACTCCCGTCCACCATGTACAGGCCGGTCTTCCGCAGCACCGCCTGCACCCCCCGCGCCCACTCCCCCGGCGCAGGATCCCGTCGCAAGCCTGGCCGCGCACGCAACACGGCTGCGGGCGTAAAAACCCCTGCAAAAACTACCCGATCCACATCCCGCGGGCGGATACCGGCGATGTCCAGCACCGCGTCCACGGCCGCCGAGGGGAAGCCCCACGCCCCGCGCACCCGACGCGCGGCCTCCTCCGTCACCGCGGCAACCAGCTCGTTGTTCACCATCAACGCCGCGCTGGCGTCGGCCCCGTCTGCAATCCCAAGGATGATCATCGGCGGCTCTTAGCGCACCGACGCACCTTCGGCAGCCCGTTTTTGACTACTGGTTGCTGCGGCCGGGGCTGCCACCGGGCACGTAGATCCAGCCATCCTTGTCCGAGCCATCCACCGCACGCGCCGCCGAAATGTCCTGGAGCTGGTCCCCAAAATCCACCCAGTCCACACGGCGACCTTCGGGGTTGAAGAGCAACAGCTCCTCGCCGGTGCTCCGCAGGGAGAAGGGCAGGTGTGCACCACCATCCGTAGTGGCGTCCGCAAAAAGCAGGAGGAAGCCCCCTTCCGCGATGGTCAGTCCGGCGGGAAGCACATAGGGCTCCGGCTCCTCCGCCCCGTCGATGATAGACCAGCCCGCCAGCTCCACCGCGCCCGGTCCGGCGTTATACAGCTCGATCCAATCCGGCCAATTGGCGCCATCGGGGCTGTAGGCTGTCTCGTTGTCGGCCATCAATTCGTTGATCGAGACCTCGGGTTCGGGAGGAGCTTCGGAGTCGGTACCACTATCGCTGTCCACACCACCGCTGTCCTCGGTGTTGGGCTTGTTTCCGTTTCCACAATTACACCGTTGGGGGGTGTCGCCTGTACAGCCGCCCGCCACAAGAAGCCCGAGAAAAACAACGCTGCGCACCGCACCTCCCTTCCGAAGCTCCGTAAGCCGGGTAAGTATAGCCTGATGTTCGTCCTGTTGTTTGCATGTGGCCCCAGCTCGCCCCCCTGGGACTCCTCCACCGGTTTTCTGAGCGAGGATTCCACCTCGGAGGCCATCGCTCCCGTACACCCTCCCGATGCCGACGTGGAAACGATTCCACCTGGCGACGCCCGCGAGGAAGATACCCCGGATATCCCTCTATTGGTCGATCCTCCGCGGGGTATCTACACCCAGCCGGTGACCGTCACGCTGGCCTCTCCCTTCCCCAATAGCGAGATTTTCTATACGGTGGATGGTCGGGACCCTCTCCAAGGCTTTGGAGTCCCCTACACCGGCCCGCTGACGATCACCACCACCACGGTGTTGCGGATGGGCGTACGTCTTGCCGGTCAGGACGCTATTCCCGCACAGACCCACAGCTACTTTTTTCCGGCCGACGTGCCCACCCAACAGGCCCCCACCGACTGGCCAGAGCAGTGGTGGGTAGACGACGATGGCGGACCTTTCCCGGCGGACTACGTCATGGATCCCGAAGTCACGGGGACCCAGGAATGGACTGCAGCCGCAGCGGCGGTGTTTGGCGACTTCCCCACCGTATCGGTGGTGATCCCACCCGAGGACCTCTTCGATCCCGACGACGGTATCCACGAAAATGCCACCATGCATGGGGTTAACTGGGAGCGAGCCGCCTCTATTGAGTGGCTGGACAGCGACCAGAGCTGGGGCAGTCCCTGCGGGCTCCGTATCCAGGGGGGCAGCAGCCGACAGGGTGCGAAGTCCACGAAAAAGTCCTTTCGCGCGCGCTTCAAGCGGGAGTACGGAGCGAATCGACTTGATCAGGAAGTTTTTGAGGAAGATGGAGCCGGAAACTACCAGGTCCTGGTGTTGAAGGGAGGCTACAACCGCAGCTGGGCCGAGTGGACCGACAGCGGGCGCCTCCGCGCCACCTATGCGCGCGAAGCCTTCGCCAACAAGCTCTACGACCAGATGGGCTACGTTGCACCGGAGGTACGCCCCGTACAGTTGCTGATTGACGGGCTATATTGGGGCCTGTACAATATGGAGGAACGCCCTGACAACGCCTTCCTGGCCGACCACTACGGCGGGGATCGGGAGGACTGGGACGTGCTCAACGCCGGGACACTGATCGACGGTGAGATCGTCGCGTGGGAGGAGCTGGTCGGGCAGATGGAGGGCGATCTGAGTGGGGATTTGGCCTATGCCGACCTATCAGACCATCTGGACCTGGAGATGTTTGCCGACTACATCCTGTTGCAGCTGTTGCTGGAGAATGTGGACTGGCCGGATCGTAACTGGTATGCCGCTCGGAACCGCGAGGCCGACGGGAAATGGTTCTTTCTCCCATGGGATAACGAGCTGATGATGTCGGATGGGGACCGCAGTCTTGTGGACTGGACCTATCCGGAGAGTCCGGGCGCATTTTTTCAGGCGCTGCGTGAAAACGAAGAATTTCGGGTGCTTTTTGGGGATCGGGTCCAACGGCACATGGTGGGAGGGGTCCTCTCGACCCCGGCCCTGCAGCAGACCTGGACCTGGGCCACGGAGCGGGTGCGGCCCGCGGTGCTTGGGGAGTCGGCACGCTGGGGCGACCACTGGCGCGACGAGCGGGGAGATCCCGAAGCCCTGCTCTACGGAATGACCGAGTGGCAGGCCGAAGTCACCCGGATTGAGGAGCGCTTTTTTGAGCCCCGTGCGGCCTTTGTGATCCAGGATCTGGTGGCCAACGACCTCTACCCAGCGCTATCGGCCCCGGCGGCAAGCCCGGCGGGCGGGGAATTGGCGGCGGGGAGCCCGATCGTGCTGAGTGGCCCGGGTACGGTCTACTACACCACCGATGGTAGCGATCCTCGGCTTCCCGGCGGAGCAATTTCTGGCACCGCACAGACAGCGGCGGGCAGCCTCCCCTCGCCCGGCGACTTCACCTTGAAGATGCGCAGCTGGCAGGCTGGCGAATGGAGTGCCTTGGTGGAGGCCAGCTACCAGCAGCCGTGATACAAAAACGCGGGAGCGGAAGCCATGCCTGTACTCGGTATCCTGAATGCAAACACGCCTGTAGATATCTCTTTTGATGCCGGACCCGCCAATGCCGGTCCCGTGGGGCTGCGTGCCGGTTTTGTGGGGGGACCCGTGCTGGGCTACCAGTTGGTTGCACCGGGGGGAGCGGCAAAATTTCATGGCACCGTGCCCGCGGGGGCCAAGGTGCTGGAGGTGGCGGTAGACGTGCCCGACGGTGGCGGCTCCGGCAACCTCACCGTCAAGGGGGTACCCACCCAGAAGGTGGTGCAGGTGGCGCAGGATGGGGTCTACACCCTGTGGGTGAGCGGATGATTCTGCTTCTATCCTGGGCTTTTGCCCAGACTCCCGGAGGTGGGGTGGGAGGAGGCGGCGGCGGTCCGGCCTCTCCGTTGGCTGGCCCCGGATCCGCAGCCAATGCTGGGACTTCTGGAACGGCACCCGAGTCTGCTGCGCCTTCGGTCGCCGCCGCCCCTTCCGGATCGGCTGGTAGCTGCGAGGCCGTTCTCGCCATCCGTCAGCCTGAGATCAAGCCTCTGCTCACACTGGGTACCGGCGAAACCTGGTGTACCTACCTCTCCAACGACATCTACGACACCGTCCGCAACCGCACCCAAAATCCGGACCCCGGCGCGGCGATGGTGATCAATCCCCTGGCTCCCACCAGCGGCGCCACCGGCGGCCCCGGGCAGGTTGGGGCCGCGCCCAGTTCTGCACCGGCCTCGACCAGCGCCGTGTCCCTGGGACTGGCTGGGACCCCCGCAGGGCCTCGGGTGCTGGCGTCCCTCTCCTTCAACCCGCTTGCGGTCGGCAGTGTGGAGCAGACCGCCGCTTTTGCCCGGTGGACCCGCTTCTGGGATGTGACCGTGCTGGTACCGATGGACCCCACCAGCCAGAACGTGGACTGGGCGGTCGCCGACTACGTGGGTGTCCGCACGCGGATGAACCTGCTGGGGCCAGGCGCCGGGGATGTAGCCCTGATCGCTGCCAAGGCAAGCTACGAAAAATTCTTGGAGGGCGGCTCAGAATTTCTATCGGATGTGACCCGCAGCCTGCAGGCGACGGAGGCCGCTGGGGGCGATGTGGCGGCCTGTGCGGCCGCCATCGAAAGTGACGATGCCCGCAAAATTGCGGGAGCCTGTGCCGAAAAAATCCCCAGCCTGAGCGCTTTTCTGGAGGAAAGTAAGGCGGAGTGGAAACGCAGCGGCCTTCTAGTGAATAAAAAGGACCTGACCACTTTTGGCCTGGATGTACGCGCCGATTTTGGGGATCCCACTTTTGGCGGAGGGGAGCGCTCCACCAGCCTGATGGCGGGCCTCGCGGGGGGCACTGGGACCGAGCGGGTGGGGATGAATGCCCGGTTGGGCGCCTGGTATCGCTATGGCTGGGAGCAGAAGGAGCCCCTGTGGGCCGTGGATGGTGCCCTGGCACTGTCCTCCCATGCCACGGTGGGGCCGCAGCGGATGGACTTCAGCATCGGTGCGGAGGGCCGCTATGCTCAGGGCAATCCCGACGCGCTGGCCCTGTATGGGGCAAACTACCTGGCGATTCTGGTAGGCACGACCGTACCCGTGACCAATGGCGCAACCCTGGGCATCGGGCTGACCGTGCCGGTGATCGGCGACAAGAGCCCGCAGTTGACCCTGCGTGGCGATATCCTCTCGTTGATTCCCAAGTAGCTACCTCCAGCTTCCCTCGATCCCGAAAATGGGGAGGATGGGCAACCCCACCACCCAGGTGGAGGAGGTCTGCGACAGCGAGGAGATCACCGGCTCGGGGATACGATGGTTGCTGAGGTTCTGAAGGTCCAGGTAGAGGGCGAGGTTGACTCTACGGACCACAATGTCCGTTGAAAGCTTCAGGTCGATGCTGGTAAAAGCGGGGAGCTTCTCCTCTTCCTCCCAGCTCTGGAGTTGACCTGTCAAGAGATCAGCCACCGCCATACCGCCGACCGGCGTGGGCAGGGCGTCGGCATAGCGGAAACGACCGGCGAGGTGCAGGTTGTGGCGGATATGCCAGGTTGTCATCAAAGTACTGGCCAGGGGCTGCTCAGTACTGGCGGAGATCCAGTCCTCCCCCGGCTCCTCGCGGCGCTGGTTGCGGCCGTAGCTGCAGGCGAGGCTCAGCTCCAGGCGCTCCCCGGCATAGTTCGCCGAAAACTCCACCCCCGCCGCCCGGCCCTGGCCCTGCCCCAGGCTGCCATCCCCCTCAAAAAGGCTCACCCGCGGCATCCACTTGCCATAGACATCCACCTCTACCGAAAAATCCTCCTCCTTCCACCTTAAGCCCGTGCTGGCGCCCACCACCTGCTCCAGACCAAATACTGCCGCATCCGGCCGAAAAACCAGCAGATCCTCGGGTGGAAGCTGCTCCAGAAAGGAGGCATCTCCCACCCAGATCACGCCCGCCCCCAAAGGGATCTGCCCGCTGACCCGCGGCGACAGGCCCAGGCGTGGCAATTGCCCCTCCACCCAAGCGCCCTCCGCCCGCAGCCCCAGCCGCCCCTGCGCCACCCGCCCAAAACGTAGTCCACCATACAAAGAGGGCGTAGCGATCCACAAGGCACGGGACAGGCCATTGGAGCGCACCCCATGCTGCTCCACCTTCCCATCCACCCCAGCCGTCCAGTCCCAGGCCCCTCCCCTGCCCTCCGGCCGCTCCCAGCGCAGCCCCCCGCCGCTGCGCCGGTACTCAGCGATGTCCAAAAAAACCAGGTTCTCCACCGTCTCCCGGTCCTCCCCTCCCCAGACCGAAAGCTCGGTGGGGCGCCCGGCGAGACCGCCGGTCGGCACCCGCCCCTGCACCCGCAGGCTCCGGGTCCGCAGCTCCAGGGTGTCGCCGTTGGTATAGGATCCCCGCAGCCGATCCCAGGTACCCATGGCAAAAAGACGGCTTTGATCAAAGCCCAGGGCCAGCTGTGCATCCATAAAGGACGGGAAGGCATCGGCGTTGGCCACCAGACCCACCACCGAGTCCAGATAGGAACGCCGAAAGGCCCCCCCGGCCGAGAAACGTCGCCCCAGAGGTGCCGTAAAAAAAACACCGGCCAATGCCAGATTTGCCCCCGCCTGCACCCGCGGGCGCCGAAGGCTGTCGATGCTACTCACCTCCACCGTGCCCGCCGTCACATCTCCGTAGCGCGGAGGGGGCGTTCCCGGCCA
>CAITDR010000267.1 GCA_903891165.1 uncultured Pseudomonadota bacterium
AGCCATTGGTCAGACAGGTCAATTTGGACGCGGTTGTCTGGCCCCCGTACAAATTTCATGAAATTGGCTTCTCCGATGAAAGCCGCAGTAAACCGGGTGGCGGGCCGTTGATAAATCTCAGCGCCCACACCAACCTGCTCTACCTGTCCCGCATTCATCACCACAATCCGGTCGGCCATAGTTAAAGCTTCTTCCTGGTCGTGTGTGACGAAGACGAAGGTGATCCCAAGCGCCGCCTGAAGATGTTTGAGTTCGAGCTGCATTTTTTTTCGAAGCTGCAGGTCAAGGGAAGACAAGGGCTCATCCAGCAGCAGCAACCGCGGCCGGTTGACGATGGCTCTGGCCAGGGCCACGCGCTGCTGCTGCCCCCCGGACAGCTCCCGCGGAAATCGATCGCCGAGCGCCGCCATGTCAACCATCGCCAGCGCCTCGATTGCCTGCTTTTGAGCCTGCGCTCGCGTGGCGCCCGCACGACTCGGACCGTAAGCGACGTTGTCGATCACCCGCATGTGCGGGAACAGCGCGTAATTTTGGAAAACGGTGTTGAGGGGTCTCCGATGGGGAGGAAGCCGAACGACGTCCTCACCATCGATAAAGATACGCCCTTGATCGGGTGCGAGGAAGCCGGCAATCGTCCGCAGCAGCGTGGTCTTGCCGCACCCACTCGGTCCCAACAACGCTATAAATTCGCCCTGCCCGACTTCGAGCTGGATTCCTTTCAACGCATCCAGCGTGCCAAACCGTTTACTGATTTGGTCGACAACAAGCAGCGGTTGCATCGCAATAGGGTTCAGCGCTTTGGAGCTACCTGGCGGTTCCACGCATCGGTGATCTCGGAGCGGCGTGCGTTGATGGCTGCCCAGTCAAAAAGGCTCAATTGCTCGATGGAGCCGTTTACGCCCCAAGGCAATTTTCTGGCCACATCATCGGGCACCCGCACGTTCATGACGGAAGGGCCGACATACAGCTTGGTCGCTAGGCAGGTAGCTGCCGTAGGTGTAAGTGCAGTGTTGATGAACTGTTCGGCGGCAGCCTTTTGCTTGGAGCCCTTCACCAAGTGCAGGCGCGCGTCGGTGGCCCACACGCCTTCCTTGGGAACCACAAAGCCGATGGGAGCGCCCTTGTCGATCAGGTCCCAGGCTCCCACGTTGAAGTGGGCGCCGATTACGGCCTCACCGCGCTGGAAGGCATTGGATGCCGCACCCGAGGTGTCATAGAGCAGCGAGGCATCTAAGGCCGCGAGCCGGCTGTAAACCGGCCCAAGATTGGCCGCGTCAACGCCCAGAACCTTTGCCATGAATACAACAAACGGGACACCCGCGGAGTTGGCGGGCGCCGGAACAGCTACCGCGCCCTTGTATTCGGGCTTCCAAAGATCGAGCCAGGTTGTGGGGACCTGCTTGACCTCCTTAGTGTTGTACGTGAGACCCAGCGAGTAGTAGCCCGTGCCCACGGCATAGGTGACGCCGCCGGCGCGGTAGATCGCACGAGGGTCCACCTGCTTCAGGTTGGAAACGGCAGCAGGATCCAGGTGATCGACTACGCCAGCCTGCTGGGCGAGCTCGCTGATACCACCGTCAAGCCATGCCGCGTCGATAGTAGGCGCTGCCCGTTGTTGCTGCAGTTTGGCCAGCGTGGTAGTGGAGTTGCCAGTTTCGGTCAGCA
>CAITDR010000268.1 GCA_903891165.1 uncultured Pseudomonadota bacterium
AGTATGGCCCTGCTGCCCGACGGGAAAGTGCTCATCTATGGCGGAACATCCTACTACGGTCACATGGGCTTTCCCATCGACACCGACGAGACCGTGACGCTCGAATGTGCCCAGCTCTTCGATCCCTACACCCGCGCACTCACGTCGCTGGAAGGTTGCCCTGACAATGTGTGGGGTCCGGCCATCGCCGCCGACCCTGACTACGGTGTGGTTGCAGTTGGTGGCCTTATCGACCCGTCGCAGCCCAGCGCCGGAGTAGCTTTTTTCCCCGGCGACCTACCCTAAAAGCCTCAGCAGCGCGTCCAGACCCTGATCCAGATCCGCAAGCAGCAGGTCTGGTTGGCTCTGCTCCAACGACTCCAGCGTCGCAAAGCCAGTCTTCACGGCAACCGCGATTGCATCGCCTGCACGTGCACATTCCACATCCTTGGGCGTGTCTCCGATCACCACAACCCGGCGCACCGCATGCCCCAACGCCATCGCACGGCGGCGGGCCACCGGCACGAGGTGGTTCCGATCCACCGCGTCGTCGCCAAAGGCCGAAGGCCCCTCCCACCACAGGTTGATCGCCGAGAGCTTCAAGCGCGCTCCCTCGCGCCAGTTGCCGGTAAGCAGACCCACATGGGCCTGCTTACGCAATGCGGCCACCGCCCGATGGACCCCCGGAAGGGCCGAGGCCCGGCCGGTGATCCGCTGCTCCAGCTCCTCCAGATACAGCGCCTGCAGGCGATCTTCGGGGAAGGCGCCCCACCGCTGCCGCACCTGCTGGAGAATCCAGCCATCGGTTGCGCCCGCCAGATCGATGCCGTCCATGGCCCCGTTCCAACCACAGAGGCGGAAAAAAGCGGCGTCCAAGGAAGCCCGACCCGCCCCCTCAGTACGCAGAAGGGTGCCGTCGATATCAAAGAGGATCAGATCCTGGGGGCTGGACACGTTGCGGCTCCTCACTCAGACGCGCTAGACTGCGGATGTGGGCGCGAAGCTGCGGGTCTATCACCAGGACTATAAGGTCACATGGGCTGACCGGGTCTATGATTTTTTCTCCGGCCACACCATGCCACGGCGGGTGGCGGGGGTGGACTACACACTCCTGAACCGTGCCTCGCTGCGGGCGGTGCGCGAGTTCTTGGATGGGGTCAGCGGTATCCAGCTCTTGGGCGACGAGATGGTGCGTATCGACTCCACCTGGAGGCTGGCCGAGGAGGGGGAGGCAAGGCGTTGTCAGGCCGAGGGACTGACCAGCCGGCTACGGGTGGGCCAGGTGCAGGCGGGCAGCTATAGGACCCCCCTGGCCGCCCGGTGGTTCCAGTACGAGGATCTTCCGGGAGGAACACGGCTGCTGGTGAGGCTCTTGGATGCGCCCAACCCCAACCTGCGCACCTTTGTCTCCGGAAACGTGAACGAAGACGAGGGCGGCGCCTGGTTGGAGTACGCAGTAGGGCTCTAAGCCCTGAACCCGGGCATCAGTCCCCGAAGAAAAGCCCTGAATTTTCTTCTACAAGTGCACGCACGCCACTCTCCAGAAGGTGCTGTACGCTGCGCCCCTCCGCCAATCGCTGGCGCACCTCCGTGCTGCTGATGTCCGGAAAAGTGGGTGCGCCCTCCACTTCCGCGTAGCCTGCTCTGCCGACGATGATCGGTGGATAGTCTTGGACTATCCTGTCCCATTCTCGCCAAAGGTGCAGGGTGGGCAAGGCATCCGAGCCCACTACCCAGCGTAGACGGGTGCCGGGATGGCGTTTCGATAGCGCGTCGAGAGTACGAATTGTATAGGATGGACCAGGCAACTCCGCCTCGATGCCCTCCACTGTTGCCCAGTCCCCCAGCGAGCTTGCCATCCGACGGCAGGCCTCCACCCGCAGCGGAAAGGGCGCCAGGGCCTTCTCAAAAGCATGGTTAAAGGCGGGAACCAGCCACACCTGCTCGGCCAGACCGGTCCAGTGTAGCCAGGCCGCCACCATGGCATGGCCCACATGAGGGGGGTTGAAGCTGCCGCCGTAGACCGCAATTTCCACCTGTACCCCTATCCTGAAATTTCCGGTTAGAGGAGGAGGCTTGTAGCAGAAGGCTATCCACGTGATCCGGCTCTACCATGTCGTAAAATCCTACGGAGATCGGGACGCTCTCCGGGATGTCTCCTTCCATGTGGAAAAAGGGGAGATGGTCTACCTGACCGGGCCTTCGGGTGCGGGAAAATCCACCCTGTTGAAGCTGCTCTACGGCGCCGAGCGACCTACCTCTGGGAAAGTCCTGATTGGTGGCACCGACATCTCCCAGCTTCCTGCTGGAAATCTCCCGATGATTCGGAGGAATGTCGGGGTTGTTTTCCAGGATTTTAAGCTGTTACCCATGCGGACTGTCGCCGCAAATGTTGCTCTTGCTCTAGAAGTGATCGGTGCAAGTGAGGAGCAATTGCGGCGACGGGTTCCCGCGGTCCTCAACATCGTCGGACTGCGCGGACGGGAGGATACCGTGGCGGGCGTGCTCTCCGGCGGCGAGCAGCAGCGGGTGGCCATCGCTCGCGCCATTGTGAACGATCCAGCCATCCTTCTGGCCGACGAGCCGACCGGAAATCTTGACGGGTCAATGGCAGTGGAGGTGCTCGAAATCCTCCAGGCCATCAACCTGCGCGGCACCACGGTGCTGGTGGCCACCCACGACATCGGCCTGATGGACCGCTTCCCCCATCGGAAGCTGCGGCTGGAATCCGGCCGGGCCGTCAGCGAGAGACCACGCCGATGATGCAGCTTTTCCGTCGTACCCTTCGGGGGATCCTGGAGCACCTGTACCTGACGGTTGTCGGGGCGGGTGTGATCGCCGCTGCGCTCTTGTTGATCGGAACATTTGTGTTGGTGGTACGAAACCTGGACGGGCTGGTCTCCACCTGGAACCACGACGCCCATATCTCCGCCTACTTCCGGCCTCAGACCCCGGCCGAGGTGCAGGTGGCCGCACAGCAGGCCATCGCCGGGCGCCGGGAGGTGGCCTCGGTGGAGCATGTGACCGCCGAAGAGGCGACGGTGTGGATGAAGGAGCAGATGCCGCAGATGGCCCCGGTGATGGACGATCTGGGGAAGGAGGCCCTGCCCGCGTCCCTGGAGATCGTCCTGAAGCCGGAGTATTTGACCACCGAGCAGGTAGAGGCTTTTGCGAAGTCTCTCTCTGATGCCGGAAGTTTTTCCGAAGTGGACTATGGCCGGGATTGGGTCGGTCGGTTGGACACTTTTCTGTCGGTCCTGCGGATTTTTGGGGGCGTGCTGGGCGGGTTGACCGCGGTCGGCACCCTGTTCCTGGTGGCCAACACCGTCCACCTCGCGGTGTATGCGCGTCGCGACGAGCTGGCGATCATGCGGCTGGTGGGCGCCACCGATGGCTACATCGTCGGGCCTTTTGCGATGGAAGGAGCCCTGCAAGGGCTGCTGGGAAGCAGTGTGGCCATTGCGATGTTGTGGGCCCTGCACCAGAGCCTGGAGGGGCGGCTGGCCACGATGTTGCCCGCGGCGTTGGGCACTCAGGAATTGGCCTTCCTTCCTGCGCCTTCGCTGCTGTTGCTGATCCTTGTGGGCACGCTGGGGGGTACGGCCGTGAATACGGTCGCCGTCGTGCGCTTCCTGCGGAGCCTTCCATGAGGAAGAAGCTCCTCTTCCTCCTTCTCCCGCTGCTGCTGGCGCCGGCACCGGTGGAGCGGTTTCTGGTGGAGGAGATCGCGGCGGTAGACCTGCGGCTGCGCGAGTTGAATGACCAGGAGCTTGCGATGCAGGGCCAAGGCGAGGCCATGATCGCCGAACAAAAACAGCACGAAGAAGACAGGCTCATCGCAAGAGAAGGCCTGACCCAACATCGTGCAGATGCGATGCAGCGAATGGGCACGCTGTACCGGATGCGGCGGCGGGGCATCGCTTCGGTGCTGTTAGAGGCGGAAACCCCCTGGGACTTCCGACGGCGCTTCTACTATCTGAGCCGGTTGGTCCAAGAGGATCAGGGGCGGGCGGCGGCCTATCTGGAGGCCCTGAAGCGGGTGGAGGAGGCGGAGGCCAAGCTGGCAGCGGATCTGGCCCGGGTAGAGGAGCTGCACAAGACCCTGGAGCAGACCCGCGCCGATCTGGGCAGCCAGCGGCGGCAACGAGTGGCCTTGCTGGCGGAAATTCGCGGGAGCGCCGATCTGAGCGGCACCTGGGCCCGGCAGGCCGCCGAGGCGAAGGCTTCCTGGACGCCACCGGCAACTCAGACCGTTCAAGCCTCTGACTTCCGCAGTCGCCGGGGGCTCCTGCCCGCACCGATCCGGGGACCGGTCCTGCGCGGCTTTGGCACCTACATGGATCCCAGCAGCGGCGCCAGCCGCCAGAACCTGGGTATCGACTACATTACGCCCTTGGGAACCCCCTTTGTCGCTGTCGCCGACGGCGTGGTGGGGAAGGTCGCCTACCTGAAGGCCTACGGGCAGACGGTGCTGGTGGAGCACGGTGCCTACATGACGCTGTACGCCCATGCCAACGGGACGCGGGTGGCGCCCGGGCAGCAGGTGCGTGCCGGAGACGTGCTAGGGCTGGCTGGAAATACCGGTCTGACCGATGATTCACAGGGCTACCTGCACTTTGAAGTGCGCTACAACGGCACCCCGCAGAATCCGCGCGAGTGGCTGGCCAACGGTGCGATGAACTGCCACCCGGACGCGGTGCTCTGCCCATGAAAAAATGGCCTTGGATGGGCCTGATTCCGGTGGCCTTCCTGGCGGGGCGGCTTTCGGCGCAGAACGCCGACGCACGCGACCCTTATGCGGGGCTGGATACCTATGCACGGGTACTCAGTACGATCCAGACCTGGTATGTGGAGGAGCGAAGCCAAGAAGAGCTGGTCTGGCGCTCGCTGGAGGGGATGGATGATGCGCTGGACCGCCACTCCGCCTTCTACCCGCCCGCGGTGTGGAAGGGGATTCTGCGCGATGGAGAAGGTTCTTTCCTGGGTATGGGTGTGGAATGTAGCTGGGAAAACGACCACTTCCGGGTGCTGAGGGTGGCCAAAGATGGTCCCGCCGAAGGTGCAGGCATCCGTGCGGGCGACCAGCTCTGGCGTATTGATGGTGTGGTGTTGGGTGAGCTGGGAGAGGAAGAAGCACGTCGGCTTCTGGTAGGTGACGTTGGAAAAATAAGCCAGTTGGAGGTGGAGCGGGAGGGTCAACGCAGCACCCTGCTCCTTCCCCAGCTACCGGTGCCCCGGCTGGATGTGGAGGTGCGCCGCGAGGGGAACCAGGCTGTGATCACTCTGGGGAGCTTCCGGGTGGGAACCGCAGCGAGTTTTGGCGAAAAATTGAATGATCTCGGGTTGATACCGGGACTGGTCATCGATCTGCGTGGCAACCCCGGTGGTTCACTGGATGAAGCGATTGGCATCGCAGAGCTATTTCTGGACGAAGGACTGGTGGTGCGGGTGCGCGCCCGCGCCATGGCCGAAGAGGAGCACCGTAGCCACAGCGGCGGCGAATTCCCGGCCCCGGTGGCGGTCTTGATCGATGGGCAGAGTGCTTCCGCGGCGGAGGTGCTGGCCGGGGCGCTGCAGCGCCGCGGACGTGCCGCCCTGTTCGGGAGCCGGAGCTGGGGAAAGGGCTCGGTACAGCGTTTCTACGAGTACGAGGATGGGTCAGCGCTGAAGCTGACCTTCGCCCGCTACTATCTCCCGGACGACAGCTCGGTGGAGGGCCGCGGTCTGGAGCCGGACTTCCATGAGGAGCCTGCAGTCGGCGAAGATCGTCCGCTGCGCGCGGCATTGGAGTGGCTCAGGAAGCAGGCACCGCCAGGCTGATCCGCCCCCTTCCTGGGCGTAGATCCTCGTGCAGGGACAAAAGCTCCCAAAAGGCCCGGCCAATCACAGCCACCCGAGCCCCCGTGGCACGCCCGGCCTGGCGGGGGTAGTGCGGCACCGGAACTTCCTTGATGCGGAAGCCCGCCGAACGTGCGCGTACCAGCAGCTCGCTGTTGAGGAAGGCGCCGGTGCTGCTGACGCCTACCCGCTCCAAGACCCGACGATGGAAGAGCTTGAAGGCGCAGTCCACGTCGCGCACACCCACGGAAAAGAGGCTGTTGACCAGCTCATTCCAGGCGCGTGCGTTGATGCGGCGGCCCAGCGGATCCGCCCGCTGCTCCCGGTAGCCCACAACCACATCATAGTCGCTTGTAAAGGGGGATAGACGCGCCATATCCTCGATGCGGAACTGCAGGTCGGCATCGGTGAAGAAGATATACTCACCCCGCGCGGCGGCAAAGCCAGAGCGTAAGGCCGCTCCATAGCCCAGGTTGCGGGTATGTTGTACCAGGCGGACACGACTATCGGTCCCAGCTATGGCGCGCACCACCACCGCAGTGTCGTCGTGGGAGCCATCGTCCACCACGATCACTTCCCCCCAGTTGCCACGCTCCGCCATCCAGCCCAACACCGCTTCCACTGAGCCGCGAATATTGGCAGACTCATTATAGGCAGGAAGAACGACGGAAAGGCCTCCGGCCACCCCTACTTCTTCAGGCGGACGATCATGCGGTAGGAGGAGAAGCCCGCCTTACCGGCCACCTGCACCACCGATGCCATCAGCTCGTAGGGCGTGTTCTCATCCGCCACCAGCATCACCGAGCCGTCGAAAGGAGTTCCACCCTTCTCGGCGATCTTCTCGGTGATCCGCCTGCGCATCTCCAGAGCCTCGAACAAAGGCTGAGTGGCCTTGGTCGGATCTGAACCAACAATCTTCCAGTTTTCCACCTTCAAGACCGACTTCTGCTCGACCATGATGTCTGTCTTGGAGATGAAGATGCTGATCGTGGGCACAATCGTGGCATCGGCCGCACTCTTTGGCGGCATCATCACTTCGTTGACCTGGATGTTATCCGGGGCCGAAGCGTACTGCTTGATCAAGAAGACCAGGATGATGGTCATCATGTCCATCATGGCCGTGAGGTTCAAGCCCTCAATCAGCTCCTTGTGGCCCCGCCGCTTTTTGCGGACAATGAGGATCTCGTCATCCTCGGACCATTCCTGCTCTTCCTGGGCTTCGCTGCTCATGGCTACCTCGCCTGACCGAAGGTGATGCCCGCAAAGAGAGGCCCCTGGCTGTCTCCCCGGATGCCGTCCATAACCTGCATGACCACCTTGTAGGGGATCTGCTTGTCCGCTGCGAGCATCACGTTGTCCTGAAGCTCATAGCTGTTCCGGTATTCCCGAAGTTTGGCCTGCATAGCCGCCACCGGGTACTCGTCGCCCACCTTGTCCTGCTGCCAAGCCGGAACCACCGAGGCATCACTGGAAAGTACAGCGATGCCCTGGTTGATGACCGCGATGGTGAGGGTGAGTTTCGGCTTTTTGTCGTCGCAACCCTCTCCTTGGCAGGGACCACCGCCCCCAGGAGCGAGCACGGGGGTCTCCCGCATCTCCACGATGTACGCGGTGATGGTGATCAGGAACATGATGAGGTTCACCATGATGTCCAGGTAGGGCACCAGGTTCAGCTCTTCTTGACCGCCGCCTCCGCCGGCCATGGTCAGCGCGCTCCGGGCGTAGAGGAAGGAGCGGCGGCTGCATCGGCGCTACGGTTCCCCTTGCGCCACTGAGCGTGCAGGTTCACAAAGTGGAAGAGCGAGTGTTCCATCGCTTCGACCGTCTTGGTAGCCTGGTTGTTCAGGAAGAGGTGCGCGGTGATGCAGAACACCGCGATCATCAGACCGAAGGCGGTGTTGTTCATCGCCTCTGCGATCTTGGAGGACAGCACTGAAGCGCGGTCGGCCGCACCCACCGAAGCCACCGCCTTGAAGGCGCCGATCAGACCCAGGATGGTTCCGATGAGACCGATCAGGGTGGCGATATTGGCGATGGACCACAGCCAGCTGACCCGCTTGGTGACAAGCGGGCGCACGTCCAGCAACGCCTCTTCTACGGCCAGCATCGGGCTCTCGTAGCCATTGCGGAAGAGCTTCATCAGGTTCCGCGTCGCCCGAGAAAGAGCGTCGTTCGCATCCTTCACCGCTTTGGCCGCCGCTTCCAGGTTGCCCGCCTGGAGATAACGATCCACCTGCTGAGTCGTTGCCTTCTCATTGCTACGGTAGACCAGGAACAGAAAGTAGGAGCGCTCTCCTACGACCGCAAAGGAAAAGACGACGAACACCAAGTTCAAATACATGAACGGGCCGCCTTCTTTGAAGAACTCAATCAATCCATGCATGTAGGCTCCATCCCTCGTTGCATATCGAACCGGTCAGGCCACCAGAAAATCGCGGAGTAGGAATTCACCACGCCCCGTCTTAGGAGACGGTAGCCGGGCGAAGCGCGTTGAGTGTATCACGTCAAAGGCCCGTGAACCCCTTCCCGCCTCTCCCGAGACCATCCTGCTATCAAAAGATCGCTTTTCAGACTAACTTCTCTGCCACCCTTTCCGCTGTCAACAGAGTGCAAGCGGGAGGGCGGCAGCCGCACGCGGTGCGCGCGACCGCTCTACGGAAGGAAGAAGGGAGCCAACACCAGCGACACCGTCGCCAACAGCTTGATGAGCACGTGGATGGAGGGGCCCGCGGTATCCTTGAAGGGATCACCCACAGTGTCGCCGACCACGGCCGCCTTGTGCGGATCGGTGCGCTTGCCACCGGTCATCTCGATGTACTTCTTCGCGTTGTCCCAGGCGCCACCTGCATTGTTCAGGAAGAGCGCCATCAGGATGCCGACGATCGTGCCGACGATCAGCATGCCCGCCACCACTTCGTGGCCGTGTCCGGTGGGCTGGAAGCCCAGACCAAGAACCACGGGGGTGCCCACCACCAGAACACCGGGAAGCGCCATCTCGGAGAGGGCGGCCTTGGTCACGATGTCCAC
>CAITDR010000269.1 GCA_903891165.1 uncultured Pseudomonadota bacterium
CCCGCTCAGGAAGAAAAAAAGCATATACAAAGCGGCTTCCTCTTCCATGCCACAAAGATACAACTACAATCCGCGAAATAGCGATAGATTCTGCTGGTCCCCCGGACCTCTCCAGATTACGCGGAATGACGATGAATCAGACTGAGCTGGACCCCGGTAGTCTTTTTCGGACCCTTGCGGATCCGGGGCGACTGCGCGCCTGGCAATTGCTGGTGCAGGAGGAGCTGACCGTGGGAGAGCTGGCGGAGATCCTCGGTTCCAGCCCCTCCACCACCTCGGGAATGCTCAAGGTGCTCCGCGAGAGTGGTCTGGTGGCCGCCCGGCCCGATGGGCGCCGTGTCTGGTATGCCGCCGCCCCCTGCCCCTTCTGGCTGGAGGAGGCACTTCGGAACAGTCCTCTCGCAGCGGCCGATCTTCATGCCCTTCGCCGGGTCTGCGCCGCCCGGGAAGACAGCCTGCCCGCCGAAGATCCCCGCTATCAGCCTGGACGATCCTGGGAGAGCCTTGCCCGCGGCCTGCTGGTGGCCTCGCCCTTAGGGGTGGTGGCAGATCTGGGGGTTGGAGGCGGGGAGTTGAGCCTACTCCTCGCCTCCTCCTCCCGCCGCCTCTATGCGGTGGATCGTAGCGAGGCGCTCCTGTTGGCGTTGGGCGCCCGCTGTCGCGAGCGGGGCATCGACAACCTGATCCCGGTGGAGGCAGAGATCGCAACCTTGCAGCTTCCCGAGCCGGTAGATCAGGTGATCCTCTCCCAGACGCTGCACCACCTGCCCGACCCGGAGGCCGCCCTGGCGACCGCCTGGCGCCTCCTTCGCAGCGGGGGCAGCCTGCTCTTGTGGGAGCTGGGCCTGCACGGCCAGGATCTCGGCTTTGCCTATCCGGGATTTTCTTCTGATACATTGCATGAATGTTTCACCAAAGTAGGCTTTATACAAGTGGAAGTGCTGGACGTAGGCAAGGACCGCCGCCAGCTTCCCGTACTCTTTGCCCGAGGGATCAAGCCATGACTGACTCTTCTTCCGCCCTCTCCGAGCTTTTTGCCAAACGTATCGCCATCCTGGACGGTGCCATGGGCACCCAGATCCAGCGTTTTGGCTTGGAGGAAGCCGACTATCGTGGGCAACGATTCAAAGATTTTCCGCGCTCCCTGAAGGGCAACAACGACCTGTTGGTGCTGACCCGTCCAGAGATCATCGAGGGTATCCACCGCGCCTATTTTGAGGCCGGTGCCGATATTGTTGAAACGAACAGCTTCAACTGCAATGCATTTTCGTTGGCGGACTATGGGATGGAGGATCTGGTCGGCGAGCTGAACCACGAGGCCGCCCGCCTTGCCCGCCGGGCCGCCGATGCCTTCAGCACCCCCGACCGCCCCCGCTTTGTGGCCGGCTCCATCGGGCCCACCAACAAGACGGCGTCGCTGTCGCCGGACGTGAATGATCCCTCCTTCCGAGCGGTCAATTTCGAAGGCCTCCGCGCCGCCTACTATGCCCAGATCGAAGGGCTGGTGGCGGGTGGGGTGGACCTTCTGATGCCGGAGACCTCCTTTGACACCCTGAACCTGAAAGCCTGCCTCTTCGCGATTGAGGAGTTTTTTCAGAATACTGGAAAACGGCTGCCGGTTTTTGCCTCGGTGACCATCACCGATCGCTCCGGACGGACCCTGTCGGGCCAGACGGTGGAAGCCTTCTGGAATAGCATCGCCCACGCAAACCTGTTTGCCGTCGGTATCAACTGTGCCTTGGGTGCGGCAGATATGCGCCCCTATATTGAGGAACTCTCGCGGGTTTCGCCGACGCGGGTCTTCTGCTACCCCAATGCGGGCCTGCCCAACGCCATGGGCGGCTACGACGAAACACCGGGTTCGATGGGCGCCGTCCTCAAGGAGTATGCTCAGGAAGGCTGGCTGAACATGGTGGGCGGCTGCTGTGGCACCGGTCCCGAGCACATCCGCGCCATCGCCGAGGCTGTTTCCCGCTTTGGACCTCGCGAGCTGCCCACCATCGCCCCCTACTCCCGCTACTCCGGCCTGGAGGCGGTGACCGTCCGCCCCGACTCCAACCTGGTGATGGTGGGCGAACGCACCAACGTGACCGGTTCCCGCAAATTTGCCCGTCTGATCAAGGAGAATCGCTACGAGGAGGCGCTGACGGTGGCCCGCTCCCAGGTGGAGGGCGGCGCCAATGTGCTGGACGTGAACATGGACGAGGGCCTGCTGGACTCCGAGGCGGTGATGACCCGCTTCCTGAATCAGCTTGGTTCAGAGCCGGATATTGCGAAGTTGCCCATCATGGTGGACAGCTCCAAGTTCACGGTGCTGGAGGCGGGGCTGCGCTGCCTGCAGGGCAAGAGCATCGTCAATTCGATCTCCTTGAAGGGGGGAGAAGCCGAGTTTCTTCGCCAGGCAGAGCTGGTACATCGCTATGGTGCCGCCGTGGTGGTGATGGCCTTCGACGAGGAGGGCCAGGCCGTGGACTGCGCCCGGCGGGTGGAGATCTGCCACCGCGCCTTCAAGCTCCTGACCGAGAAGGTTGGCTTCAAGGCAGAGGACATTATCTTCGATGTGAACATCCTTACGGTGGGTACCGGTATCGCCGAACACAGCACCTACGCGCTGTCCTTCCTCGAAGCGGTACGCCAACTGAAGAAGGAGCTGCCACTCTGCCGCTACTCTGGCGGTGTCTCCAATGTCTCCTTTGCTTTCCGTGGAAACGATCGTGTACGCGAGGCGATGCACGCGGCCTTTCTGTACCACGCCATCCAGGCCGGTCTGGACATGGCCATCGTCAACGCGGGACAGCTTGCCGTCTACGAGCAGATCGAGCCCGATCTGCTGGAGAAGGTGGAGGATGTGCTCCTCAACCGCCGGGAAGATGCGACCGAGCGGCTGATCGTCTGGGGCAATGCCCACTCCGGGGAGGTAAAAACGGAGGTGGAAGCACTGGCCTGGCGTAGCCTTCCCCTGGAAGACCGTATCATCCATGCGCTGCTGCATGGCGATGCCAGCTTCGTCGAGGCAGACATGGACGAGGCCCTGCAACACTATGCGGCGCCGCTGCTGATTATTGAGGGGCCGCTGATGGCAGGCATGAACCACGTCGGCGATCTCTTTGGCGCCGGGAAGATGTTTCTGCCCCAGGTGGTGAAGAGCGCACGGGTGATGAAAAAGGCGGTTGCCCGCCTGGAACCCTACTTCCAACGTGCAGCGGGCTCCACCCAGGGCCGTATCCTGATGGC
>CAITDR010000270.1 GCA_903891165.1 uncultured Pseudomonadota bacterium
GGGCAGATTTTTCGCGCCTGCCGGCGGAAGAACGGGCGCGGATCCTGGGGGACTACGAAACCCGCTTCCGTGCCGATCTGCCCGCCATCACCGAGGACTCGATGCCCGGTGAGCTGGCCAATGTGGTGGCCGGTCGCGTCGCAAATGCCATGAACTTCGGTGGCCCCAATTTTACGACCGATGCCGCCTGTGCTTCGTCGATGGCGGCGATGGAAGCGGCGGTCAAGGGTCTGCAGGACGGGGATTTTGATCTGGCGCTGACGGGTGGCGCGGATCGTAGTATGGGTGTGACAACCTACGTCAAATTCAGCAAGATCGGAGCTCTCTCTCCCGATGGCTCACGTCCCTTCGATGCGGACGCCAACGGCTTTGTGATGGGGGAGGGGGCCGGCATTGTCCTGCTCAAGCGCCTGGACGACGCCATCCGCGACGGAGACAAGATCTACGCCGTGATCCGAGGGATCGGCGCCTCCTCCGATGGCAAGGGCAAGGGCATCACCGCGCCCAACCCCGAGGGGCAGATGCGTGCCCTGCGCCGCGCCTATCAGGATGCAGACCTGGATCCTCGGGAAGTGGACCTTTTTGAGTGCCACGGCACCTCCACGGTGGTGGGGGACAAGGTGGAAGTGGAGTGCCTGAGCAACCTGATCGGCAGCCGGGGGGCGCGGGGTCCGGCACGGATCGGCTCGATCAAGTCCAACATCGGCCACCTGAAGAGTGGGGCCGGTGCGGCCTCGCTCTTGAAGGCGAGCCTGGCCATCCACCATGGTGTTTTGCCACCTTCCATCAACTATCGGAAGGTGCGCGCCGATCTTCCGCTCGATGTGGTGCCGCTGCAGGTGCAGACCCGGCCCGAGCCCTGGCAGGGTCCCCGTTTTGCGGGTGTGAGCGCCTTCGGCTTCGGGGGCACCAATTTTCATCTGGTGCTGGAACAGTACCGTCCGGGAATGTCCGGCGGGTCACGCCGATCTTCCAGCGTGACTCACAGCAGAGTCACGTCGCAAGCCAAGGGTGAAACGCTGCGACTGCCCGAGCGCACCTGGGGCATCTCTGCGGGCAGCGCCGAGGAGCTGCAGGAAAAAGCACTGGCGTTGAAGGAAGGAAAATCCAGCCCCTACCAGCCCGATGCCCCGCTGCGCTTGGTGGCGGTGGCCGACAGCCTTGAGGAGCGCCAAGGCCAGATCGAAAAGGTCGTTGCCGCGATCCAGAAGGCCAAAGGCTACGAATTGCTGCGCCAGCGTGGTATCGCGCTGGAGGACGAGCCCTGCAACGGCAAGCTGGCGCTGCTCTTTACCGGACAGGGCTCGCAGTACCTGGACATGGGCCTGGATCTGGCGGCCGTCTTCCCCGTGGTCGCCCAGACTTTTGCCGAGGCCGACGCGGTGATGACGCCGATCCTGGGTCGCCCGCTCACCGACTATATCCGCCGCGATCCAGCACTCTCTGAAGAGGAAGCCTTTGAGGCTCTGGTCGCTACCGAGATCGCCCAGCCCGCGACCTTGACCATGGACGTCGCGATGATGCGGCTGTTGGCCGACTTCGGGGTGGAAGGGGATATGGTCGCCGGACACTCGCTGGGAGAGTACGGCGCTGCGGTGGCTGCGGGAATTATCAGCTTTCCCCAGGCATTGCTCGCCGTCAGTGCGCGCGGCCGCGAGATGGCGGCGGTACAGATCGACGACCGTGGCAAGATGGCCAGCATCTCCACCTCCCTGGACAATGTGCAGCAGGTGTTGGCTGGAATTTCCGGCTATGTGATCGCTGCGAACAAAAATTGTCCTTCGCAGACGGTGATTGCGGGCGCCTCGGCAGCGGTGGATGCCGCCTGCGAAGCTTTTCGCGCCAAAGGCCACACCGTGGCGATGGTGCCGGTCAGCCACGCCTTCCACTCCGCCATTGTGGCGCCGGCCAGTGAGCCGCTGCGGCAGGTGTTGGAGCGGCTGGATATTCGGCCTCCCACCAAAAAGATCACCTCGAATGTCACCGGCGACTACTATCCGAGCGGGGAGAATGTTCGTGCTCAGGTCATCGACCTGCTGGCCCAGCAGGTGGCCTCCCCGGTGGAGTGGATTGCGCAGATCGAGCGGATGCACCAGGACGGCGCCCGCATTTTTGTGGAATGTGGTCCCAAACGTGCCCTTTCCAGCTTTGTGGCCGCTACTTTGAAGCGGGTGCCCCACCGGGCGCTTTCCACCAACCACCCCAAGCGGGGTGGTGTCCTCTCCTTCCTCGACACCCTCTGCGCGCTCATCGCCCTGGGCTTCCCGGTGCGGATCCCCGGCGACAAAGAGGCTTCTTCCTCGCGCCGGGCCACCACCGCCGCCATCGAAGCCTGGAAGGCACGGGTGGCCGCGGAGGCAGCGCCGGAAGTTCCCCCGGCTTTGTCCCCCGTCCCTCCCGCCGTGGCCCCGGTCGCCGCCCCCGTGACCCCGGCTGCGGCCCCCATGGCCGCGACTTCGGCGGCGGGCAACAACGTCCACTCCCTGTTGGGTCAGCTCGCCCAACAAGAAATCCCCGGCGTAGACAGCGCTGCTTTTGCCACGGCGATGGAGGGGCCGCTGCGTGCCTTCTTGCATGCCGCCGGGGCCGCCTTGGGACGCAGTCGCCCCACCACGTCGGCACCGGTACGTGTGGTCTGTAGTGGAGCATCGGTCGGTTTACCTGGAGGGGACGAGGTTTTTGAGGCCGACGGCATCCAGCGGATCCTGCGTGGAGAGAACCGCATCCGCAAGCTGCGCTCCGGCGAGATCGACCGCTTCCTCGACAAGGGTCTGGTGCGCCTGGAAAAAGACCCGCAGACCGGCGAGGGACACCTGGAGCTGGTGGAGCGCGCGGATCAGGTGATCCGCCTCGCCGGGGTGAAAGCACACTTCAGTATTGCCGACTACGGAATCGAGCCGGAGATGGCTCGTGCCTTGGACATCACCACCCAGCTCGCCTTTGCGGCGGGCCTGGAAGCCCTGAAAGACGCAGGTATTCCCTTGGTTCTGCGCTGGCGCACCACCACCAACGGCAAGCAGGTGCCCAATGGTTGGGGGCTTCCCGCTGCGATGCAGGATGACACGGGTGTTGTCTTTGCTTCGGCATTTCCGGGCTATGACCAGCTGATTCAAAAGCTGAAGCACAATGGCGACGACGGGGAGGGGCACTTCGACCGGCGCTTCCTCTTCCAGGTGCTCTCCATGGGGCACTCGCAGTTTGCCCAGCTTATCGGGGCGCGTGGGCCAAACACCGCGATCAACGCCGCCTGTGCCTCGACCACCCAGGCCATTTCTATCGCCGAGGACTGGCTGCGCACCGGGCGCGCCCGGCGGGTGGTGGTGGTGGCCGCTGACGACGTGACCGGCGACTCGCTCTTGGAGTGGATCGGCTCCGGCTTTATCGCTGCAGGTGCTGCTGCCACCGACGATAAGGTGGAGGATGCAGCACTTCCCTTTGATCGCCGTCGTCATGGACTGCTGTTGGGAATGGGCGCAGTGGGCATGGTGCTGGAGCGGGAGGAGGAGGTGGCGGCACGCGGGATGGAGCCCGTGGCCGAGCTGCTCGCCAGCCGGGTGGCCAACTCCGCCTTCCACGGAACCCGCCTGGATGCCGAACATATCGCCAATACCGTGCGTAGCTTTGTTGCCGATGCGGTGGAGGCGGCCGGGGTCAGCCATGCCGCCTTTGCCCGTCGCGCAGTATTTATGTCACACGAAACCTTCACGCCCGCGCGTGGGGGCTCAGCCGCGGCTGAAATGGCCGCTCTCCCTGCTGCATTTGGTGCAGCGGCCTCGGAAATTCTGATCGCCAACACCAAGGGCTTCACCGGGCATGCCATGGGCGCCGGTCTGGAAGATGCGGTGGCGGTGAAGATGCTGCAGTACCGGCAGGTGCCGCCGATTCCCAACCTGAAGGAGCCGGATCCCCAGCTTGGAAACCTGCGTCTCTCCAAAGGCGGCCACGCGGATATCGACTATGCCATCCGGTTGTCGGCGGGCTTTGGATCGCAGCTGGCACTTTTGGCCTGGAAGCGTCGTGCCGCCGGGGATCGTCGGATCGCTGATCCACTTGCCCATGCACGTTGGCTGGGAGAGATGGGCCGCGGCCGCCTACAAGTGGAGCACCGCCAGCTACGCTATGTGGTGGAGTTGGAGCCCAAGGTGGCCACTCCCGCTCCAGTTCCCGACCTTGTACCGGTGCAGCCGGTGGTGGTCGCGCCGCCGCCGTCCGTTCCACTCCCAGCGCGGGAAACAGCGATGCCTGCGGCGGCCGCCGTGTCCGCACCCGCTCCCATGGCGCCTCCCGCCTCCGGCCCCGCCGCCGCAGACCCCCTGGAGCTGTTGCGTGCGATCATCGCGGAAAAAACGGGCTATGAAGTGGCCGAGATCGATCCGGACTACGAGCTGGAAGCCGATCTGGGCATCGACACGGTGAAGCAGGCGGAGATCTTCTCGGTGGTGCGTGAGCGCCTCGCGCTGGCCCGCGACGACAGTTTCCGGCTTTCTGACTACCGAACGGTACGTCGCCTGGGCGAGTGGCTGGCCACTCAGGTGGGCAGCACCCCTGTATCAGGCGTCGCTACTGCTGCGACAAATGTATCAGAATCTTCTTTGATAAAGGAAGATTATCCTGTCATAGAGAAAATTGATACATTGGCACTGCTCCAAACCATCATTGCCGAGAAGACCGGCTACGACGTGGCCGAGGTGGACCCGGACTACGAGCTGGAAGCCGATCTGGGCATCGACACGGTCAAGCAGGCCGAGATCTTCTCGGTGGTGCGCGAGCGTCTGTCTCTGGGGCGCGACGACAGCTTCCGCCTCTCCGACTACCGCACCGTCCGTGCCCTTGCGGGCTGGCTGGGGGCCCAGCAGCCCGCGGCTCCCGTCCTGCCGGCGCCCGCCGTCGTGTCGTCGCCCCCCGCCGCCGCCCCGGTGCCGGTGAGCAGTCCTGTGATACATCTTCCGGTTGCTCACGAAAATGAGCAGACTACCAGCATCGATCCGCCGACGCCCATGGTGGCCCCCACCCTGGTACCCGTCACTTCTTCGGGAGTGATACAGACACCGATTGCTCACGAAACACCGGCTGCTACAAGTGCGATTGCAGAGTCTGCTCTCGACATCTTGGTAGCCGTCATCGCCGAGAAGACCGGCTACGAAGTGGCCGAGGTGGACCCGGACTACGAGCTGGAGGCCGATCTGGGCGTAGACACGGTGAAGCAGGCCGAGATCTTCTCGGTGGTGCGCGAGCGCCTGGCTCTGGCGCGCGACGACAGCTTCCGCCTCTCGGACTACCGTACCGTGCGGATGTTGGCGGCGTGGATGGAGCAGGCCCGAGCCGGGTCTCCCCCCGCGGTGCCGGCCATCGAGCTCCAGCCGTCGCTGCTGGACGTGCCCCCTGCTCCTCGGGTGGTGCCGATGATCGACCTTCCGCTGGAACCGACGGAAGTATCGCGCCCGGTGGCGTCGTTGCCCACCGAGCTGCTCCCCGAAACCTCCTCGGACCGGCTGCCCCGGCTGAGTGCCTTGCCCCCCGCTCCGGTTCTAGCGCCGGTGCTGATCCCGCCCGTAGCGAGCGGGTCGTTACTACCGGAAGTCCTGGATCCGCCAAGCTGGGCCGGGGGCAGCTCCATGGTCCCTCGGGCAGTCCACGACACCCTGGTGCCGATGGAGAGTGGCAAAAATCTCCCCGAGAGCTTCCGCCTGCGCAGGCTGACGCGGATGGCGCGCCCCCTGCCGCATCGACTCCGGCCTTTGCCACCTATCCAGGTGCTGGGCGACGGTGTCCTGGCCGAGCTTTTGTTGAGGCAGATCGATACCTTTCCAGGTGGGACCGATTTGGAAGCCCCCCTGGTCGTCATCGACACCGGCCTTTCCGTGCTGGAGTGCTTCGCGACGGCAAAGGTGGTGGCGCATCGCCTTCCACGCTGGATTTGCCTGCAGGTGGAGGAGGAAAGCTCCGCGCTGGGACCGGCGCGGGAGGCCGGCGCACGGGCGGGGCTGGCGCGGGCCCTGGGCAAGGAATGGGCTACGCAGAGCCAGGTCATCCGCCTGGATACGTCCCTTTCGATGCCTGAGGCAGCAACCCGGGTGCTGATGGAGCTGCAACTTCGCGAAGCCCCTGCCGAGCTATGGCTGGGACCGGATCGTCGGGAAGTGGGTGTATTGGAGACGATAGAAATCCCATCTTCTACGCCGTGGAGAGGAGCTCCGGTGGTCCTGCTCACCGGCGGTACCCGGGGTATCACCGCCGAGGTGGCCCGCGAGATGGCCCGTCGTGGCCCCTGCACGCTGATCCTGGTGGGGCGGACCGCACCTCTGGATCGCCCGCTGGTGGAGTCGGTCGAAAAACAGAGGATAAAAGAAGAACTTTCGCGTCGTGTGGCTGCGGTCACGCCCAAGATGGTGCAGGATGGCCTGGCCTCCCTTCGCGCCGCCGAAGAGGTGCGTCGTACCATGGCAGAGCTTCGTGCCCTGGGCGCAACCGTCGAGTTCCGGCAGGTAGATGTCAGTGTTTCGAGATCCGTACAGGGACTTCTTCGCGATGTTCTGGACCACTACGGCCGCCTGGACATCGTGGTACATGGCGCAGGTCTGGAGGAAAGCCGCCGCCTGGAAGAGAAGAGTGCGGCGGACTTCCGAAGGGTCTACGCCGCAAAAGCGGAAGGCGGACTCGCTTTGGCCGAGCATCTTCCGGCGGGTACACACTTTGTCTCGATGGGATCGGTTGCCGGTTTCTTCGGAAATCCCGGCCAGGTGGACTATGCGGCCGCCAACGCGGCGATGGCCGCCGTCTGTGAGCAACGTCCGTGGTCTTTGCACGTGGCCTGGACCGCCTGGGCAGGCACGGGGATGGCGGTGCGTGGCGGCATGGAGTCGCTGCTCCAGAAGCGGGGAGTGGAGCTTCTTCCTCCCGAAGCTGGCGCGGCACTCCTGGTGGACCTGATCGGGGCCGGTGTGAGTGGAGAGGTGCTTGCAGCCGGAAAACTCGGAGATTTCCGGCTGCGCTCCTGGCATCCGCTCCTGGACGAGGTGGGCTTCGATGGCGATACGGGCCTGGGCTGGCGGCGCCTGTCGCTGGAGCGGGATCCCTGGCTGGCCGATCATGCCATCGCGGGGATCCCGGTGCTCCCCGGGGTGATAGGTCTGGAATTGATGGCCGCCGCGGCGGTGGTTGCCTATCCCCAGGGTCACTACATGGGGGCGGAAGACGTCCTGTTCAATGCACCCCTGAAGCTGCACCGTGACGAGCCGGTAGAAGTGGAAGTCCGGGCCACCCCCCTGGGAGATGGGGTATTCCAGTGTACACTTTCCTCCCGACGCACCGCCAAGACCGGGCGGGTGCTGGTGACGGAGCACTTCTCGGCGCGCATTCACCTGGAAGATACTCCCTTGCTCGCCGATCTTCCCGCAGCTTTCCTGCCGGAGGAGCCCATCGAGAGCGGGGAGATCTATCGCCGTTTCTTCCACGGCCCCCGCTTCCAGGTGCTGTTGGGGGTGGAAGCCCTGGCCGTTCAAGGAATTCAGGCGGTTGGACGTGTGGATCATCGGCCCTTTGGCGATGCGTTGCTCACCGCGCCCCTGGTGCTGGAGGCGGGTATGCAGGCCGCAGGTCTGCACCGGATGATCTTTGAAGAAATGTTGGCCCTGCCCGCGGAGATCGGCGCGATCAGCCTGCTCAAGGAGAGCCTGGAGCTGGAGAACCTGACCATCACCGTGTGGAAGCGCGGGGAGTTCTACGACATCGACATCGACGACGTAGAAGGCCAGGTTCTGCGGGTGCGTGGCTTTCGTATGATCGACCTCGGGCCGCTGGCTGAGGGGGGCCGCTTCACCCCGCCGGAGGGAGGCTGGGCGTCGGTGGGGGTGGCCTCGGCGGCCGAAGGGGAGCTGTTGCCCGAAGTAGAAAAAGAGGCCTTAGGCAGCCGAGGATTGCCGCGCCGACGTGCAGATCGTCAGGCGGGGCAGCTTGCGGGCTTGCGGGCGCTGGCGCCCTGGGGTGGGGGCCGCCTGCGCCGGGACGCCTCGGGAGCACCGGTAGTGGAAAATACCAATCTGGGCCTGTCGTTGAGCCACCAGGAGGGGCGGGCGCTGGCCGTGGTGATGCCGGAGGCCCGGGTGGGCGTGGATATGGAGCAGGTCTGCAGCCGGGATCCTGCCTTCCGCCGCGAGTGGTTTTTGGAGGAGGAGTGGCCCTTGGTGGCCGAGGATCACAACCTGACCGCAGGCTGGGCCGTCAAAGAGGCGGTCCTGAAGGCGCTTGGGGTGGGTCTGAAAATGTCCCCTCGCGAGGTGCTGCTGCGCGGCTGGGCGCCACTTCGGGTAGAATTGCGCGGTGAAGTGGCCGCGCGCCACCAGAGCCTCGGGGGGGGCCCCCTGCGCATTCGGCGCGGAAGGCTCGGAACACAGATCATCGCCCTCGCCAGCTTCCGCCGCAGGATATGATACCGCCATGAAGGTGCTTGCTGAGCGTGAAGATGGCATCCGGGTGCTCCGGATGGAGAAGCAGGAGGACGCTGAGCCCTGGCGTGCTGCCTTTGCAGGGAGCTATCAGGCGATCTGGGCGGAGCCTCCCTACAATGAGCGCTGGTTTCCCGACGAGGCGGAGGGGGTTCTGCGGCGCAATTTGAGTGTGGCCGAAAACCAGACCATCCTGGCGGTACGGGAGAGTGGGGTGGTGGCCGGCTTTGCAATGGGCTGCCCGGTCAGTGCCTTTCATGTGGTGGTACGTGAAATCCGAGGTCTGCTGCCGATCGAAGCGACCTGGTATTTCTCCGAGCTGGGCGTCCTGGAGCAATACCGGGGCCGCGGTCTGGGCCACCAGCTGGTAGAGCTGAGGCTGGCCGCCCTCCCCCGGGACCGCTATCCGAACGTTCTGATGCGGATCAGCGCGGCCAAGGGCAGTGCTTACGAAATGTACCTGCGTATGGGCTTTGTAGACACGGGCGTCTACACGGAGGTCCCCTCACGTCGAGAGGACGGCAGCACGCGGACCGATCGGCGGGTCTACCTCTCCCTCACCCGCTGATGGGTGCGTCGGGCTGGCTTTTGCTGGTCCTCGGCTGTGCTCCTCCCGAATCCGAGGGGCCAACGTTGGACTGGCGCTGGCCCACCACCGGCGACACGCTGCCTGCGCACAACCGGAGGTTGTGGGTAGACCTGCGTGGGGAGGCTGGTCCGCTGGAGTGGCGGTTGAATGGGGAGCTTTTAGAGGGAGAGGAGGAAGAGCGAGAGGAGGGTCGGCTCTTTCACCTGACCGCGCCGCTGCCGGAGGGGGAGCAGGTGCTGGAGGTGGCCGTGGGTGGGAAGGGGGTGCGGTGGGAAGGGAGGGTGGAGGCCAACCTGCCGCCGGTGATTACGCTCGAAGCCGGGCTTTGGAGGGAGGGGGAGCCCTTGGAGCTGCGTCTATCGGTGGAGGATGGAGACGATCCCCTGGAGGTCTTGAGTCTTGTGGGGACGGGGGAGGGGGCGGCGCTTTTGCCCAGCAAGCTGCCCCCGGATGGGCGACTCGCTTGGTCGGTCTGGCCGCAAGAAGCTGGATCCTTGACGATTGTGGTGACAGACCCGCTGGGCGCTACGGCCGAGGCCACCGCGCGCTGGGACCTGCTGCCGGAGGATGCGGACGGCGACGGATGGCCCTACTGGGTGGACTGCGATGATGGAAATATGGATGTTTATCCTGAACAAGTTGAGATGTGTGATGGGGTAGATCAGGACTGCGACGGACAGGTGGATGAGCTGGCCCTGGATGCAGGTCTCTGGTTTGTGGACGGGGACGGCGACTTTTTTGGCGATGCTGAGCGGGCTTTTTTGAGCTGTGACGGTGCGGGCGGAGTGGCGCTGGGCCAGGACTGCGACGACAGCCGTGCCGCCTCTTTCCCTGGGGGGACCGAGCTTTGTGATGGGCTGGACAACGACTGCGACGGTGCCTTGGACGAGGAGAACCCCACCGAGCTGCTGCCCTGGTATCACGACGATGACGGCGACAACTTCGGGGATCCGTCGGATGTGGTATCGGCCTGCGCGGCGCCACCGGGTCGGGTCGCGGATAACACAGACTGCAATGACCAGGATCGAAGCGCTTTTCCGGGTGCGCCCGAATACTGCGACGGCGACGACGAAGACTGCGACGGCACCATCGACGAACCCGAGGCCATCGACGCCTCCCTCTATTTTTTGGACAGCGACGCCGACGGCTATGGCGGCCCGCAAAGCACGCCCGCCTGTTCGGCTCCCCCTGGCTATGTGGCGGATAACCTGGACTGCGATGATACATCGCCGGATGTATCACCCTCTGGCACCGAGACCTGCGATCTCCGGGACGAAGACTGCGATGGGCAGATCGACGAGGCAGACGCCGTAGACGCCTCCACCTGGTTTTTGGATGGCGACGGCGATGGCTATGGGGGCTCTGCCAGCACCGTCGCCTGTACCACCCCACCTGGATATTTGGCGAACAACCAGGACTGTGATGATACTTCGCTAGATGTATCACCTGAGGCTGTGGAACACTGCGACCTCCGCGACGAAGACTGCGATGGGCAGGTAGACGAGGCCGCGATCGACGCCCCCACCTGGTACGCCGACACCGACGGGGACGGCTATGGCGGCTCCACCGCCATCGTCACCTGCGTCGCCCCCTCTGGATTTTTGGCGAACAACGAGGACTGTGATGATACGTCTATCGATGTATCACCCACCGGTACCGAGACCTGCGACGGTCGTGATGAAGACTGCGATGGCAGCATCGACGAGGCCGCGATCGACGCCCTCACCTGGTATTTGGATGCCGATACCGATGGCTATGGAGGGGTGGTCAGCAGCCTTGCCTGCACCGCTCCATCTGGATATTTGGCGAATAACCAGGACTGTGATGATGCGTCGGCAGATGTATCACCTGCCGGAACGGAACACTGTGACCTCCGCGACGAAGACTGTGACGGGCAGGTAGACGAAGCCGCCGTGGACGCGCTCCCCTGGTACGCGGACACGGATGGGGACGGCTTTGGCGGCCCCACCAGCATCTCGGCGTGCATCACCCCCGCTGGATTTTCAGTGAACAACCAGGACTGTGATGATACATCGTCGGATGTATCACCCTCCGGTACCGAAACCTGCGACCGCCGCGACGAAGACTGCGACGGCAGCATCGACGAAGCCGCCATCGACGCGTCCATCTGGTACGCCGACACCGACGGGGACGGCTACGGGGGCGCCGGCAGCACCGCTGCCTGTACGGCTCCCTCTGGATTTTTAGCGAACAACCAGGACTGTGATGATACATCTCCCGATGTATCACCCACCGAGATCGAGACCTGTACCAACCACACCGACGATGACTGCGACGGCCAGATCGATGGCTGCCCCCTTTCTGTGGCCGACGCAGTGGCCCTTACCGGCGAGTCCGGCAACCTCTTCAGCGAGGTAGAAAGTGGGGATCTGGACGGAGATGGCGCGGTGGAGATCGGGGCGGGAGGTGGGGAGCTGCTCTGGCTGCTGCCGGGGGATTTTGGAAGCTCTGGCTCGGTATCGTCGCAAAGCCCACGCCTGTCGGGCGCCGAACTCTCCGCTTTTGCCCTGGGTGGAGATCGGGACGGCAACGAGGCGGCCGAGCTGTGGTGGGCGACTTCTTCCGCCGGTCAGGGGGGAGTGGTTTGGGTGCTGGAGCAGCCCACCATCAGCGGCGACATCGACAGCCTCGCGCAGCTGCGTCTGGAGGGACAGCCTGGCGAAGAATTTGGCAGTGCTCTCGCCCAGATCGACTATGACTTCGACGGCATCGCCGAGATCCTGGTAGGCGCCCCCGGGGGAGGTGGCCCGGGCTTGGTCTACGCCTGGAACCAGGTGGGTGCCGGCACTTTTGGCAGTGCCAACGCCGATGCCGTGCTCAGCGGGGCGCAGGCAGGGGACCGGGCGGGGGGCGGCGCGCTGGGTGCAGAGGATCTGGACCAGGATGGGGTGGAGGATCTCTGGGTGGGTACACCCGGGGCGGGCGGCGGGGCCGGTGGCGTCGCCCTGATCGAACGTTGGGAAGGGATCCCCATGGATCTCTCTATCGCCGACGTGCTGTGGACCGGACTTCCAGGGGAAGCGGCAGGATCGGTGGTGGAAGCCGTCGATCTGGACCAGGACGGCTACCCGGAGCTGTTGGTGGGTGTCGCAGCCAGCAGCCGGCTCTATGTGCTTCCTGGACCTCTGTTTGCGTCGGGGATCCTGGAAGAAAGTGGGGCGCGGGTGGAGGGTACCGGCGCCCTGGGCGCCGCGGTGGCTGGCTTCGGACAGCAGAGCGGCGAGGTGCTCTGGGGGGTGGGGGCGCCGGATGCCAATGTAGATGGAGTGGGAAGTGGAGCCTTGTACCTGTATCTGGGGCTGCCGGTTGGTGTCTACGACGCGACGGAGGCATCCTGGGTGCTCGCAGGGGCGGGTGGGGGGGCGGGCTTGGGTGGCAGTCTGGCTGCCGCCGGGGACGGAGATGGGGATGGCCAAGCCGACCTAGCGATCGGGGCAGCGGGCGGCGGGGTCTGGCTCTACGGCAGCGCCATCGTGGAGTGATCAGCGGCGCAGGAGCAGGATCCCGAAGGAGATCCCGAGGATCCCGGTCACGCTGAGCACAATGGTGACCTCGTTGGGGGCCTGATCGTTGGTGAGCCGATCCTTGTGCAGCAGGCCCGCCAGCAGTCCGGCGATCAGCCCCCCCACATGGGAGGGTGATGAAACAAATGGCAAGAAGAAGCCGATAATCAGGTTCAGGGCCGTCCAGAGCGCCAGCTGTTTCCCAAAAACTTCCAGCATCTGAGCAGGCAGAAATTCCCGCCGCAACCAGCCAAAGCTGAGCAGGGCGCCCATCACGCCAAAAAGGCCACCGGAGGCACCAAAGGAGATGGATCCTCCGTGGGCCTGGGCGGCCACCGCCCCCCCTACAACAGCCAGGATGAAGATCCACAGGAACCGGGCGGGGCCAAAGACAGCTTCTCCCATACGTCCCAGGCCAACCAATGCCATTCCATTTACGACAAGATGGATCAGGTCTCCGTGGACAAAGCCACAGGTCACCAACCTCCACAGCTCTCCCTGTGCCACTCTACCCTGTGCCCGCGCCCCAAACTCGATCAGCGTCGGGTTGGAATGGCTCCCCAAAAAAGCCCAGAACCAGGCCACCTTTCGGTGGGTCAGCTCCCAGAAGCTCGCCCCCAGGTGCAGCAGCACCATCGCTCCCAACAAGAGCTTGGTCAGAACGGGGACTACCTCAAAGCAGTCCAGAAAGCGTTCCATCGTACGGGCGCGTAGCTCGTCCGGATCCAGGCTTCTTGGGCGCGCCACGGCAGCTTAGAGGGGCTCGTCGCTCAGTTCGCCTTCCGGGGCTTCCGGAAGGCTCGGATCGCAAAAAATCACGTAGTATTTGTCTTTTGCGAAGTCAGAGTCTTGGGCGAGCCACTCTGACCAGGTGGGCAGGCTCAGATCCCGCTTGTCGGTCACTTCCACAAGCCGCGGGGTGGCCTGCCGGGACAACATGCAGCCCTTAAAGCGCCGGTCCAGCTTGCCTACGGCTGTATCCACCTCGGTGCGGCAGCGATCCAGGCGGTTGATCGTTCCTTTTTTGCAGACCTTGAGGATGGTGTTGGCCCGGAATTTTGCCCACTCCTCGTCCACACGGGCCGAAAAGGTCTCGCCGCGGGCAACTTCGGTTTCCTGGCGGGCAACGGTGGTTTCTTGCCGGGAAATCTCCAGATCCTGGGTCAGCTTCTCCTTCTCCTGGATGGCCACCGCCAGCTGGGCCTGCAGGCCCGCCAGCTCGGCCTCTTTGGCCTCCAGCTCTTTCTTGCGCGCGGCGCTCTTGCCTTCAGACTTCTTCAGCTTGGTCTTGATGACTTCGATTTCCTGAAGGCGGGCGGCGACCGCACCTTCCAGGTCCACCACTTTGGTAGAGGCTGCGGTCAGCTGTTCTTTCTGGCTGCTGTCCAGCTTGGTGCTGCGCTCCAGCAGGTCCTGGTAGGCCTTTTCCTGAGCGTCGAGCTTGGCGATCAGCTCTGCCCGCGAAAAATCAGCTTCGGGGCTGGCCATGATCTCGGGATTCTGAACCTGCTCGTAGAGCACCGGCACCACAAAACCGACCACCACCCCCGCCAAGAGCGCCGCACCGTGGGAAACCAGCTTGACGATACAGCCGGTCGCCCGGGATGCACCGCTTCCATCTTCCACTTCACTGCCTTCCGCCATCTGCACTCCTCGGAGATTGCCCCCGGTACATTACACGAAGCGAGCGCGGAATTCTACCCCTGCGAGCGTATCAGCTGGTGATGGTGATGTCGTAGGTGGTGGAGCAGCTGTTGTTTGGCCAGTTGGCAGCGTAGATCCGCAGGGCCCAGTCGCTCTCGGTGTCGTCCAGCCAGTCGCCCACATAGTGGATGCGCAGGGTGCCGCCACCGGAGTCCGAGTCGCGAACCGAGTTGTCGTCGATATTGTAGAGCTCCAGGACATAGTCGCCGTTGGAGGGTAGCCCGGTCACGGTGACCTGAATGTCCACGTTGTCGATGATGATGATGTCCCCGGTGGCCCAGCGGTACCAGTCCTCGTCCCCATCTTTGTGGATAGACAGCCCGGAGAGACGCACCGTCTCGTTGGTCCAGAAGCTGTCGCCCACATCGCCAAAATCATAGGCGGTGGCCAGGGTGTCGTTCTCTTCGTAGGCGTCCCAGTCGCTGCCGTTCACCTTGCCATCGCAGTCGTTGTCCTTGTCGTCGCAGATGTCCTGCATGTCCGGGTTGACCACGGGGCTGGCGTCGTCGCAGTCACCCTGGTTCTCCGTCCATCCATCGCCGTCATCGTCGCGATCGTTGGGGTCATTGATGGTGACCTGGATGTTCTTGCGGGACTGCTTGCTGTCGGTGTCGGTGACCTTCAGGGTGATGGTGTGGGTGCCGCCCACCAGTCCTGCTGTACTGAAGGCTACATTTCCGCTGGAATCCGGTGGGGTGACCGAGAGGCTGCCCTGCAGGTCGCTGACCCACTCAGCCTGGAGCTGCTCCACCGGCGTCACGTCGTCGCCCACGGTGGCCTCAAAACGGATGGGCTGGCCGCCGTCATAGGCGGAGCCGCTGGCGGGCGAAATAATGTTGATGGTGGGAGCGCCGCCGTCGATCACTTCGAAGCTCACCGTCTGCTCGGCGGTCTTGTTTTCCAGGTCGATGGCGGAAAGGGTGAGGGTGTGGGTGCCGATGGAGAAGTTCCAGGCCGCGCTGATATTCCCCGTAAAGGACGGATTTCCCGACCAAATCACCCCATCGGGCACGTCCACAATCTCGGCCCGCAGGCTGTCGGGTGCGTCGATGTCGTCCACCACCGTGGCGATCACGTTGTTGGACTCGGTAGAGCGTAGGGTGGCACCATCGGTGGGGTTGAGGATGGTGATGGTGGGGGAGCCCATGGGGTTGGCCCCTTCGCCCACGGTGATACCGATAGAGGTGGAGGCACTTTTCCCACCTTCATCCACCACCATCAGGGTGATCGTGTGCGGCCCCGAGGAGAGCGCATTCGTCGCAAAGTAGACATTGCCGGAGGCGTCGGGTGGTGTGCTGTCCAGCTCGCCGTCCACGCTGCTCTGCCACAGGATGCTCAGATCGGGAGGATCGGTCTGGCCATCTCCCACTTCCGCCACAAATTCTGCCAGCCCGCCCGGCTCCACAAAATCGCCATCCAGCGGCGAAAGAATCGTCGCCGAAGGCGGAGAGTTGAAGGTTCCCAGCTCGCGGTCGTTGCAGGCAGCCAGAAAAAGAACAAGCAGAGGGAGAGCGCGCATAAGACTCAGTATAGCGGATCTCGCCTGCAAAGGGAAAGTCAAGGCTGCGCCTTTTCGGCCCTACTTCAGCGTGCGGAAGCGCTCGTACAGCTCGGTCTGCCGACTGGTGGTGGGCAGCTCCACCCCCTGAAACCACAGCCCGGTGGTGGCCGTGCGCGGCTGGAGCGGGTCGCCACTGCAGCGCGCAAAAGTAGCTTCATAGCCGGTCTTTAACATGCCGACCTTCATGCCCCACAAAGCCGGTCCGTTGCCGCAGGCCGCCGCGACGGCGACCTCACGGGGCAGCCCATAGGCCACGGCCACCCCCGCCTCCAGGGGTGCCGCCCGCAGGTTGTGGGCGGCCGGGGTACGGAAGGCAAATTTGACCCCCGCCCGATGTAGACGTGCCGGATTTTCACAGGTCACATACTGGATGTCCAACCCTCCCGGTTGTGCATTTACGGGCCCCAACAGCAGGGGATAGCCCGCGGCCGCCAGCTCTTTGGCCACCAGGTGGCCCTCGGCGGCGCCCAGGATCACCGCATCCAGGTTGAACTCATGGGCAAGATCCAGGGCAATCATCAGATCGCTTGCGCGATCCGCCGTGATCAGGGCCTTGGTTTCCCGGCGCAGCAGCGAATGAATCGCGCGCTGGAAGGCGGTGAGGGGCGGTTTTTCTGCCTCCTTACTTCCTTTTTTTGTCTTCTTGGCGGCGGGCTCCGCCGTGGGAGGTTTGTTGGCCTCGAAAAGATCGCGCAGCTTCAGGGCCACCCCCATCCGACTTTTGGCGCCCTCGTTGGCTCCTCCCCGCCCGAGGTTAATGCAGATGCCGGCAGGCGCCAAAATCGTCGTATCGGCAATGGTGTTTCCCGCGAAACGCATCCAGGCGGCCTGACCGGAGATCAGGCGTCCACCGCCGGGAACAATCAGGCTACCCAGCACCCCACCCAGGCGGGTCACCGGGATCACCTCCGAGTAGGGGTTGTAGGCGTCGGTCACCCGGGCCTGCGGCAAGATGGGGTCGGCCCCCTCCGATTCATCATGGGTGCTGCCCTCCTGGTCGATCTCGTAGAGTCCCAGGGAGGAGCCGCCATTCCACAGGCCGGGCCAGAGCGTGGCCCCCTTCATGTCGGTGCCGCCCTTCACGCCCGCGCCCACCTCGACGAGGGTGCCCGCTTCGATGCGGAGGCCGCCGTCGAGCTCGGTGCCATCGCCGATGATCAGGTGGGCATTGGACAGGGTCAGGCTCTCGGCGGCTGCGGCGCCGCGCGGAAAAAGCCCAAAAGCCCCCAGGCCGGCGAGCAGGGAGCGGCGAGAGAACGAGGCACTCATCGGTTCCTTACAGGACATCAGCGCCTCCCCGAAGGCTCGCCGTCTACGGCGCGGTCATAGACAGTTTTCCCATCGATCCAGCTATGCTCTACGAGGGTGTAGACATCCAGTGGGTGACGACGGAACAGCACCAGATCGGCGTCTTTTCCGACTTTGAGCGAGCCCACCTTGTCGTCGATGCCCAAGAGCCGGGCAGGATCCAGGGTGATGGCTTCCAGCGCATCCTGCTCTGTCATCCCGTAGCGGACCATTTTTGCTGCTTCAAGGTACATTCTCTGGAGGACATCTGCCGAGTCGGAGTGAAGGGCCACCGGCACCCCGGCACTGCTGACCAGGGTGGCATTCCAGGGAATGCCGTCCCAACTTTCCTGCTTAAAACCCCACCAATCGGGCCAGGTGGCGATGCCGGTACCATGGGCCGCCACCACATCGCGGACCTTATAGGCTTCGAGTGCGTGGTGGAGGGTGGCCACTTTGAAGCCGAACTCGTCGGCGATGCGGAAGAAGGCCAGAATGTCGAGGCTGCGGTAGCAGTGCAGGTTGACCCTTATTTTTCCAGCGAGGACATCCGCCAGCACTTCCAGGTCTGTATCCCTGGGTAGGCTACTATTTTTGGCTTTGGCCGAGACATACTCGCGTGTCTCCTGGAATTTGTCGCGGAAGGCAGCATATTCGCCCATGCGGGTCATCAGCTGGTCGTCGTCCTTGTCGTCCTTGTAGACCCGCTTGGGGTTCTCGCCGATGGCCATCTTGATGCCGGGGGGGGCTCCTCGCAGGAGCATGGGCTCTATAGATCGGGAAGGGCGAAGCTTGAGGATCGCCGAGCGCCCCCCGATCAGGTTCCCCGAGCCGGGCAGGATCTGCACGGTCGTCACCCCACCGGCACGCGCGCGTGGAATGGCAGGATCTTCGGGGTCAAAACTGTCTCCCGCCCACACCCGGGGGGTGAAAGGCTCCACCATCTCGTTGCCGTCCTCCACCCCACTGCCGCCTGGCCAGGGGTAGACCCCCATATGCGAGTGGACGTCGATGATGCCCGGCATAAGGTACTGACCTTTGGCATCCAGGGTGGGGGTTCCCGGCGGTACCACCACGGCCGTCCCCAGTGCAAGGATCTTTCCCTCGCCGACCAGGACAGTTCCATCTACAACTTCCTCGCCTTCAATGGGAAGAAGGTGCGCATGGATGATCGCAAGCTCGGGGGGGGCCGCCCAGAGGGCGGAGAGGAGGGAGAGCCACATCTGCGGGAGGGTACCGCAGAAGCCCCTCTTCGGGCAAGGGGGCAGGTCTGGTTCAGCAAAAAGCCTCAGAATTGGGTAAAGTGCGCCATGTGGTTTTTATTTGCCTGCACCGCACCGGAGACGCAGAAGGCCCCTGTGGAGTCGCGGGAGGTGGAGAGCTCCCCCTTCCAGAGCTTCAGTGAGGAAATTGCATCGCTGAAGCTACAGAATGTCGTAGTGGTGCAGCCGGATACCTTGCGTGCCGACCGGCTACCCTTCTATGGCAGCCCCCACGACACCCTCCCCGAAAGTGCCAGCCTGCCGGGCTGGGCGGTGTGGGGGGACGCCATCAGCTCCAGCTCCTGGACCTTTCCGTCGGTGGCCTCTTTATTGACCAGCGCAGATGTGCATCAGCACGGGTTGATGGATGTGAGCCAGACGATGCCGGGTATCGTGGAGCTGCCGATGTGGCAGAGGAACCTGGGAGGGGCGCGGATTCACACCGGCTATTTCAATGGAAATTCTGGGATACTCCTGACCAATATGCAGGAAGGTTGGGAGCGCGCGGAGATGGGGGAGGAGTACCCGGACAACGCGGTCTCCGGGGTGGCGGCCGCACTGACCTGGCTGGATCAGATCCCCAAGGGGGAGCCGTTTTTTGTGTTGCTACAGCCCATGGACAGCCATGCGCCCTGGCATCCCTTTCCCGAGTACCTGGGGCAGTGGAGCGACCCGGAAAGCCTGCCCTTTTCGGTGGAGGACAGCGAGACCGACCAGAAGGTCCTGCTCCAGGAGGCTGCCGATGTGGCCGATGTAGAGGAAGAAGCTGCCCTTCGAGAAAATATGCTCTCGCTGTACGACGAGGAGATCCTGGGCATGGATCGGGCCATCCTCAACCTGCTGCAGGGGCTGGAGGCGCGTGGCCTGGCCCAGAACACGCTGGTGGTTTTTACGGCCGACCACGGCGAGGGTTTTTTTGAGAAGCGCTCAACCTTTGGCCATGGAGGCAGCGTTCGGCAGGAGCTGGTGCAGATTCCACTGGCCTTCTATCATCCATCCCTTACGACAAAAACGATCGAAGGCTGTCCCATTGGAAACATGGATCTGCTGCCGATGGTGGGGACATGGGTGGGTTGGCCCGAGCTGGTTCCGCATCCCGAGGACTGCCGGACGGAGGTACCGGTCTCCTTTTACCGTCGTGAAAACGAGCAGGGCACGCTGTTGGAAAAAGTTGGCTTGGTGGCCCGAGATATCCGTGTAGAAGTGGACTGCCAGACCGGAGAAATCCTCGCCTACGACCGCATCGACGATCCGACGGCGCTGAACTCAGTTGCGCCCGCTGCGCTGAAGGGTGGCCCGGAACTTCTGGATTCCCTGCGTGCCCACGTGGCCGAGATCCAGGCGCGTCGCCCCGAAATCGCCTGCGTGACCTTCTGATCAGCCCAGCTTCACCGTCGCATCGATCCGCCCGCCCGGTGACACTTCTAACAGTTTTGCATCCAGACGGCCGCGTACCAATCCTGTAGATTGAAGCTGGAGACGCTCGCGCACCCGAACGCCTCCGTCCACCGTGCCCGCCACCACCAGAATAGCGGCATCGATCTCCCCCTGGATCAGGCCCCCTTCGCCCACCTCCAGGATGTCTTCGGTGTAGATGCGCCCTTTGTAGGTACCGTCGATGCGTACCCTGCCCTCAAAGCGCAGATCTCCGGTCCAGCTTGCTCCTTTACCCAGCAATGCCGAGAGCGGACGCTCCTTCACGCCCCCTCCATCAGGGCTACCAGACGTGCCAGGTCCTCTGCACTTTCGTAGCTGATCATCATCCTCCCCCCCCCATCTTTCCGCCCTTCCAGACGCACCCGCGTCGCAAGCACCCGCGCGATCCGATCCCCCAGCCGTTGCAGGTTCCGATCCGGCGTCCCCTTGGCCGTCGGCTTACGCGCCAACACCACCAGTCGCTCCGTCTCGCGCACCGACAGATCTTCCGCGATAATCCTCCCCAAAATCTCCTTGAACTGCACCGCGTCTGCGACCGGCAACAACGCGCGGGCATGTCCGGCGGAGATCTTACCTGCCCGCAGTGCCTCCCGCCCCAGCTCGGGCAGCTTCAGCAAACGGATAGAATTTGCGATGGTGGCCCGATCTTTTCCAACCTTTTCAGCTACTTGCTCCTGGGTGTGTCCGTGCTCCAGGATCAGTTTCTGGTAGCCGCGTGCCGCCTCGATGGGGTCCAGGTCTTCCCGCTGCAGGTTCTCGATCAGCGCCAGCTCCAGGCGCTCCGCCGAGGAGGGCACCGGGCGCACCAGCACCGGCACCTCGTTCCAGCCCGCCTCTGCGGCCGCTCTCAGCCGCCGCTCACCCGCCAACAACACAAAGTGGTCGCCCTCCGGGTATACCACCGGAGGGTTCATCATCCCGTGTACTCTCAGCGACGACACCAACTCCGCCAGCTTTTCCGGGGCAAAATGTTCCCGGGGCTGGTCGGGGTTGGGGAGAATTCGGCTGATCAGCACACGGAGGAGGGCGGACATCCTCCGGGGACTAACCCGCTCAGGAGCAGGACAGGCGCCCACCGCGGACCATGCAGCGCAGATCGCCGCCGGTCACTGGCACCTGCACGTTGGCGGTCATGGGCACGGTGCCCTGGAGCGTCAGCAGGCAGTTTGCACCGGGCGTGGCAGAAGAGAACATTGCAACTGTATCTCCGGCCTTCATGCTCTCCGACCAGCGCGAGCCATTACAGCTCAGGCTCACCTCGGCGATGGGCATGTCGCTGTCCAGCTTCACCTTGTAGGACACGCCGGCCACACGCGGGGTGGGCGGAGGTGCCGTCTCCCCACAGAGCGGGCGAGTAAGCCCGTCCAACCAGTCGATTTCGGCATCGCCACCCAGGTTGCCCACGCGGGTCTTCCAGATGGAGAAGGGCTCGCCGCAAGGGCTGCCCCCCATGGCGCGGGTGGAGAGCAGGTCGGTCCAGGCCATCAGTGCCTGTGCCTTGTGGATGTTCCGGGTCTCCGAAGCCAGCAGATCGCCGACGTTGGCCTGGAATTCCTGGCTCTTTTTGGCGCCACTCTGGGGGTCATCCCAGGTCACCGTGAACTTCACGGGGTCGCTGCTGGCCAGCCCGGTGGGTCGGAAGTGCAGATCCTGAAGGAAGAGCTGGGAAGTTCCGGAGTAGTAGTGGATGGGCTGGATGTCATCGGGGTTGGTGCTGGACTCCTCGCCGTAGAAGCGCTCCATGGCGAGACTGGGAGGAAGATCCAGGGCAAAGCGGACATTGTGGGCGATGGTGCGCACCATCGACTCAAAACCCACCCCGAAGATGCGGTCCACCACGGCTTCGGAGCCCAGGTAGACGTAGGCGCCCTTGCCCTTTTCGGTCAGGGTGTCGAGTACTTTGTCGTTGAACTCCTTGCCCACACCCACGCCGGTCAGACGGATGCCACTTTCTTCGTAGGCTTTGGAGATCTGGCTCACGGTGTCGGGGTTTACGTCCCCGGTGTTGATCAGCGCGTCGGTGATCAGCATCATCCGGCGGTTGCGGCCGCTGGTATCCACATGGTTGGTGGCGATGCGGTAGCCTTCCTTCAGGCCGATATCCAGGTTGGTGGATCCCCGAGGTTGCAGCGCGTTGATCACGTCGGTGAGCAGCGCCGGATCGTCGCGACCCACCACAAAGTTCTCCAACGGGGTACACAGCTCGTGATCGAAGAGCACGAAGTCCACGCGGTCGCCCTTTTTCAGGTTCTCCGCCACCATCTTGTTGAGGCCACGCTTCAGGTAGCTCATCCGGTTCTCGGCAGACATGGAGCCGGAGCGATCCAGCACCAGGGTCAGGTCCAGCGGCATCCGGGCGGGGGTGGCACCCTTGACCGCCATGGCCAAGGTCAGGCTATCGGGGCCGGTTTTTTCGGCGGAGGCCATGACCGAGAAGGTCTCGCCCTTGGCGACGGGGCGGGTGTCAAAGGAGAAGTAGTTGAGGAACTCGTGCGGGCGAATCTGGCTGGCGGAGACGCCGCCGCGGTTCTGGATGGCCCACAACATACGCTGGGCGGAGGCCAGGCTCATGGAGTCGTCGTTGGAGAGGTAGGTGGTGGCACCCCAGTCCCAGCGGCTCTCTTCGTCCTGGATCGCGGCCATGCTGGCCGGGTCGGGGCGTGCGGCTTCGCCCGCCATGGGGCCCGCCTTGTCCTTGTTGCCGGCGAAGTTGTTGTCGCGGTCGGCGTTGGCATCTTCCTTCTTTTCGGCACCTTCGCGGCGCGCTACCGAAGGTTCGGCCGGAGCCTGCTGGGCTTCGGAAGCGGCGGCGGGGGCATCCGCAGCGGGGACGGCCTTGGTGGGCTTGGCCGCCTCGCTGGTTTTTGGGCGCGCCTGACCTTGGCTGGTGGAGCCGGTCGTGCTGGCATCCCCCAAGGCGCCAGAGCCGGAGCCGGTGCCGTAGCCATCGCCGCCTCCACGGCCGCGGGTGCCCAGACCACCGAGTCCTTCGCCACTGCCGCCGCCACCCACGCCGCTGCTGCTGCCGCCCAGGCCACTGGCGCCGCCCATGGGGGAGGGGGCGGGGGGAGGGGGTGCCGCGACCTCGGGGGCCGGGGTGGAGGATCCAGCCATGTTGTTGGAGGCGGAGCGGCTGGGCGCCTTGGGCGCCGCGGAGACACGCTCCTCTTCCGGCATTCTTCCGAAACATTCTCGGGTGACCACCCGGTCGGAAGGCATCTTCACTTCGACCGTCTCGGGGACGGCGGCGAGGTCGGTAGCGGCTTTTTCTGGGCCGTCTACCAGGGGGTTGTCGCCAGGGGTGGCGGCAGAAGAGTGACGCTCGCAGGATGCAATCAGGAAGAGGAGAGAAAACATGCAGCTACTCCAAGATGTCGTCCCGTAACGAGGAGAAGGCGGGGAGGCTTACACCACCCTTGGCATTTCTTTCACCTTGGCTGTCGGTGGGATAGAACGCGCCCATGCGTCCTGTCCTGATTTCCCTCCGCGACCCCGACGATCCCATGGCCGAGCAGGAGCTGCGCTGCTTCCGGGAGTCCTCGGATCTCCCCGCGCTTCCCAAGGTGCACGCCGCCGAGACGCGCCTGGATGAGCGCCTTTTGAACAGCTATGACCTGTTCTTTTTTGGTGGATCCGGCGCCTATTCGGTGCTGGATACCCACGGCTGGGTCCACAACATGCTGGACTTTTTTGTGATGGTGGTGGAGGCGAAAAAGCCAGCATGGGCCTCCTGTTTTGGCTTTCAGGGCTTGGCTTTGGCCTTGGGCGGCGAGGTGAACCGCGACGATGCCCGCCAGGAGCTGGGGGCCTTCCCGGTGGATCTGACACCAGAAGCCGCATCGGACGCGCTCTTTTCCGGCCTCTCCCCCACCTTTCCGGTTCAGCTCGGCCACCACGACCATGTGGATCGCCTACCGTCGGGAGTCACCCTGTTGGCCACTGGCCGAAAGATTAAGAACCAGGCCTTCAAAGTGGATGGGGCCCCCTTCTGGGCGGCCCAGTTCCACCCCGAACTTCGGAAGGCCACCACCATCGAACGTTGGCGCTACTATCGGGAGCACTACTCCTCTTCTCCCGAGGATGCGGCACGAATTGATGCGCTGTTTGAGCAGGCCCCCGACACCGAGGAGTGCCAGACGCTGCTGCGGCGTTTTGTGGCGCTGCATCGGTAGATGGATCCCTATCTCTTCCTCAAAAGCCTACATGGAATGCTGGCTATTCTGGGGTTGGCTGGCTTGGCGCATCCCTGCCTGCTGCTGCGGCCGGGAAAGCCGCCGCCGATTGCCCACCGGCGGATGATCGCCCTGAGTACGGTTGCGGTATTGTTGACCCTCGGGATAGGAAGCTGGATCTACCCCGCGTATCGGCTGGACGTGAAGCCGGGGCGGCTGGATGGGGCGCCGTTGGGGGCCAGCCTCTTTGAAACCAAGGAGCACCTTGCTTTTTTTGTGGGGGCCCTGGTGCTGGCGGGGGCGGTGATGGCCTGGCACGGTCTGGCGGAGGGGCGGCGTTGTTTGCGGCTGGGCCTGATCCTGATGGGGGTCACCTGGGGCTTGGGTCTGGGAATCGGGGCGATCCCCCGCCTCTATTGAATAGGATCAGTGCCGGAAAGGGGCTTGTTAGCGTCGGGAAGCAGCTCGGATAGGGCGCTCCAGGCCTGTTCCAGGGACTCGTTGCGGCCGGGCAAGGGGGGCAGAGGAGTACCGAAGGCCAACCGCACGGGGGATGCGTACATATCCGGGTCGTCGATAGGGAAAATCCGCTCCGTACCTGACTGAGCCAGGGGCAGGATCTGGAGATCGGCGACGCTGGTGTAGCGGGCGGCGGCACGCAAAAAAGAGCCCAACTGCCCGGTTCGCGAGCGGGTGCCTTCAGGATAGAGGAGGATGATCTTCCCTTCATCCATCAGGCGGCAGCAGTCCTCGATGGCTTCGATGGCCAGTTTGGCGACCTGGCGGGGGGAGAGGGTGATCTCGGTGGCCACGGCGGTGCTCTGCGGGGTCTTGCGGGTGTTCAGCGCCACCGCCGCCATCCGCCGCCACGGTTCGGTGTAGACTTTTGGGCCAGCGACAGCGACGAGTCGATCGGCGATATCGGCTCGTCCAAGCTGATCCAGGACCGTGTCGGTCACCTGGGTATCGGTGTAGGAGAGGTGGTTGCAGACAATCATTCGTCGCGATGGTCCGGTGTTCAGGAAGCTGTCCAACGAGGACAGCCCGACCACCTCCCGTTGAAGGGTCAGCTCTCTCAAAAAGATCCGCGAGATACGACGGGCGAGGGGATCCGCAGGAAAGAGCCGGAAGCCTTCACCGGCCTCGGAAAAGGACCGTTGAAGGGCCTGGATGTCGGCATCGCTGCTTTGTTGGAGCAGCTCCGAAAGCAGACGCTCGGCGCGTTCTTTGCCCTCAGGAAAGTTGGCAAGGCGACCTGCGACCCAGGGGGGCAGGCCCATCCGGATCAGCGTGGGCTCCAGACCGGCGACCAGCTCGATAGACAGCGACATTTTGGGCAGCTATCCGAAAAGGGGCCCGCACTCCAGGGCATCCGGGATAAAGCAGCGCATGTTGCCTGCTGAGCTGGTGGATGCGGATGCAAAGTTGTACGCCTTACTTCAGAAGGTCTCCTTTTCGCGCCATGTGAACCCGATCAATGGCCCCACCGCTCAGTACGCATTCATGTCGGGAGCGGAGCTTCCCCCGCTGCTTTATGATGCGCCGCTGTGGGCCGACGATGCGCTGGAGCTGCTGCGGAGCCTGCGGATTCCCCGGATGCACCCGCTGGGGCAGCTATTAGGGCAGGAGGTGGCCGAGATCACCACGTTGATTATGGCCCTGAAATTAAGGTCGGCGGAGGCTTTTTCGGATTTGAATCGTGCCTGTGGCTGGGCGGCCCTGCGCCTGCCGATGCCGGCGGAAGAAGAGGGGGAGGAGGGGGAGGTCGGGCAGGGCTGTGATGCCATCGGCATGCGACAGGTGTTGGAGGAGGCACTCCGGGCGCGGGACCTGGATCAGTGGCGGGTGGAGATGGATCCGGTGATGTCGGCGCGGATCCTGGTGGATGCGCCCAAGCGCCTGATCCGCGTGCGTCCCTCTGCCAAATTCACCGGCTCAGACCTTCGTGGTCTGGTGGCACACGAGATTGATGTTCATGTGTTGCGCGGGCACTTCGGCGGCATGCAGCCACTGCGGATTTTTGCTTCTGGTCTGCCCGGGGCCGACGTGACGGAGGAGGGGCTGGCCATCCTGGCGGAGGAGCGGGTGGGGGCATTGTCCCCGCGCTTTTTGTGGCGGCAGTGGCTGCTGCATGAGGCCATTTTCCGTGCGGAGACGGCGGGTTTTCGGGAGGTGTACGAGTGGGTGGCCTCACAGGCCGGAACCTCGGTGGCCTGGGCACTCTGCCTTCGTATCAAACGGGGGCTGGCTTTTCCCGGAAAGCCGGGGGTCTATGCCAAGGACAGCATCTACTTGCGCGGCTACCTGGGCCTGCGCCGTTGGATCGCAGAAGGGGGCGATCTCCGCCTGCTCTATGTGGGAAAGGTGGGGGTGCAGCACCCGGTGCAGGAGTGGCTGGATGAGGGCTGGGTGCGGCTGGGCACGGTTCCCCCGCTCTGGCAGCCGTCCTCGCAGACTGAATGAAGCCTCATTCAGTCCGGACTACATCAGCTCAAATGCCTTGACCTTGGCACTGCCCCTCTCCAGGCCGGTGGTGCATGCCAATCGCAGGTTCATCGGGTGGCCACTCTGCTTGAGGGTGGCCCGCTCGCGTGGGGCCTGAGCGGAGAGGTTCTCGGCGCCCTCCAGGATTTCTACGCGGCAGGTGCCGCAGCTGCTGTCCGCACATCCCGACGAGATGGGGCGTTTGGCGTTGGCGGAGATGCCGAGGATGCTGCTACCCGCGGCGGAACTACACTTCTGCTCGCTGCCATCGGGGGCAACAATCAGCAGCTCCACCTTGGGGACTTCCGGTTCCGCAGGTGCGTGGGACTGCTCCAGACCAAAGAGACGCTTGATACGGCGACGGATTCCGAAGGGGGTGGGCATACAAACCTCGACGCGGGGGCCTATCCTGTTTCTTCAGCCACTTCCCGTGGGAGATTCTACCGGATCGACAGAAGCTCCAGCTCGTACCGCAGCTCCTCTTCGGGACCGATGCCGCCGACGCCGCGATCCGCGTAGCCCAGGCGGGGAGGAAGCTGAAGTTGGCGTTTTTCGCCCACTCTCATACTGCTGATCGCCTCCTCCCAGCCTTCCAAGAGCTGGCCTTGGCCCAGGGTAGCGAAGGTGCTGCGACCGCCGTCAAAGTAGCGACCGTCGGCACGCCAGCCTGCATAGCGCAGCTCCACTTGTTGACCCTGCTTGGGAATTTCACCAGTTCCTTCTTGGAGTATAGCCCATCGGAGCCCGCTGGGACTCTTGTGCCAGGCGGATTCCTCCACCTCCTGCGGCCGCGGAGGAGTTGTGGACACGACTTGAGCGGGCGCTTCCGGTGGAGCCGGGTAGCAGGAAAGGAGAAGGAAGAGCGGGATCATGGTGGGCCTATTGCGGAAGTGCGCGTCCCAGGCGCCAGATCGGCTCGGCCATCGAGGATTTTTCGAAGATTGACAACGCCGCCCGCGCGTATTGCAGCAGATCGCCTGGCCGCCTGGCCCGCCTGGCCTGCCGGGCGATATAGCCAGGGCGAAGGTAGAAATCTTTGATGGCATCCCGGTGGATGCGGCGCATGTCCGCAGGTGTAAGATCCCCGGGCGCGTACTCGGGGTAGCCCGCCTCCCCGCGCATAAAGCGATCGAAGGCATCGGGCATCACTTTTCCCTCTTTGACTGCCCGGTAGTACAGGGTGGTCTTGGGGATAAGCACCATAATGTGGAACTCCACATAGGCCGCGTCCACCGACTTCACCATCTCCACGCTGGTCCACATGTCGTCTTCGCTCTCGTCGGGGTGGCCGAAGATAATCGTGCAGGCGGGATCGACATTCAGCCGGTTGGCCGCGTCAAAAAGCTCCTTCACCTTGTCGTTGCCGAAGTCCTTCCGCATGGTCTTGCGGTGATCGTAGACGCCACTCTCCAGCCCGAAGCCTACTTTGGTACAACCGGCGCGGGCCATAGACTCCAGAAGATCGGGATCAAGAAGATCCATCCGGGTCTTAGCACCCCATTCAAACTTGATCCCCGCTTCGACAATTCCCTGGCAGACCTCCTTGACCCACTTCCGGTTGACCGTGAAGGTCTCGTCCAAAAATTCGATGTAGCGCGGCCGATAGTTTTTCAGGGTGTCGGAAAGATCACGGACCAGCGCGTCGGCGTCCATCCAGCGGGAACGGTTGAACATCGAGTTGGGGGAGGGGCTGGAACAGTAGCAGAAAATACAGTTGTAGGGGCAGCCGCGGCTCCCCAGGGCCACCTCGATCCTCCCTTTGAAGGGCTGCCGGTAGAGCGGGCTGCGCATAAAGTCGCGATCGGGCAGCCAGTCGTTGAGGTTCGTCAGCAGCTCGGGCTGTTTGGTATAGACCCGCTCGCTGTCCTCGGCGATGATAATTCCTGGGATATCTTCCGGTTTTTCTTTGCCGTGGATCAGGGCGTCACACAGGCGCGTAAAGGCGATCTCGCCCTCACCGGAGATGCCGTAGCGCAGCCCCATCTTGGCCACCACCTCGGGCTCCACCGATGGCCAGGGTCCACCGATCACGATTTCGTAGCCTCTCCCCTGCATATGTTTGACAAGCTGATAGACCGAGCGGGTGTTGGCCACCAGCAGCTGGATGCCCACCACCTTGGCCCCCTCACAGCGCCGGGCCAGCTGCTCCATCGTCATGCGGGTAGCATTGCAGTCGATCCCATCCACGCTGAAGCCCGCTCTTTTGAGGGCTCCCGCCATCGAGAGCAAGCCCATCGGCGGGTAGAGAAAGGGATCCGAGGGCAGATCCATGATGAAGGGGTCGTCCCGGATGGCCCGCCGGTCTGCCTCGGTAAAGGGGGGAAAGGCGTAGGCGGGGTTGACGAGGATAACTTCAGCAGGCATCGTTCTAAGGTACCACAGCGTTGGAGTTTGGAGGGTAGGGCACCTTACCGGCGCCGCTCCAGGTAGAGCAGCCAGTGCTTGTTGGGCAGCAGCCGCTCGGGGCTGCGTCCAGTGCGCATGGCGTCGGCAAAGGCGGGCCAGGCTTTGATCTGGCCTTCAAAACTCACGGCACGCAGCTCCCAGGCCGGATCTTCGAGCAGGCTGAGGCCGCGTCCACCGTCAGCACCGCGCAAATCCACGGTGGTCAACAGTACACCTTCTCCCTCTCCCGCCTTCCAGTCCTCCCAGGGAGATCCCAGCGGCGTCGGCACTAACCCCGCCGCGAGCACCACCCCCCGCGCCGAGAGCCGGCAGGCCACTTTCTTGGAGGTGGGTGGGTTGGCCTCCAGCCAGGCCTGCATGATCTGGGCTGCGTCGGTTCCTTCAAAAAAGAAGGGTTTTTCACCCCGAAAGGGGCCACGGTGCGCTTCTGCGATCACGCCGAAACAAAGCAGGAGGGCAAGACCCAGCTCCAGGGTGGGGGCACGGCGCCGAAACGGCATGGCGGCGGCCATCAGCGCACAGCCGGCGGGAACCAGAAACATAAGGTTTGTTGCGGGTGTTGCCTGGTCCCGTGCCATCGGCAACAGGACGATCGGCAGCAGCAGCCCGACCCCGCCCAGCGTGGGTAGCGCGACCTTCCAGCCGCGCCGCAGCAGCTGCGCCACACCCCACAGGCTCACCAAGAGCCCCATTCCTCCCATTGCAGCCGGTAGTCCCAGATACAGAAGATCCAGGCCGCCTGGTAGGCCCAAGAGGAGATTGGAGAGAAAGTTTGGAGCTTTTTCGATACCGGCGGCCTCTGCGGCGAGTACAAAGTGCCGGTAGCCCGTGGGCACCGAATTGGAGCCAAACAGGGCGAGAAGGTCGTTGTTGGGCCAGATACCCAACCAGGGGCCGGTGAAGGCCTCCCAGCCGCGCACCCCACTTCCCGGCCGCACCAGCGAGGGCAGGGCAGAGAGGAGGGCGAAAGTCAGGTTTTGGCGCCACGATTGCCCGCTCAACGCTGCGCCCAGGGCTACCAGTGGAACAAGCAGCAGCCCTTCGGGTCGCGCAAGACTGGCCAGCATTGCCAGAAAATACGCCCACATCCAGCTTTTTTGTGCACCGGTCCTCGCCGCACTCACCGCAGCGGCGGCGGTGGCCGTCGCCAGGAACATGCCCAACGGGCGCGCGTCGAGCACGGGAGCATGTTCGCGTACCGACGGTAGCAGTGCATAGATCAAGAGCGCAAGCCGGGCTCCGCGGCGGTCGCTGAGCTGCTCCGCGAGGTGGAACAATGGCCAGACCACCATCCCCGCCAGGGCCAGGTTCAGGACCCGCCCCGCTTCCACGGCGGGCCAGAGTCGCGAGAGCAGGGCCACCGCGGCGGGCCACAGGGGCGGCCAGTAGCCCCCCGCTTCTAGGGGTGGCCCCTCTCCCAACCAGGACTTTGCCAGCGCGATCATCTCCAGTCCATCGGGACTGTAGCCGGTAGGACCGCCGCACCAGAGCATGATCGCGGTTGCGACGATCGTCCACAACCAGCGCTCTTCTTCTACGGTGGGCATCCAGGGTGTGGCAAGCATCAGCTAACTATTGGCCTATACCCTGGAAGTAGTAGGCCAGACCAACAGCTTGGTTGGATCCGTTTTTGCCCACCGGAGCACCCAGCACAAAATCGTCGAAGGTGTCACCGTTGGTGTCTCCCGCCGCGAGGACACTCAGGCCCAGGTAGGTCTGGGCGGCGCTGCCGTACCACACGGCGCCGGCGCTGCCGACGGTGGCCAGGGTATAGGTGCCCGACGCACTGGATGCGCCGTAGAACAAGACGCCGGCGCCGGTATTGTTCGAGGCTCCGTTCTCTGCACCGCCTACGCCGATCAGCAGATCATCGTAGTCGTCGCCATCCACGTTGATACCGCCGCCAACGGACTTGCCGGCGCCGTCGCTCGCGGCGGTGCCCGTGAAGGTCAGGGCAGGGGCGGAGCCGGCGCTGATCGGGCCGAGGTAGAGCCAAGCGGCTCCGGCAAGGGCACTCACGCCGTCAGCACCTACCAACAAATCTTCGTAGCCGTCGTTATTGTAATCCCCTGCCGTGGAAATGTTGGAAGCAAAGTAGTTGGAGGCGTTGGTCTGCCAGGTGGCGTAGGCGATGCCGGTAGGTGCCAGGGTCACATCCGCGGCCGTGTCGGTGGTGTTCGCGGTGAGCGGCCCCTCAAAGAGGTAGACTTTCCCCGCGCCGGCAGCGGAGAAGGCGAGGTCGGCGCTGCTGTCGCCGTTGGTATCGATATCTCCGGCGATAGAGGTGCCCAGGTACTGGCTGGTGGTGCTGGCGGTGATGGTGACCGTCGATGCGCCGCTCGGGCCGTAGCTGGTGCCGCTGGGGAGCGCCCCGCTAACGATGAAGACCTTGGAGGTAGATCCCATCGACGCGAAAGCCCAGTCAGGCTTGCCATCCAGAGTGCTGCTGGGGCCTACGATGTCGCCCAGGCCCGCGGTGGACCAGCCGATGTAGTCCGAGGCGGCGTTGCTGGTGACCAGGATGGTGGCGTTGGCCTCGGTCTTGGCGCCGCTGATGCTGGCTGCACCCCGGAACAGGGCGACCCGGCCGGCATTGGTATGGCCCGTGTCGTCGTAGCGGTAGGCCCCGATCAACACCTCGTCCTTGCCATCGGCGTTGGTATCCCCCACCATACCGACCCCTTGGCCAGACCACGCGTCGCCATTGCCATCGGTCAGGCGGTAGTTGGCGAGGGTGGCGATACCGGCCGCGCCGCCGATGTAGAGGTAGGTGATGCCCCCGTCCGTGGTGGCGGCGGTGTTGCCGCTATCGTAGTTCCGGTCGGAGATCAGCAGGTCGGCGTAGCCGTCGCCGTTGATGTCGAAGCCGCCAGCCATGACCCCGCCGAAGGTACCCGCGGCGGTGGTGGCGCCGGTGGTGCCGGCGAGGGAAGAGGTGGCGTCGGCCACGGTGCGGGTGCCGGTCCAACGGGCATCGTCTACCCCATCGCAGTCTTCGTCCGTGGCGTTTCGGGCAACTTCGGTCGCTCCGGGGAGCACCGTCGGGGCGTTGTCGTCACAGTCTCCGCTCGTGGCGCTCACACCCGCGTAGGATTCACAGGCTTGAACCATGGGTGTGGTTCCATAGCCGTCCTGATCGGCGTCGGTGTAGAAGCTGGTGAAGTTGGAGGTCCCCGAGTCGGCATTGTCCGCCGTACCATTGCAGTTTTCGTCGGTGTTGACGCTGGCGCCGCCGTCGCAGACCTCCGTCGCACCGGGGTTGATGCTTCCGCTGGCGTCATTGCAGTCGGTATTGTTGACTACATAGCCACTGGGGAGATCACATCGGGAGAGGGTGCTGCTGCTGCTGCCAAAAGTGTCACTGTCAGCATCGCGGTAGAAAGTGCTCTTGCCGGTGCCGCTGACCGTGCTGTCGTTATCATCGGCAGTGCCATTGCAATTTTCGTCGGTATTGGAGGCGTCACAGACTTCCGACGCGTTGGGGTTGATCGCGGCAGCGCTGTCGTTGCAGTCGGTATTGTCCGCTACATAGCCGGTGGGCTTGTCACAGCGCGAGAGGCTGTTCGAGCTTAGGCCGAAGGTGTCCGAGTCGTTATCCCGGTACCAGCTGGTTTTTCCGGTGGCGCTGCTGTCGGCATCGTCGGCGGTGCTGTCGCAGTCTTCGTCGGTATTGCTGGCGTCGCAGACTTCGGTAGCACCGGGATTGATCGCCGCGACATTGTCGTTGCAGTCACTGCTGCCGGTGCGGGCGATGTAGCCGGTGGGGGCATCACAGGCGCTGACGGGGGTTGCGCCGTTGTTGCTGTAGCTGTCCGCGTCGGAGTCCGGGTACCAGCTGGTTTTCCCGGTGGCGCCGGAGTCGCCGTCGTCGGCGAGGTTATCGCAGTCCTCGTCGGTGTTGGCGGCGTCGCAGATTTCGGGGGTGCCAGGGTTGATGCTGGCGGTGCTGTCGTTACAGTCGGTATTGTTGGCTACGTAGCCGGAGGGAGCGTCGCAGGCGGAGCTGCTGCTGAGAGGGTTGCCGTAGTTGTCCGCGTCGCTATCCAGGTAGAAGCTGGTTTGACCGGTGGCAGAGCTGTCGCCGTCGTCGGTGGTGCCGTCGCAGTCTTCGTCGGTGTCCAGGCTATCGCAGCGCTCGGTGGCAGCGGGGTTGATGCCCGGGTTGCCGTCGTTGCAATCGGTATTGTTCGCGACATAGCCGGAGGGAGCGTCGCAGGCGGACAGGGAGCTCGCTCCGTCTCCGTAGCTGTCGGAATCATCGTCGGTGTACCAGGTGCTCTTGCCGGTGGCGCCAGCATCGCCATCATCGGCAGAGCCATTGCAATTTTCGTCGATGTTTGCGGCATCGCAGACTTCGACCACACCCGGATTGATGGAGGCCGCGGCGTCGTCACAGTCTCCATCTACGGTGGCGGTGTAGTGACTCTGAACGTCGCCGCCGGAGCACCAATTCTGGGGACCGCCAAGGCCGTAGCCATCGCCATCCAGATCCAGATAGTAGGGGGTGGAGCCATCGGCATTCAGTTCATTTGTTGTGCCGTCACAGTTGTCATCATCGTTGGTGGAACAGTCCTCAGTACGACCGTAGTAGACATCTACATTTTCATCGTTGCAGTCGGTGCCGCCGTAGAGAAGGCCGTCCTGGCCATCGCCGTCTTGATCGAAGTCGGAGTTCCCGGCGCAGTCCTGGTCGGTACCATCGTACCAGGGGTCAGAAGCCCCCGTGTAGACGGCGCTTGGATCCAGGCTGGCCGGGTTGTCAAAACGCCCCTCGTTTACGTCGTCGGCCACGTCGTAGCAGTCGGTACCGACGGTACCCGTTTCGTCCGGAAAATGAAGGCTGCGCTGCCCGTCCACGTCGGCATCGAAGTCGTCATCGGTGGCGCAGTCCTGGTCGATGCTGTCGTACCAGACTTCGGTCGCATCCGGGTGAATATCTGCCGCCGGAAGGTCGTCAAAGGGATCCAGGGCATCCGCAGTGCCGCTGTCCAGGCAGTCGCCTCCAACCGCACTGGACGGCAGGGGCACCCCTGCGAGCGTCTGGTAGCTGGAGATCCAATAGCCATCTCCGTCCTGATCCCCGTCGTTGCCATCACAGTTGTCGTCGAAGCCGTCGTACCAGACCTCCGGCACACTTGGGTCCGGATAACGGGAGGGGTCGGCGTCGTCGCAGTCCCCCTCACAGAAGCCGGTGTCGTCGGCGGGAGTGGTGCATGGATAGCCATCTCCGTCCCGATCGTCGTCATTGCCATCGCAATTTTCGTCGATGTCGTTGTACCAGACTTCCTGGGTGTCGGGCGAGGGATTGATGGCCGCGTTGCTATCGTCGCAGTCGTTGCCGAGAGCACCGTCCGGTTGCGCCTGATCGGCGGAGCGGTAGCCGTCCCCGTCCACGTCGAAATCGTCGCCCCCCGCGCAGTCCGCATCCACGCCGTCGTAAGGCGCATCTGTGGCTCCGGGGAAGATGTCCTTCCCCCCAGGTCCCCCCTCTACCGGTCCTTCTACGCTGTCCCAGCAGTCCCCGTCTTCAACGGAAACCCCGTCCCCATCCAGATCAGCGTCGGTCTTCCAGTCTGCCGAACAGCCGGCCAGCAGGAGCAGCGACAGGGCGTGAGAGAAAGGAATCCTGACCATAGCGCGTCCACCTCAGGGGCCAGTCTACCCCATTGTGGAAGGCTTTGCACCGAAGCGGCGTGCGTTCCGTGCCTCGCCAGCCGCCCCCTCCGGCTCACGGCCACAGAGAGCGGAGGCGCATCGATTTACACCCGGACGTAGTCGAATTCCAGGCTCTGACCGGCAAGACCCTTCCGGGGTGCCGCGATCCAGTTGGCCATTTTTCCCGGTTCATAGACCGGCTTCATCAGGCCGGTCACGTAGGCGCGGTCGGCGTCGCTGGGAAGCCAGCCGACGATCTTCTGATCCCACTCCTCTTTCGAAATGAGCTGGCCCTCCCGGTCAAAATGGGCGTCGGCGTAGATGCCCTGACGACGGAAAAAGCGCGGACTGGGCAGCGTGATGCGGAAGCGCGAGCCCTCTTCCTCCAGGGCATTGTTCCAGCGTTTGACGACGCGGGCACAGTCGTTGATATAGGACTGCCGCAACACTTCATTCATCGCATTCCGAAGCGGGACATCCTGTTGCTCCATCTGGCCGTTCTTTACAACGGTCATGGAGTGAGAAACGCCCAGTGCACGATGGTCCTCGTAGTCCTTGTGCTCTGCCCAACGTCCCTTCAGGCCGGAGGCAAAGAACTCGGCGGCATTGCTGGAGATTTCCGAGCCGAAGAGGTCCAAGCAGTAGGGGAACCAGTAGTTGACCCACTTCTGGACCGTGGGTACGTCAATACCGCCCAGCTCGCGGGCGTCGCCATGAGAAGACTGCTTCTCAAGCTGGGCGCCACGGCGGAGGATACGTTCCACGCCGGTTTCTCCAACGGAGAGGTGGTGAGCCTCCTCGGTCAACATGAAGCGGCAGGTGCGGGAGAGGGGATCGAAGGCCGACTCGGCCAGGGCACCCAGCTGGTACTTGCCGTCGCGATCGGTGAAGGTGGTGAAGCAGAAGAAGGTCAGCCAGTCGGCACAGGGCTGGTTGAAGGCGTCGAGAATACGAGGTTTGTCGGGGTTTCCTGCCCGGCGGGCCAACAGCTCGTCCGCCTCGTCGCGGCCATCCTTTCCGAAGTGGGCGTGGAGGAGGTAGACCATCGCCCAGAGGTGGCGTCCTTCCTCCACATTCACCTGAAACAGGGAGCGCATATCGTAGAGGGAGGGAGCGGTTTCGCCGAGGCGACGCTGCTGCTCCACCGAAGCGGGCTCAGTGTCGGCTTGGGTGACGATGACACGCCGGAGAATGTTGCGGTATTCTCCAGGAACTTCTTGCCATACCGGGGCCCCCATGTGATCTCCATGGGAGATACGGCGATCGGGCACCGGATCATCCAGGAAAATTCCCCAGCGATACTCGGGCATCTTCACGTAGCCCCAGTGCGCCCAGCCACCGGGCTCTACCGACACCGCCGTGCGCAGGTAGACATCGTTGCCCTGCCAGCCTTCCGGGCCCATTTCCTTCCACCAATCCAGGTAGGCAGGATGCCACTTTTCCAGGGCACGCAAGAGCCGCTTATCGGAGGAAAGGTTTACGTTATTCGGAATGCGCTCGTCATAATTGATCGTGCTCATCTCAGGTCCTCCGGTAGTCGAAAATGGGACGCTCGGGCGCCCCGAACATCTTGAGTGCGCCACGCTCGCCCACGGCATTGGGACGCTGGAAAATCCAGTTCTGCCAAGCCGTAAGTCGCCCGTAGATCTTGTTGTCCATGCTCTCGGCGCCACCAAAGCGCAGGTTCTGCTCCATGCCGGTCAGGGCATCGGGAGACAGAGACGCACGCTCTTCGATGGCGATCCGCACCTCATCCGCCCAGTCGATCTCGTCCGGGTTGGAGGTCACCAACTCCAATTCTTCCGCAGTAGAAGCGTCGATTTCGCCCGCCTCCAGCACCTTGGCGGGAAGCTCGGGCTGACCGGGATAGCGTGCCACCAGGCGTGAGGCGCCGTTGTGCATCGGATAGCGACCTTTGTTGGCTTCTCCCGCAAAAAGACGGTTCTCCTCACCATCATCTGCTAGCATGAAGCTGCGGTCGGCGGAGAGCACCACTTCCAGCAACACACCTGCAAAGCAGTTGCCCGGCTCCACCACGGCGAAGAGCGATTTGGCCATGTTGTCCAGGCGGCGAAGAACGCGGCCCTGCCAAGCAATGATCTCGGATGCAAGCCATTTAGCATCGGTAGAACCGCTGAAGCCCGTGGCAAGGGCATCGTCATGCGCAAGCACCGCCTTGGGGTCGCCCTCGGAGCGCAGAATCAGCGTACCAATGTTCAGGTAGTTAAACCGTAGGCGTAGAAGCGCATCCTCCAATTCGCGGAAGAAACGCAACGCCCAGGTGTTTGGCGTCGCTTCTGGGCTGCTGTCCGGTCCACGGAGCTGGAGGCTGGCCACACGCGCGGCATGGTCCAACTTCACGGTCAAGTAGCGGTAGGTGATGGTATCCTCCGTTACCGAAAGTTCCAAAGGAGGAAGGCTGACCCCGCGGGAGGTCGGCGCCGGACCTGCGGCCAGGGTCGCAACGCGGGCAGCCACGCCGGTGCTCCATTTGGAGCGTGGAAAGCTCTGGTCCACAAAGCGCCAGCGTACCGCATCGCGGGCGCGGAAGCCCTCGGCGCGGGTGCAGAATACATCGGCCATGTCGCGACGGACCTTGCGCTTGTCCGTCAGACGGGTCAGGCCACCGGTCCCAGGAAGTACACCCAGCAACGGCACTTCGGGAAGGGAGACGGCCGCATTTCCGTCGTCGATCAGGTAGATCTCCTGGCAGGCCATCGCCAGCTCGTAGCCACCCCCCGAGGCCGTGCCGTTCAGGGCGGCGACCCAGGTCTGCCCTGCGGCGCAGGCCTCCTCGATGCCACAGCGGGTTTCGTTGGTGAACTTGCAGAAGTTGACCTTGAAGGCGTGGGATGCCTGGGCCAACATGCGGATGTTTGCACCGGCGCAGAAGATTTTGTCGTAGCCGCCGGTCAGAAGAACCACACGGACTTCAGGATGTTCCAGGCGAAGCCGGGTCACCGCGTCGTGAAGTTCCACGTCCACGCTCAGATCGTAGCTGTTGAGCTTCAGCTCATAGGCACCGGGCCAGAGCGGACGATCTTCGTCTACTTTCATCGTAAGTGTCGCTACCGCGCCATCGATCTGGAGCTTCCAGTGGATGTAGCGGGAAGGATGTGTCTCAAAGGAGACAGGAGGATGTGCGATTTCAGCCATGGGTCGGGTTCCCTGAAGGCTGTATACTGCATCTGGAGGCGACTTGCAAGAAAAGCGAATGCAGTATAGTGCAGGTCAATGATTGAGTCCGTGGGCCGAAAGATCCGGGCGTTGCGGGAGGCTCAGGGGTGGAGCCGGGCGGAGCTGTGCGGTCGTGCCGGGATCTCCGTACGTTTTCTGGCGGAGGTGGAGACGGGCGAGGCCAACCTGAGCCTGCTGCGGCTCTTGGAGCTGGCCACGGCTTTGGGGGTATCGGTGGTGAGCCTGGTGGCGGGCCTTGGTCCGGTGCGAGACGAGGCTGAAATCCTGGCATCTCTCCCGGATAATCTGCGAGCGCGCGCATTGCGGGCTGCACGACCGCCGGAAAAAGTGGCGCTGGTGGGGCTGCGGGGGGCCGGAAAAAGTACGGTCGGCTCTGGAATGGCGCGGGTTCTGGGGGTGCCCTTCATCGAGCTGGACGCCCTGATCGAGGGCAAGGCGGGTATGCACCTCACCGAGATCTTCGAGTTTCATGGCCCATCCCGCTACCGGGAACTGGAGCTGCGGGTGCTGAGCGCGCTGCTGGATCGCCCCGGAGGTGCAGTGATTGCGACGGGAGGTTCGGTGGTAACATCTCCCGACGCCTGGTCGTTACTTCGGGGCGGCGCACGCACCGTCTGGCTGCGTGCTACTCCTGAAGAGCACCTAGGTCGAGTGGAGAGGCAAGGCGACTTCCGGCCCATGCGCGGCCGGGTTGATGCGCTGGCCGAGCTTAAAGAGATCCTCCAGCATCGGGAGCTACTCTATGCTCAGGCTGAAAAAACAATAGATACGACCGACCATTCCGTGACAGAAGTTGTTGAAGAGCTCACCGACTGGCTGCGTCGATAGCAGGTCAGTCTTTGCCGTTCTTCGCGGACGAGGCTGCTACATCGACAGCGGGCAAATCGATAAAATGACCCGAGCGGCGCGCTTTTGTTTCCAGGTAGAAGCGGTTGTGCGGGTTCGGCGGCAAGGTGTGGGGAATACGCCCGGTGACGACTACCCCCTGAGCTTCCATCTGTTTCATTTTATTTGGGTTGTTCGTCATCAACTGGATAGAACGTACATCCAGGCAACGCAGCATCTGGGCGGCGATGGAATAGTCGCGTTCGTCGTCCTTGAAGCCCAGGGCGAGGTTGGCCTCCACCGTGTCCATTCCCTGATCTTGAAGGGCGTAAGCACGAATTTTGTTGAGCAGTCCGATCCCACGTCCCTCCTGACGCAGATAGAGGATCAAGCCATGGCCGTCCGCCTCAATCCGGCGTAGGGCGGCCTCCAGCTGGTCCCGGCAGTCACAGCGCAGCGAGCCCAGAGCATCCCCGGTCAGGCACTCCGAATGAAGGCGCGTTGAGACGGATTCTGCGCCAGTGATGGTGCCTTTGATGATTGCAATATGATCCTTTCCATCACGGTTATTCCAGAAGGCCGCAATGCGAAAAGTACCGAAGCGGGTGGGGAGGTCTGCGATGCTGATCAGGCGCACACTGAGTGCGGCTGAGTCGTGACCGCCGTCGTCAGAGGATGGCCCAGAGGGCTGCTGAGAATCCACAGAGTCTGACATGAAAGCTCCTTCAGGAGTACATCCGCGGAAGGGTTGCCAGTGCGGGTAACCTGCTCGGGGGCCCAAGGGCAGCTGCCTTCGGGAAAGTAAGCATCTTGTGGGGGGAGTTGCCAGGGGTTGTGGGTTGCGCGCACTCAGTGGAAGAAAGAGGATGCGGGCCTATTCTCACAGCCTGGGACGTGAACCGTTCGGGGGCGAAGAGAAGTGGAAAGCCGGCTGCGACCGCGCCGTGGTTCGGATTTTGGAGAGTTTCGCTACATCTGGCGACGGACCTGATCAGGCGGTCGCCGAACGGGTCGAAGGTGGGATAGGGCGTCGGACATGGTCGCTCCTCCGTCCCGTTCCGAGCTGCTCAAGTCGTCGGCTCTGTTCATTCTGACCTTTCTATCTGTATTTTTTGTGCATCTGTTCAACTGGGGCGGCGGCGCCTGGGAGGATCGGCAGTCTATCGTGAACAGTATTTTGTTTGCGTCTGCCCTGATGGGTATCTTGCTTGCGCACGAATTGGGGCATTGGGTGGTCGCAAGGCGTCATGGTTTTGAGCAATCGTTACCTATCTTTCTGCCCGTACCTTTTGGCTTTGGGACCATGGGTGCGATCATCCGGCTGAAGTCGATGCCGCGGTCGCGCGCCGCACTGCTGGAGATGGGAGCGGCCGGACCGCTCGCGGGGGCGGTGGTCTCCTTCATCATCCTGCTTTTTACCTTGCCCTATACGCGGGAAGATGTAGCGATTCCAGAGGGCACGCTGGTGACCATTTTTAACGATCCACTCATCGTCAAGATTCTTGGAACTTTGGTTTTGGGCCATCCCCCAGGGCGATATTCGGAGTTTCATCCGGCGGCACTGGCCGCATGGGTGGGTTGTTTTTTGACTGGAATCAACCTGCTTCCGATCGGTCAGCTGGATGGAGGTCACGTCCTGAACGGGAGGTTTCCTAAGATTGCTCATCGTTTTTCGAGATGGATTCCTGTTGCCATGATCAGTCTGGGGTTGGCCTGGGGTTTGTTTTCGCTCGCACAGGGAGACGTGGCTCCCGGGGCCGTTTCCTGGTTCATGTGGGGCATGGTGATTCGTTTCGTCGGCGCGGATCGTCCCATTCCGGTTCCAGAGACGGGGCTTGGAACGCGCGCAAAGTGGGTAGCGTTCCTCATTCTGCTCCTGTTTGTCCTCACCTTCATGCCGGTGCCCATGGAGGTAGAAACGGTGCCTAAGCTGCCCTGAAGGCTGGAGAAGAGTGCGCCCCCTCGTTACAAGGTGCCGTTGGAGGTCGGGTGATCGCACTACTGCTGTGGATGGGGATGGCCTGGGCAGAGGAGTACCTCCTTGAGGTAGGTCCGGTAGCTGAACGGGCCGAGGCGACTGAGGTCGCCTCCATGGCCAAGGCTGCGGGACTTCCAGGGCGGGTGGTCCGGCGGTTTCGCTTGGGTCATGGCTGGGAGTTTATCGTGGTGGTGGAGCACATCGGCAGCCGACAGGAGGCGGAGAAGGCGGCTGTACGCCTGGGCACTGACACCCGGCAGCCGGTGACGATTTCCGTGGTGGGAGGTGAAGAAGTTGAATCTTCTCCCGAACAATCCGCTCCCGCCGGTCCTGGCGCGGCGGGCATCGTGGATGCGGTCACCGCCGCTCACGGAGGGGAGGCTGGGGGCGCCAGCGCACTCGCACGGGCAGAGGTGGTGCACTTTGTCTTCGACCGCACCATTCGGCTGAATGGAAAGGATATTACCTTTCACCATGACTATTGGAGGGAGGGGGGGAACCGGCGACTCACCGTGGACGGCCCGGAGACCGACAGCGTCGCGATTGCAGGGGGTTCTGGTGCGTGGTTGATCAGCGGTGGAAAGGTCCATAGCCGCGATGTGGGGGTGATCATCAACCAGGTGGACGCCTTTGCCCCCGAAGCGGTCCTCGCGGTTGCCATGGATGTCTGGCATCTGCTTCGATCCCCCGAAGTAGCTACATTCCGGCTTCTTGAAGGCGCGGAAAGTGGCACCCGTTTGGGAAGTGGAAGTTCAGAAGAGGAGCCTGGAGTCTCTTTTTTTGATGTAGAAAGTGAGAGTAGTCGGCTGGCCAGGGTGCGCTACGTCACCGACGGAGGGCCAGTGGTCTACGAGCTGAAGGACTATCGGGAGATCAGCGAAGGGCTGGTGGTTCCCTTTCGGGTGGAGGTGGAGCGTGGGGATGGCCGCAGAGAATTAATTTCCGTAAAAGTCGTGGAAACTGCCGGACGTCCTCCCTCAGGTGCATTTGACAAGCCCGGCTCCTGAGCGGGAGGACGCAATTTCTCCTTGACGGTTCCGCCATGTCGGATAAGGTGCGTGTCGCCGGCGGGGCACGTCGGCAGCGACTCTGTCCTGCTGGCATAGCTCAATTGGCAGAGCAACTGCTTTGTAAGCAGTAGGTTGCGGGTTCGAGTCCCGCCGCCAGCTCTCTGGAATTTCACATATGGGGGGATGCCCGAGTGGCCAAAGGGAGCGGGCTGTAAACCCGCCGGCATCGCCTACAGTGGTTCGAATCCACTTCCCCCCAAAATCTCCATGCGGGAGTAGCTCAGTTGGTAGAGCATCAGCCTTCCAAGCTGAGGGTCGCGGGTCCGAGTCCCGTCTCCCGCTCCATTTACCGAAATTTGCCCTTGTAGCTCAGTGGTAGAGCACCTCCTTGGTAAGGAGGAGGTCGCCGGTTCAAATCTGGTCAAGGGCTCCATTCTCTCCTCAATGAAAGGTTGAACCATGGCGAAGGAAAAATTTGATCGTAGCAAGCCGCACGTGAACATCGGCACCATCGGGCACGTTGATCACGGCAAGACCTCTCTGACCGCGGCCATCACCAAGGTGCTGGCGGAAGGCAACAAAGACATCAAGTTCATGGCCTACGACCAGATCGACAAGGCCCCTGAAGAGCGCGCCCGCGGTATCACCATCAATACTGCGCACGTCGAGTATTCGACCGCCAATCGCCACTACGCGCACGTCGATTGTCCGGGCCACGCCGACTACATCAAAAACATGATCACCGGCGCCGCCCAGATGGACGGGGCGATCCTGGTGGTATCTGCGCCTGACGGCCCGATGCCCCAGACCAAGGAGCACGTGCTCCTGGCTCGCCAGGTGAACGTGCCCTCCATCGTTGTCGCCCTGAACAAGGTTGACATGATGGACGACGAAGAGCTGCTTGAGCTGGTGGAGATGGAAGTCCGCGAGCTGCTCTCCAAGTACGACTTTCCCGGCGACAGCACCCCCATCGTGCGTGTGAGCGCCGTGGGTGCGCTCAACGACAAGGATCCCGATAACGCCCGCTGGAAGGGTCAGATCCTGAAGCTGATGGAAGCTGTGGA
>CAITDR010000271.1 GCA_903891165.1 uncultured Pseudomonadota bacterium
CAGCCCCCCGCGCCGCCCGCGCCGCTCTGGCAGCCGCACAGCTGCGTGGCCTCAGGCGCGCAGGTGGGGTCCCAGGGGTCGGAGTACGGGAAGTCCTCGTCCCGAACGCCATCGCAGTCGTTGTCCAGGCTGTCGCAGACTTCAGGGGCGCCGGGGGAGACGGCCGCGCGGCTGTCGTCACAGTCGGTGGCGTTCACCACGAAGCCGGAGGGCTGCGTGCAGGCGGTGATGCTGCTGGAGGCGTCGCCGTAGCCGTCGCCATCGCCGTCTTCGTACCAGTCGATGAACTCGGACTGTTCGTCGATGTCCCCATCGCAGTCGTTGTCGATCTCGTCACAGCCGTCGCGTGCACCGGGGTGGATGGCGGAGTCGGCATCGTCGCAGTCGTCGTTGTTATCGACCAGTCCACCCGCCTCGCAGGCGCTCACCGCGGACTCATTGGCATCGCCATAGCCGTCGCCATCGGCATCCGGCCACCAGTCGCTGAAGGTGGCGTCTTCGTCGATATCGCCGTTACAGTTGTTGTCCACGCCGTCGCAGACATCCCGTTCGTCGGGGTTGACGTTGCGATCGTTGTCGTCGCAGTCCAGGTCATTCTCAACGGTACCGTCCGGCTTCTCGCAGGCCTCCTGAGCGCCATCGGGATCCCCGAAGCCGTCGCCATCATTATCCGCGTACCATGTGGAATTCAGGCCTTCATCGTCCTGGCCGTCGCAGTTGTCGTCCACGCCGTTGCAGATCTCTTCTGCATCGGGGTTGACGGCAGAATCGTCGTCATTGCAATCTTCTTCGATGTTGAAGCCGTCGCCATCGGCGTCCTCAGGCTTGATCGTAGAGTCATCGCTGACGACGGTATCTTTACCGGTACCGGAACCACCGGGACATCCGGTAAGAGCCAGGAGGACAGAGAGGGGGAGAAGGATGCGCATTTCGGAGAGAAGGCCAGGCATGGAAGATCCTAGAACGGGGGGGCTGTCTGGTCGAAGAGGGAGAAGGAAGGAACAAAGAGCGTAATCGCAGATCCGCTCTGCAAAAGCTGTATCGGCCGTCACCTTACCCTGGGATGCGGCGACCTGCCACCCCTTTTTGAAGGTGACCCACCATTCGCGCGGGGGGCGGGTGCGGGATAGCTCCGGTGGCGCACCTTTCCGGAGTGTGGATGCCCGAGGTTAAAGATCGCTGGACCCTGCTGGCCTGCCTGCTCTTGGTCCTGATCCCCACCTGGACGCTGGCAGTGCCAAAGTTCACCACCGGGCTGTTGGGCTTTGAGACGGTGGACCACTACGGAACCCAATGGTTCTACTGGTTTGCAGAGTATCACCTCGAAAATGGACTAGGAATTTCCCACACCGACCTCTTCTTCTACCCATGGGGCAAGGACATCTACGGACATACCGGCGCCAACCTGCTGGATGCCTATCTGGACGTTCCCTTTCGGATGTTGTTGGGTCCGGTCTTGGGCTACAATCTGTTCGTAGTTTTTGGAATGGCGGTCAGTGCCTGGGCATTCTACCGCCTCGCACGCCGCTATGTGGAGGATCGCCTGATCCTCGCAGTCGGCACACTACTTTTTGCCCACAACCCCTACATCCTCTACGAGATCCTGGACGGCCGCCCCACCCAGGCTATTTTGCTCTTTCCCATTCTCTTTTTCGACCGCCTCCTTCAAAGTGGGGAGCAGCGCGGCTGGCGGGGGCCGCTCTGGGCGGGGCTCTGGCTGGCGCTTACCGGCTATCAGTATTGGTACTACGCCGTTTTTGGCGGATTGATGGCCCTGGCCCACGGTCTCTACCTTGCGGCTCGCCCTGGGCCCCAGAGTGGCGGCTCCATCGCAATTCTCCTCCGGCATGCAGGAATTGCCGCCTTCTCCCTCCTCCTCTGCCTGCCTGTGGCGCTACCCCTGGTCCTGGCGACGATGGAGGTGGGAAAGGTGCCGGGGCTGCTCAACACCGACCTGTGGACCCTCTCCGATACCCCTCCGGTCACCGAAGAAGGAACCTTGATCGGTCTTTTTCTGTGGCAGCCGCTCTCGGGCAGCTCCGGCTTTTATGTGCGCGATGTCACCGATGCCACCGAGCACTTCCTTCCCTGCCTCTTTCCGCTTCCTCTGCTTCTCCTTCCGGTATTTCTGCAGTGGCTCCAGAAGCCGGGGCAGCTCCGGCGCGGCCCTCTGCTGGCGATGCTGATCCTGAGCTTCCTGGTGGGGATGGGGCCGATGGTGGTGGTGGCCGAACAGGTCTTCACCAATCCTGTCTATGTGCTCCTGGCCAAATCCGTCAGCTTTATCCGCCGTCTTTGGTGGCCCGGGCGTATCGCCGGGCTGGCCACCATCCTGGCTTTCCTGGTGCTGCCGGTGAGCCTGGCCGGGCATCGCCATCGGCGGCCGGCGGCCCTGCTGGTCAGTTTTTCGATGGCGATCGCACTGTTTGCAGCAAAGCTGCTGCCTCTCCCTACCTGGGAGGCCGATATTCCGGCAGGCTACCGCTGCCTGGCGACCGGTCCCAAAGGTGCTGTCATGGAGCTGCCCTATGCCTTCACCCAGGCGCACCTCTACTACCAGACCATCCACCAGCGGCCTATTTTCGGAGGGATGATCGAAGATAATCCTGTGTTTACACCGGATGAGTTCATCGAGCTTCGGAAGAAAAACACCTTTGTGCAGCGGGTGCTGGAGCTGACCCGCCTGATGAAGAGTGACGTGGAGTGGACGGAGGAGGACAAAAAAGCCATGCAGGAGCTGGGCTATCGCTATGTGGTGGTCCAAAAGGACGCCTTCACCACCTCGCCGAAGGCACCGGCAGCACAAAAGGAGCTGCAGGCCGTCCGCCTGAGGAAGCTGGAGCGGGACCTGCGCGCCATGATGGGAAACCCGGTATTCTCTGATGCGCGCTCCTCTATCTTCGCTCCCTGGGGCGATCCCGTACCCTGCGACATCACGACGGTGGGCCTGGATCGGGAGGGGCAGATGGCGCCCTATATCGATCCCGCCTCCAGACTCGGAGAGGGCACCGGCGTGCTCTCCAGACTTTTCGGGGAGGCTCAGATTATCGGCAATCTTCCTACTGATCAGGCAGGGGCCGCGCCGATCAAGCGGATCCGCCCGGGCGACACCACCGAGAGCACCACGCCGGAAGCTGGCACCACGCCCGAGGCCGCTCCGGCGGCCCCCGCCACGCCTGATCCCACCGCTCCGACACAAGAAAATCAAAAATGATCCGCTGGTTTCTTAAAAAAGCGCCACCCCTTTTGGGAGCAGAGAAGGGGGAGGGGAGCCGACGCCTCCGCTACCTGGGAACCGCTGGATTTTTGTTAGAAGGCCGGGACCAGACCTTGGTCCTGGACCCCTATCTGAGCAGACCGGGCCTGTGGACTTCGCTGTTTGGACGCCTCGTCCCCGATGAAGCCCTGCTTCAACGGGAGATCCCGACCGCCGACGTGGTGCTGGTAGGCCACTCCCACCACGACCACGCCCTGGATGCCCCCGCACTCTGCAAGCTGACCGGCGCAAAACTCCTGGGATCGGCCTCCACCCTGAACATCGGACGGGCCTACGGCCTGCCCGAGTCGCAGATGAGGGAGGTGGTGCCTCATCAAGCCGAAGCCTGTGGTTCGCTGCAGGCCACCGCTATCCCTTCTCTGCATGGAAAGGCGATCCTGGGCCGGATCCCGTTGCCAGGCTCGATCGACCGACCGCCCACTTGGCCCCCACGCATCACCGAGCTGCGCCACGGACCGGTCTACCTGTGGCACCTGGATCTGGGAGACACCCGGATTCTCCATGTGGATAGCGCCGACTTCCGCGCGGAAGAGCTCAAAAACACCCGCGCCGACATCCTGTGCCTCTGCGCCATCGGACGGCACTATCGCCCCGGCTACACCCGCGAGATCCTTGCCTTGACCGGTGCAAAAGTGGTGATCCCCTGCCACTGGGACGACTTCACCACCCCCTGGGGTGCCCCGGTGCGGCAGCTTCCCGGCGTCGATCTCGACGGCTTCATGCGGGAGATTCGCGACGCGGGCGCCGAGGTGCAGCTCTTGGGGCTGGGCGAACACTGGCGATTTTAGAAAATTCGGGCGGCGCGCGGGGAGGATCTTGCACCTTCCGTCGGGTAGAGCTACTAGTGACTCTGAAGTGAGTCACGGAGTAGCCCATGCACCTTGCAGTAGTCGAAGAGCTGACCGAGCTG
>CAITDR010000272.1 GCA_903891165.1 uncultured Pseudomonadota bacterium
AGTCGCTGGTGGAGAGCGGGGACCGGGCCAACCCGCTGCAGGATCAACTGCTGGATGCGGTCAATACGTCGCTGCCCTCCGTACTTTTTACGCTCAGCCACGGATCCGGGCCGCCACGGACGGGTTGGGCCAGCACCGCCGACCAGCTGGCCAAACAGGGCGCCTTGAGCTTTGGGCCCAACGGGCACTTCTCGGCTGCGGATCTGGGGGATTCTCCCTTTGTGCCGGGGGGGATCTGGTTTATGCTCGCCTGCTTCGGCGGAGGCACCCCAGCCTACAGTCCCTACTTCCACTGGCTGCAGGGGCTGAAGGAGCAGGGGCAGTTCCGGGGTCGGGTCGAGGGGGTGCTGGACGCACTGCCCAAAGCCGGAGAGCGGCCCTTCGTGGCCCAACTTCCCAAAGCCGCACTGGCCAGCGGCAAGGGGCCACTCGCAGTCATGGCGCACCTGGATCTGGCCTGGACCTATAGCTTCCAGGACCTGGACAGCGGCGCCACCAACCGCCCTGCACGTTTTATGGAGATTGTGCGCACCCTTCTGCAGCGTAAACGTGCGGGCTTGGCGCTGCAGGAGCTGCTCCACTTCCAGAGGGACGTGGAGACAGAGCTGGCGCTCATCCAGGACAATATCGCCATGGGACTGCCACCAAACCCGGTGAAACAGGGCCACCTGTGGATGCTACGGCAGGATCTGGCAGGCTATGTCCTGTTGGGGGATCCGGCAGTACAACTGCCGCTGAAGCCACCCAATCTGGTGCCGCCCCCCTCCATTTCTGCAGATATACAGACCCAGGCGGCGCCCCTCTCCACACCGGCCACACCGGTGGTGTCGAGCCCCGCCGTACAGACGCCAGATCCCTCTCCCCCCCTCCCCCTTGCCCAGCTGGACGAGGCCATCGCCAAGGTGATCCTCGGGGATCAGTCCGCGAAGGCGATTGCCGCAGAATACCAGGTGGATCGCGTTCAACTTCAGGATTTGACCGACCGCTATCAGGCCGCCGGACGGAAGGCGCTTGGTGGCTGAGGCCGGCTGCCCCCGCACCGGTTAAGGAGCTTCTATGGACGCACGCCTACGCTCCCGAATCGAAATCGAAACCATGCACGAGCTGCTGCCCGTGCTGAACTACTATCGCCTTCTGGGTCTGAAAAATGACTGTCCGCAGGGCGATGTGGATGCTGCCTTTCGGCAGGAGAGTCGCCGGCTTCATCCGGATCGGCACCTCGCAGGGGCGCCCATAGAATTCCGCGGCAAGGTCAACGATGTCTTCAAAGCGGTGAACGACGCCTACCGGGTGCTTCGCGACCCCGACCAACGTGCCCGCTACGACCAAGAGCTGCTACAAGGCGAGCTGAAGATGGCGGAGGAAAGCCGAAAGGCTGCCGAGGCCGACGCCGCGGCGCGCACCGATCCCAGCAAAGCCGCTCGCACGCCTGCGGCCGAGAAATACTGGAAGTTGGCCCTGCAATGCTGGCAGGAGAAGAACTACAACGGCTGCGTGATGCAGATCAAGTTCGCCCTCGGCTTCGAGCCCGACAACGAGGTCTTCAAGGAGTGGTTAGCAAAGGCCACGGCCGCGCATGAGGACTTCAAGAAGAAGAATGGGAACGCCTATAAAATCCGGATCGTCTGAACAATGCAATTCGATCTGGTCTTTGAGGGCGGCGGCGCAAAAGGAATCGCATTTGCTGGCGCCTTAGAAGAGTTTGAACGCCGTGGACACAACATAGGAAGACTGCTTGGCACATCGGCGGGCTACATCGTTGCGACCTTGCTGGCGGCCGGCTACAACGCCAAGGGGCTCCTGGCCACCCTGAACGAACGGGAAGACGACAAGCCCATCTTCAGCACTTTCCTGGCCGTCCCTGCGGGTTTTACGCAGGAAGAGGTGGACGGAAGTGTGTTGAAAGGGCTCCTTCGTGGCCTGGATCTTCCGCTTCTGGGCAACGCGACCGAGGAGTGGATGGCCGATCCACTGCTTCTTTCCTTGGGCAAGCTGCCGATCTCTCGGCATGTCTTCTCTTTTATGGAAAGGGGCGGCTGGTATTCGTCGGAGCCACTGGTAAAGTGGTTACGACGCAAGCTGAACGAGAGCACCAAGGGCAGACTGGGGAGCTGCACCCTGTCGGAATTCGCAGCCGCTACCCAATGCAATTTGAGTATTGTAGCTTCGGATACAAGCAACTCCAGGCTCCTGATCCTCAATGCGCAGACGGCGCCGGAGCTGCCGGTGGTCCAGGCGGTGCGGATGTCCATGAGCATCCCCATCGTCTGGGAGGCCGTGGTCTGGCGTAAAGAGTGGGGGAGCTACCGGGGAAAACCGATGGTAGGAGCGGAGATCGTGGATGGCGGAATCCTCTCCAATTTCCCGATGGAGCTGTTCCTCTCCAACCAGCCGATGGTACGGAGTGTCATGGGACCGCCGATAGGGGAGGAAGTTCTTGGCATCATCATCGACGAGACGCTGTCCGTGCCGGATGCACCGGCTACCGGGAACAAGCCGGGGGCCGGGCTGCTGCAGCGATTGCTGGGCCGACAGCGCCGCCTGGTGGACACGGTGGTAACGGGGAGGGACAAGCAGGTGATGGAGTCCTGTGCGCAGATGGTGGCTCACCTGCCCGCGAAGGACTACGGTGCGACCGAGTTTGACATGAGCGATGCAAGACGGAAAGCCTTGGTAGAAGGTGGGCGAAATGCGATGAAGCTCCATCTGGATGGCAGGGAGACACAGGCGATGGCCTTCGGCCTGGAGACAGAGAGCCCGACGGATCGGGCAGCCCTACGGCTGGTACAGGCGTGAACCTGCTGCTGGTAGGTGGTGGTGGGGCTCTGGGCTGTATCTGCCGCTATCTACTGGCTTCTGCAGTGGGCGAGCGTTTCGGCCTACCCTATGGAACGCTGGTGGTGAACCTGCTAGGCTCCTTTGCGCTGGCCTTGCTGATGAGCCTACCGGGGCGCTTCGGGGATCCGCAGATTCGGCTGCTGCTGGGCACCGGTTTTATGGGAGGTTTTACCACCTATTCAACCTTCAACCTGGAGCTTTTTCGCCTCCTGCAGGCTGGCGATTGGCCAAGGGCCACGCTATACCTCGGGTTGACCCTCGGGGGCTGCCTGCTGGGTGCTTTACTGGGTATAGCGCTCGGTCGTACATTTTTGTAGCGGTCGGGCGGTTTGCCGGGGGGCAGGCTATAGGGGGAGGAGGAGAGAACGATGCGCAACGGCCCAGCCATCCTGATGCTTGCGGGGACCATCCTGGTGACGGCGCTGGTGCTCTCAGAGCAGGCGGCGGCGGACATCCCGCCCACGCCTCCAGTGACCATTGTTGGCCAGGAGTATGTGCTGGAGGCTGCCCGGAGCGAGGTCTATGCGCAGGTCTTCAAGGACACCACCACGCTGGCGGCGGGGCTGTCCCACGACCATGTGGTGGTAGCAAAGGGCTGGACCGGCTCGGTGTTCTGGAGCGCAGACAATCCGGGGGCCTGCCGTGTGACCATGGATGTTCCTGTTTCGGGGCTGGACAATGACGATCCGGTGTGGCGGAAGCAGATGAACATGAACAGCGAGCTATCCGAGGGGCAGCGGGGAGAAGTGAAGGAGCACATGCTGGGAGCGGGGCAACTGGACGCGAGCCGCTTCGGGAAAATGGGCTTTCGCTCGACGGGATGTGTGGCGGACGGGGATCGGGTGCAGGTGTCCGGGAAGCTCTCTATCCATGGGGTGGAAAAAGCGGTGAGCCTGCCGATGAAGATCACGGCGACGGGCGCGGAGTTCAATGCATCAGGCGTGCTGACGCTGATGCATACGG
>CAITDR010000273.1 GCA_903891165.1 uncultured Pseudomonadota bacterium
CGCCTCTGCAAAACCGGTCTTGATCAGACCCGGCTGGATCACGATCACATTCACCCCAAAGGCCTTGACTTCAAAGCGCAGGGCATCGCTCAGCGCCTCCACCGCATGTTTGCTGGCATGGTAGGCGCCCCCACCCGGGAAAGTCAGCTTGCCTCCCATCGAGCTGACATTGACAATCTTTCCCCACTTCTGACGACGCATTCCAGGCAACACCAACTGGCAGAGGCGAATCATGCCAAAAACGTTGGTCTCGAACTGCGCCCGGACCCGCTCCATCGGCAGCGCCTCGATCGCACCGGACTGTGAATAGCCGGCGTTGTTGATGAGCACGCCGACCGCGCCATGTTCGGCCTCGATCGCCGCGACGGCCGCGACCATGGACTCCTCAGAACAGACATCCAGCGCCAGGGTGCGGCAGCCGGCCGCCTGCAAGGTCTCCAGATCCTTGACCTTTCGCGCCGTGGCATAGACGGTCCAGCCGGCTTTTTGGAGGTGGAGGGCGGTACTTTTGCCAATACCCGACGAGCAGCCGGTGATCAGCACGACGCGAGAAGGACTCATGTGGCCTCCCGTGGCACAGTTAATCCGGAATCCCACACCCGTCGGCGCTCGCTTTCCCGGCGGGCACCGAGGCCCGGCCCTTCGATCTTGACGCGGTCTGGTGTACACTCGGCAGAGCAGGAGCGGGGATGGCCAAAAAGGGCGACGGATTTCACCTGAAGTTCAGTATCGGAAAGGCACTTTGGACCGAGCTTTTCAAAGTGGGGTTGCCCTATAAGGTGGCCGAGGGTCCCTTCGATCTGGTGCAGAACCTACGCGATGGGGTACGGCAGCTAGGTGTGAAGGAAAAAGTGAAGGGTCTCCTCGAAGATCGGCAAGTACCCGAGGTGATCCAGCGCGGCGAAAAGGTGGCGCGGAACCTGTGGCATGCCCGGAAGGGCCAGGTCTACAAGGTGATGGACGAGGTGGTACGCATCCAGGGAGACTGGAAAGTGGAGGTAGACCGCGAGGGATCCGACTTCCACTACTCGGCGCAACGCTTTGGCATCGAGGCGCACGTCAAAGCGGTGGCGACGGGAAAACTCTATCTCTTCCGCGAGAATATCGAGATCCCCTTTGTGCTGGAAAAGCGCATCGGTGCCCAGGCGGCGCTGGTGGACATCCGCTACGACAAGGACAAGCGCGGGCTGGTGGGAGATGTGGGCGATGTCAGCATCGATCTGGGCGATCACTTTGTGCTGGAGCTGCTGAACCGGGGCGCCGAGTATCTGGCCATGCAGCAGATTCCTAAAGTATCTCCGGTTACAATTCTGAAGAAGGAGCAGCTGGAAGAGCTGGTAGGCCCCGCCGGGGGTCCGCTGAAGCTGAAGTTCTCCGTGGAGGATGTGGAGCTGGAGGTGGACGACGAGGAGCTGACCCTCAAAGTGCGCTTCGGCTTTGCGTCGCTGACGCAGATCGAAGGGTAGCACCCCACCCGCGTAAAAACGATGATGCCCGCTGGGACTCCCGAAGGAGCCCGAGCGGGCATCACCACCCCGAAGGGCGCCCGATCAGGACAGGTAGTGCTTGATCTTGTCCACCATGTCGGTACGTTCCCAAGTGAAATTGGGCTCGTTCCGGCCAAAGTGACCATAGGCAGCGGTGTTCAGGTAGATCGGCCGGAGCAGATCCAGGTGCGCAATCAGGCCACGCGGGGTGACCGGGAAGAGCTCCTTCACACAGGCGACGATCTTCTCTTCGTCGTAGTGGGCGGTATCAAAGGTGTTCACGTTCACGGAGACGGGCTGGGCCACGCCGATAGCGTAGGCCAGCTGCACCAGGGCGCGATCACAGGCACCGGCCGCCACAAGGTTCTTGGCGATGTAGCGCCCCATGTAGGCCGCGGAGCGGTCCACCTTGGAGGGATCCTTGCCGGAGAAAGCACCGCCGCCGTGGGCACCGTGGCCGCCGTAAGTGTCCACGATGATCTTGCGACCGGTCAGACCGGAGTCCCCCATGGGACCACCGATCTCGAACTTGCCGGTAGGGTTCACATGGTACTTGGTCTTGGCGTCCAGCAAGTGCGCGGGGAGGCTGGCCTTAATCAGATCTTCGCGGATCTGGTCGATGATCAGCTGCTGCTCGCGGGGAGCGTGCTGGGTGGACACCACCACGGTGTCGATACGGGCGATCTTGCCGTCCACGTACTCGATGGTGACCTGGCTCTTGGAGTCCGGGCGTACCCAGGCCCAGTCCTTCTCGGTCTTGCGCAGCTCGGCCAGACGCCGCATGAGCAGGTGAGAATACTGGAGGGTAGCGGGCATAAACTCAGGGGTTTCGTTGATTGCATAGCCAAACATCATGCCCTGGTCGCCGGCGCCCTGCTCCTTGTGGAGCCCTTCGCCCTCGGTCACACCCTGGGAGATGTCGGGAGACTGCTCCTCGACGGCCACCATGACCGCGCAGGTGTTGCCATCAAAGCCCTTGTCGGTGTGGTCAAAGCCGATCTGGTTGACCACCTTCCGCACGATGGGGGCGATCTGGACATTCACCTCCCGAGGAGCGGTGATCTCGCCCGCAACCACCACCAGACCGGTCTTCACCAGGGTCTCGCAGGCCACCCGCGCACGGGGGTACTGGCTGAGGTAAGCATCCAGGACGGCGTCCGAGATCTGGTCGCACATCTTGTCGGGGTGGCCCTCGGAGACAGACTCGGAGGTGAACAGGTAGTTCTTCAGCGCCATACAGTCCTCGCTAGAGAAAGGGGGCTGGGCCCCCGGTAGCCTCCAGACGGAGGCGGCCGGGGAGTATCCTTCGCTCCCCCCTTCCTGTCAACCCCCGTGCACGTTCCTGACGAAGGCTGACGGATCTGGTAGGTAAAGCTACCGCTCTCCGCCTCGCCATGCTTGGTGCTGCGCCTGCCGGATGCTGTCGCGCTCCTTGACCCGCTGCGCGACCTGCTCCACTTTGGACATGGCCGCATCCAGCGACGCATACATATCGCCACTTTCCTCGGCGGCGCGGAGCACATCTCCGTTGTGGTAGATGGTCACTTCGGCCCGGTGGCGGTGCTTGTCCACGATCACGGTCAGGTGCGCGTGTGTGGCGCCCCGGAGGTGCTTCTCCACTTTCTTGAAACGCTTGGTCGCCCATTCTTTAATGGCTTCGGAAGGCTCGAGATTGCGGAAAGTGAAATCCAACTCCATCTGCACGCTCCTGGTTGCTGGGGGGAGGAGAGCTCGGAACCGGGCTCACCGACCCTCCCGTGGTTGGGGATCGAACGATGCACGCACCCAAGCGGGCACCCCTCAACCCCCCTTCCGGCGACTGGCCGGAAAGATCCCCATCGCCTCGCGGTATTTGGCCACGGTGCGGCGGGCTATGTCAATATTCTCTTTCTTCAACATCTTCACAATGTCTTCGTCGGAATAGGGCTTCGCATGATTTTCTGACTGGATCAACTTCTTGATCCGCAGCTTCACCGCCTCCGCAGCGACCTGCTCGCCACTCACCGCGTTTACGCCATTGTTGAAGAAATACTTGAGCTCAAAGATGCCCTGTGGACACTGGAGGTACTTGCCTGCGGTCACCCGGGAGACGGTGGACTCATGCGCCCCCACCTCGTCGGCCACGTCGCGAAGCACCATCGGCCGGAGATGGTCGGCGCCATGTTCAAAAAAGCCCTGCTGCCGAGCAAGAATGGCGCGTACAACCTTGTTGATCGTGTTCTGGCGACGATAGATGGAATCCAGCAGGAAAGTAGCGCTGTTCAGCCGTTCTTTGATGTAGTCACGCTCTTCACGGGTGCTGTCTTTACCCTGCAACACCTTCTGGTAGTAGCCGCTGATCTTCAGCTTGGGCATGCCGTCTTCGTTCTGCACAATCTGCCATTCATCGCCGGTCTTGTAGACGTAGACGTCGGGAGAGATGTACTGCGTCTCCCCACTGGAATAATTCCGCGCCGGCCAGGGCTCCAGCATGCGGATCATTTTGTGATACTCCTCGACATCCACCTTGTCGATGCCCAGCGCCTTGGCAATACCCTGATAGTTCCGACGCTCCAAATCGCCGAGATGTTCTTGGATGATCTTAGGAAAATTGGGATCCTGTGGGTAGAGGGTCTTGACCTGCACCAGCAGGCAATCCTCCAAGTTGCGGGTGCCGCAGCCTAGGGGATCCAGACCCTGAACGATCAGGAGGGCCGACTCGGCATCCTCCAGATCCAGGCCATGTTCCGCACAGATCTCTTCCAACGGTGCTGCGAGCCAGCCGCGATCATCCAGTGAGCGGATGATCACAGAGGCGGCCTGACGTTCGGCATCGGTGCAGAACTGCATCTGGAGCTGCCACTCCAGGTGCTCTTCCAGGGAAGATCCCGCCGTGAGGTTCGTTTCAATCGGCGGCAGCTCGTCCATTCCCGAAGATCCCGTCGATCGCGCAGGATCACCGGAGCTGCGCTCCAGGTACTGGCTCCAGTCCACCTCGCCGTCCCTGGTGCCGCTGCCCTGCTCCTCAGTCTGGGTGCGTACATCGGTGCTCTGATCGGCCAGAATCCGCTCGGCCTCTCCCGACGCCTCCATGGCGCTGCCAGGCACTTCCTCCAGGGTGGGGTTCTCTTGGAATTCCTGGTTGATCTGGTCAATCATTTCGAGGCGGTTCATCTGCAGCAACTTGATGGCGTGCTGAAGCTGCGGGGTGATCTGCAGTCCCTGCACGAGCTTCTGGGAAAGGGAAGGCTTCAACTCCATGATTCGAGCCACCGCTCCGCGTTGATACAGCACAGCCAAGACGCCGAGGCGCCACAAAGAAACCAGACGAAGGGAGGAAGAGAGCTTTTGACCCCCGGTCCAGCTTTTCTTCCTACCTCTTCCCTGATCGTATCGGAGTGGAGCCACACATGCAAAGGGTCACCATGCAAAATCCGGGCCGAGATAGCGGGCGCGGGCGTGGGGATTAGCAGCGACCTCGGAAGGTGAGCCACTGACCTGGATTTCTCCTCCGTCCAACAAAGTAGCCTGATCGCAGATGGCCAGGGTCTCGCGCACGGCGTGATCGGTGACCAAGACCGCGACCCCTTCGGCGGCGAGACCGCGCAGCAGGCGCTGGAAGTCCGCCACCGCAACGGGGTCCACGCCGGCAAAGGGCTCATCCAACAGCAGCACCGTCGGCCGGAGGGCAAGCAGGCGCGCCAGGGCCAGACGGCGCCGCTCCCCACCCGACAGACCGCCGATCCCCTCGCGGGCGCGCGCGGACAGGCCCACCCGCTCCAGGAGCTGTCGGGGCGAGGCTCCGGAGCCGGAGAGCCTTGCTGCAAGCGCCACGTTCTCCTCCACCGTCAGGTCCGTTAAAAGAGTTTCTTCCTGGGGAAGATAGCCCAGACCGAGCCGCGCCCGCTGGTGGAGGGGAAGCCGATCCACCCGCACTCCTCCCAGCCAGACCTCGCCGCTGTCGGGGCGCTCCACACCGCAGAGTACGCGAAAAGCGGTGGTTTTTCCTGCACCATTGGGACCCAAGAGGCCGTGCACCTGCCCCGCCTCCAGGCGCAACGAAAACCGATGAAGCACACGTCGCCCTCCGTAGGAGCGACTGATCTCCTTCGCTTCCAGCTTCACCGAGCACCTTCGACGAGACGACGAATCCGCTCCAGATCCTCGGGGGTGTCTACCCCCGGCGCCGCCTCCTCCACCTCCACCAGGCCGATGTGCAGGCCTGCCTCCAGCCAGCGTAGCTGTTCCAGGCGCTCCGAAGCCTCTAACAGTCCCGTCGATAAGGTCGGGATACATCGCTGCGCTTCCACACCAAAAGCATAGAGTCCAACGTGCAACCACCATGGCCCGTTTTGGGGAATGGGCAGCCGAGAAAAGTAAAGGGCCCCTCCACGATGGTCGCGCACCACCTTGACCCGGGCCGGGTTCTGCACGTCGTGACGTAGTGGCGCACAGAGCGTGGCGACGGGCCAGCCGGACTCCACCGCCTCCACCAGCTTGTCGAGGTGGGCAGGCTCCAGAAGCGGCTCATCCCCTTGGATGTTGACCACCACGTCGGCCGCGGCCGAGGCCGCCACAAACAGCACCCGCTCGGTCCCGTTGGCGCAGGGCGGGGTCAGCTGGACGGGGACCGAAAAACGCGAACAGGCCTCAGCGATCTCAGGATCTTCTGTGGCCACAAGCAATTGATCGAGCCGGGCAGCGGCGGAAGCACGCTGCCAGACACGCACCACCATCGGAAGGCCCCCGATTTCGGCGAGGGGCTTTCCGGGTAAACGACCGGCTCCCAGGCGGCAGGGAATGACGCCCAGGACCGCCAAGCCGGTCTAGCGCTTCGAGAACTGGAAGCGCTTGCGGGCGCCGGGGCGACCGTACTTCTTACGCTCGACCATACGGTCATCGCGGGTGAGGTAGCCAGCCCGCTTCAGCGGGGTGCGGTGGTTGGCATTCACAGCGCACAGGACACGGGCGATGCCATGACGGATCGCTTCGGCCTGACCGGTCATCCCGCCACCGGCGACGGTGATCAGGAGGTCAAAGCTCTTGTCCTCGCCCACCAGGGCCAGGGGCTGAAGCACCTTCATCCGCAGGGTCTCGCGGGTGAAGAAGTGGTCCAGAGCACGAGCATTGATGCTCAGCTTGCCGGTACCGGCGCGGAGGAAGACACGGGCTGCCGCCGTCTTACGACGACCGGTAGCATAGTATTGAACGTTGGTCTGGCTGCGCATGGCGTTCAGATGTACTCGGGGAAGGGACGGGGAGACTGAGCGACGTGGGGATGTTCCGCGCCGCCATAGACCTTGAGCTTCTTCAGCATGGCACGACCCAGGCGATTCCGGGGCACCATACCGAGCACCGCCGCCTCCAGCACCCGCTCGGGGTGGGTGGCGAGCACCTGCCGTGCGGTCGCCGAACGGAGACCACCGGGGTGGCCGGTGTAGTGGTGATACTTCTTCTGGTCCAGCTTGCGGCCAGTGAGTACAACCTTGTCCGGATTTACGACCACGACGAAGTCGCCGGTGTCGGTGTGCGGGGTGTAGGCTGCCTTGTGCTTGCCCTGGAGAACCTGGGAAATCCGGGTAGCGAGGCGACCAAGAGTCTGGCCGCTGGCATCCACGATAAACCAGTCATGGACAGCCTCAGCAGGCCGGGTGGAGTGAGTAATCCAGGTATGATGCGCGTACATTGTCTGGCACCGGGGGGGCAATGGGACCAAGCCGACCTCATGGTCAGCATACAGGGCCGCGTATTTATAGCGGCCTCCTTGAGACGTCAAGGAGAGGATTGTGCCTTTGCATCTTCTAGCAGGGGAAGGCCCGCCTCCATGCGGTAGCGAAAACCTGCAAGTTCGTGCAAAGAGGGCTCTTGATGAAGAAGAATCGCGAGGGCATCCAGACGGGCGTTGCGATCCGGCAGCGCCATCGCGGTGCGCCAGGCATCGCCTACGGCATCTTTTCCTTCCGGCTGCGGAAATTCAGAGGGAATCTTGGGATTTCGGCGCGAAAGCTCCGCCCAGGTCCAGGGTACCAGCGCCGACCACACGATCTCGCGGCGATCTCTAGGGCCGCGCAGGCGGACATGATCGGGATCGCGGGCCTTCCAGTCGGCCAGCCAGGGGGCGGGATCCTCCTTCAGCTCCAGCATCACCCCGATGCCGCCGCGCAGCACCGGCTCAAAGTGGGGCTCGCGCTCGCGGGCCTGCTTCAAGGCAGCCAATGCCAGGGATTTTTTTCCCTTTGCGGCCGCGATCCGCGCCTGCAGCAGGAGCGGTGCGGCGCCAGGGCCATTGGCCAGGGCGTCCAATTCTTCGTCGGAAAGCTCGGAAAAACGGAGAGCCGCCCGCACAAGCTGGCTATCGGGGTTGTCGCCCAGCGTGTCGAGCGCCGGTGGGGGGCCCTGCCCCAAGAGCGCCATCCAGCCCTGATGTAGCCTTGCCGGGGGCATGGCATCCTCGGTCAGCAGCTTCCGGGCCTCTTCGAGGCGTTCGGGCGTGGGATTTTCCTGGTAGAGCAGGGTGGCCAGATGTACGGAAGCCTTGCCATCCCGAAAGATTTTTTCGGCATCGTCCGTCATGCCCGCCAGATCCAGAGCAACCCCAGTCAGACGCTGGAGATCCGGCGCCCCGACCCCTCCACAGCGCGCCTCTTCCAGAGCGGCAAAAAGGTCGGCTCGCTGCATCAATTGGTTCACGATGGTTCGGCATGCCATCAGGTTTCCAGGCGTCTGGATCAGCACATCCTCGGCGGCGTCCACGATGAGGTCACCGTCCCCCAGGCGCATGCCCACCCGTAGCCGTGCATCCGCAGATGCCGCAGACAGCAGTGCTCGGGCAGCCTCTTCCTCCCCTTTAAAGGCGAACCATTCTGCACGCGCGCCCGCCCAGATCTTGGCATCGCGGGTCGCCGCCCAGAGCGCAAGGGCGTCACCCTCCTCCCGATTCAGGCAGGTAGTTCGAGCCGAAACGGTGAGCAGCCCGGCCCATGCTCCCTCGTCCTGCCCATCCTTCTGCAGCCGGGCCTTGTAGCCACGGCAGGCCTCTCCCGGCCGCTCCTCGCGAAGCGCAACCTCGGGAGGACTGCGCGTCGCAAAAGAACCGACAAAGCTCTCCTGGATCTTCGGACGGGGATCCACCACCCGGTCGCGACAAGATAGCTGTAGGAGCAGGATCCCGATCACGCTATTCCTTGGGAGGGACGTAGACACCTCCGTCACCCAGCTTGTACTGGGCAACATAGATGCGGGACCAGCCAGAACGGCCGTCCGCCCAGAAAGCGCTGAGCTTCTCCTTCTCCAGCTGCAGGCTCAGGTCGGTGGCGTAGGTGATACCCGGGATGCTGGAGTTGATAATGGTGTCGTTATTGGGCCAGGTCTCCCCACCATCTTTCGAATAATTGTAGTAGATGTCGTTGTTTCCAACGGCCTCGGAGTCATCGCGGAACTCCCGCCATCCCACCACCACCTTGTCGCCAGCGGAGATCACCGTCGGGTCAAAGCTCTGGGCCGAGCCCCCCGCGTCCGTATCCATCCGCACTTCTTCGCCTGCCCAGTCGCCACCCCCGTTGGGAGTCAGCCGGAAGTAGATATCATTTCCGCCGAGCCGATTGTCCTGCCACACGACGGCCGCTCCGCCCGAGGTCGCCGCGACCCGCGGGTTCAGGGAGTTGTTGACCCCTTCGGAGTCGCTGTCTACCCGGAAGGGCTCCACCTGCCAGTTCTGGCCGCCATCGCCGGAGGAATTCATGAAGACGTCCGAAGCGCCATTTCGTTCGTCATGCCATACCACGTAGACGCTGCTGCCGTTCTGCGCAATCTGCGGCAGGAAGCTGTTGGCCTCACCAGGTTCTCCGCCGTCCAGCCGGATGTCACCCATGAAGCTACGCCCATTATCCCCCGAGAATGCCGCAAAAATGTCAGAGTTTCCGTTGCGACGGTCTTCCCAGGTCACCACCACACCACCGCCACCATCCGCAACAAGGCGCGGGTTGGCGCTATAGGCGGTGCCCGCCTCGTCGCCGTCCACCCGAACCGGCGCTTCGCCCCAGTGATCCCCGCGATCGACGGTACTGCGCATGAAGATGTCGTAGGCGCCATTCACCTGGTCAAACCAGGTGACATAGGCCGCGTCGCCCACCGCAAAAATCTGGGGAGAGAGGCTCATGGCGGCACCGGATTCGTCGGCATCCAGCATGATGTCTTCCTGAAGGAACTCGCGACCGCCGTTGGTAGAGTAGTCCAGGTAGATATTCTTGTACTTCAGGTCACCATCGCGCTCATCCTCCCACACCACGTAGACCATGTCCCCCGCACAGGCCACGGCGGGGTTGGTGGCGGAAACCGTCCCTTCCACACCGGGGGGAGGATTGTTCAGCTGGATGGGCGAGGGCAGCCAGGTAACTCCACCATCGGAGCTGGAGTTGATAAACACCGAGTTGATGTGCTTTTTATCGTCGTGGTTTGGATCGTTCCGATCGTCCTGCCAGACCACATACATCTGGCCGGTATCGCTCTTACAGGAGCGCGGAACCGCACTTTCGATGTCTTTTTTTCCGGCAAGGCCGTCCACGATACGGTCGATGGTGCGCTCTTCCTCAGCACCACCGGTACAGGCTACCATCGTCCAGAAAAGCCAAAGATGCATCACGGCCTCAGAGGGTGCGCATCTTATCCTACCGGACGGTGCTGTGGCCAGTCCTCATGCAAAGACCTTGACGCGGAGCCCCGGCAAGGTAATAAGGCGGTCCCCGTTTCGCGGAAGGATCCATGCAAGACAAGAGCAAGCTCGGAACCCGGTATACTTGCTTCTCATGCGGATGTAAGTTCTACGATCTCAATCGTCCAGAACCTCTTTGCCCACGCTGCGGCATGGACCAGCGTGAGAATCCCAACCCTGATCCTCGGGAAGCTGTGCTCGCCCGCTTCAAGGGCAAGACCAAGCTCCGCGAGCTGGAGGAGGAGGAAGTGGAGGAAGAGGAGGAGATCGAACCGGACGAGGAAGATCTCGACGACGACGAGGAAGAGGAAGGTGGAAGCGAGGGAGAAGAGGAGGACTAGGGCTCGATGTAGCCCAGCGCCTTCAGCTGTTCCTCGTTCACCCCCTGGCTTCCGTCCAGCCACCTCAGACCTGGGATCAGGTGATCCCAGGTTTCGACGCGTGGCAATTCCGGGAAGAGCACCGCCTTCCCGCGCATCTGCTCGGATGCGGGCATGCCCGCTGCGGCCAGAATTGTCGGCGCCACGTCGTAGAGCGAAAGTGCTTCCAGTTCTTTCCCTCGTGGAATTCCTGCGCCCAAAGCGTAGAAAATTCCACGGGCCTCGTGCGTGCCGGTGTAGGCATCGGTGAGCCGCACATAGGCGGAGAGTGGCTCACCGCCGACCACATCCTTCTTCAGCCGCTCGGCGCTGATGCGCTCGTCCACCAGGGTCAGGGCGATGGAGAGCCGGTTTTCGGGGATTTCCTCCGTCCGATAGACGGGATCCCCCTCCGCATCCACCAACCCCGCCAACAGCGGCATCGCCGCCTCCCGCTGCCCTTCCGAGGTGAAGCCGAGCGTAAGCTTGTGCCCCACTTTGGTCACATCTATCGGGCCGATCTTTTCGCTCAAACGCTGTTTTAACCGCTCAGTGGTCGGCGCAAATTGCCCCGCCAGACCCGAGCCGTCCATGGGCTGGAAGCCATGGTCACTCACGATGATCAACCGAGCCTTTGGCCCCAGGTGGGCGCGAAACTCAGCGAGAATGGAATCCGCCTGGATGTAGGCGGAAAGAACCTGGTCTTCACCTCGCTCGTACCGATCCCAGTAGAGGTGAGCAAGCCCGTCGGTGGCATAGTAGGTAAAGGTGGCCAGCCGAGGTTTTTCCTCGTAGAGCTGGTTGACAAACACATCCCGATCCATGCGACCGCGCAGAAGTTGCATCGCGACGTTTTTGCGGACGATATCAGGACTCAGCAGTCGTTCCTCAAGGGTCCAAGCCGCGGCCTCCGCCAGTGTGGAGAGGCGCACCCCCACCGCTATCAACGCAAGAGCGAGTTCAACATCGCCGTGTTCCTGCACCACTTGCTTACGACGCAGACGCCGGGACAGCTCCACCTCTTTCACCGCTCCCAGCGCCGCCGGCCAGGCCTCAGGCGCAGGCGCAAGCCAGGAAGGCACCCAGAAGCCCGCAACTTCACGCGGCGGATAGTCCACCAGCCACTTGTAGAGGCCGATCCGCCAGCCCGCATCCTCGGCCACATCCCAAAAGCGCGC
>CAITDR010000274.1 GCA_903891165.1 uncultured Pseudomonadota bacterium
CGCCATTGGCGCAGTCCACCGCAAGGTGCAGACCCTCCAGCGGGCGGAAGTGCTCCCGCAGGGGTCCGGTGGCGCCGCAGGCACGTTGGAAGGCGTGAAAATAGGGCAGCCCCCACAGGGCCGAGCTCTCCAGGGGCGGGAGGAGGGGGGAGGAAGCCGGTGCTTCTGGCAGCCACCGGTCGATTCCGGCGCCGAGCTGGTCCAACAGGGCACGCGGCGGCTTGGTGCCCAGCTCTCCAAACAGCTTCAGGCCGTTGTCTTCGGGAGGGTTATGGGAGGCGGTGATCATCACGCCCGCCTTCCAGGTTCCGTAGAGTTCGCCGCTTTGGTTGCGTCGAACGTTGGAACGCAGCAGGGCCGAGAGCCCCGGCGTAGGCAGCACCCCCAACTGCACCACATGGGCGCCTCCGGCCTGTAAACCGGCGTTCACGGCGGCTTCCAGGGCGGGGCCGGAGTCCCGGCTGTCCCTGGCGACGGCCACTTCGACAGGCCCTGGCTCCTCCGCCAAAAATTCGGCGAGTGCCCTGCCCATGGCCCAGGCTACGGCGGGGGTCACCACCGTTGCGGCGGGGCCCCGGATTCCGTCGGTACCGAACTTCATCCTCCTCCTTTGGGCAAAAGTGGAATCCGTGGGGGCTCCACCTGTACCTCGTAGCGATCCTTGTCGGGCAGCTCCACCGTGTAGTGCAGGCCCTCGGTGCCCCGCGCCACCTCGCCGGTGCGGCCATCGTAGTCGGCAGGCACAACCACCCGGATAGCCACTTTTGTGGGATCCAGCTCGGCAAGCAGGGCGGTGGGGCCTTCGATCTTCAGGCGCACCGTGGGGATACCGGCCACATAGCGGCCGTCGTCCTGCAGCAGGATCGGCACGGCCTCCAGGATGCGCACATCGCGCAGCTCCTCCACATCCACCTCCACCTGCACGGTCCTGGAGGAGGCGGAGCGGATTCCCGGCTTCAGATCGAGGGAAACGTCCAAGCTCATATCGTCACGCAGACCGGAAAGGTCTACCGGATCGGTGTTCACTTCGGAGACGGAGCGTAAGAGCGAAGAGGGGCCGACCAACTCGATGTTGGTGGGCTGCACCTGCAAGCCTTGCAGCCGGTAGCCAGCGGCGATGTCACCAGTTTCAGCAATCCGTACCGCCACTTTTTTCTTGAGGATGCGGTCGAGTTGCACCCGCAAGGTGCTGGGGGAGAGGTTGACCACCCGCAGCCCGCTGGGGAGCCCGCTGATGGTCTGATCGGCGAGATCGACGGTTACATCGCCGATTTTGGCACGTCGCAGGTCCAGGGTGATGTGCAGGTCCTGGGCGCGGGTGGCCCGCACCAATGCCTGCACACCCTCCGTCGTGAGGGCGACCTGTTCCAACAGGGGCTCAGTCGCGACGAGGCCATCGGGCAGGAGCCACTCCAATTGCACCCGCGTCCGGTCGGTGATCACCTGCTCGTTCTGTACCCATACCCAGATGCCCAGTGCAAAGATCAGCGAAGCAACTTTATACCCTACATTATGGGTGAAGGCGGCACGAAGGTCGTCACGCACACTCATTCGCTCCTCCTTTTCCCGGAGGGACGGAAAGACTCCAGCAGCTTCTCACGTAGCTCGTTGGCGTCGGCAACCGGCTGCAGCTCTCCTGCGATCACCAGACCGACGGTGCCGCGCTCCTCGGAGACGATGAGGACCACGGCATCCGTCTCTTCGGTGAGCCCGATGGCGGCGCGGTGGCGGGTACCGTAGAAGCGCGACAGCTCGCGGGCCAGCGAGAGAGGGAGGAAAACTTTAGCAGCAAGAACTGTACCTTCTCGGACCAGCACCGCGCCGTCGTGCATGGGCGAGGTGGGGTGGAAGATGGAGAGCAGCAGCTCGGCGGAGATCCGTGCATCCAGACGGTTTCCCGAGTTGGCGTAGTCCTCCAGCGAGGCTTCCCGCTGGATGGCGATCAGCGCCCCGATACGACGGGAGGCCATGGTGAAGCAGGCGCGGATCATCTCCTCGATGGCGTTGGGCGGCGGGGCGATGGAGAAGAAGGTGGGGAAGAGCTGTCCACCGGCTCCGGCCAGTCCACGTTTGATGTCCGACTGAAAGAGGATCAGCACCGCTAAAACAATATAGAAGAAGAACTGCTCCAACATCCAGTGGACGGCGTAGAGCTGAAGGCGGCCGGAGATCCCGTAGATGGCCAGCGCTACCGCGAGGCCCACCAGGGTCTGGAAGGCGCGGGTGCCCCGCACCAAAAGTAGCCCACGATACAAAGCATACCAGAGCACCAGGATGTCGAGGACATCGGTGCTGTGGATGGTCTGGAAGAAGGTGGTGATCAGCTCCACGGGGCCTCCCGGATGCCGCGCCAGACGGCGAGGGCCCGTCGGGTTGCGCCCACGTCGTGGACCCGCAGGATCCGCACGCCCGACGTAACCGCCCACAGCGCCACGGCGAGGCTGCCCTCCACCCGCTCCGCGGCGACAGTCTGGCCGGTGATCGCCCCGATAAAAGCCTTTCGGGAAGCGCCGAGCAGCACTGAGTGTTGAGCACAGTACTCAGGAAGTGTGTGGAGCAAGGCAAGGTTTTGCGCGGTAGTCTTGGCAAAACCAATACCCGGGTCCAGGTGTACTCTTGACTCGTCAATACCTGCCTGTAGGGCTGCTTCACGACGTTCGCGCAGGGTCGCCCATACCTCCCGCACCACATCGCTGTAGCCGGTGTGTGACATCATCGTGGTCGGCTCTCCACGCATGTGCATCAGGACGATCTCTACGCCACTTCTGGCCACAAGCGGCAACATCTCCGGATCCGCTCCTCCGCTCACATCGTTCACCATCTGCACCCCCGCCGCCAGGGCTGCGGCCGCCACACTCGCGCGGCGGGTGTCCACCGATAGTTTCACATCCGGCCGTTCCCGTCGCAAAGCATCGATCACCGGAAGTACCCGCGCCGCCTCCTCCTCCGCGCTCACGGCCACCGCGCCGGGGCGGGTGGACTCCCCACCGACATCCAGCCAGTCCGCCCCCTCCTCCAACAACCGCAGCCCATGCTGCACGGCAGCATCTCCGAGGCGGCCTCCATCGGAGAAGGAATCCGGGGTGACGTTTACGATCCCCATCAGCTGCATCATGGCGCACCATCGGGAGGCTTGGGTACTTGATCCGGTGCTACGGGAGGGCGATCATCCCCTTCGGGCGGTCGGGGGACCTGGTCAGGGGGTACCGGCGGCCGATCGCCATCGGGGGGGCGGGGGACCTGTCCGGGGGGGACAGGGGGGCGGTTTTCGCTCCCTTCTCCCTCTGCTTCGGGTGGCAGAGGGGCACCTGCCGGACGGTCTTCGGGCCTGTCTTGTCCGGGCACCCCACCGCCGGAAGTCGGGCCGCCCTCTCCACCGGGCTTCCCCGGCGTCCGCCCTTCCGACGTCGTCGTCAGCCGCCGGAGGTCCCAGGATAGGCCCACATTGCTGCCTTCCGAGGCCGAGCCCAGCTGCCCTTGGAGAAATACAAAAAGGGAAGGATCTCCACCTATCAGGAGCAGCTCGCCGTAGCCCGTTCGCAGCAATTCCTGGGCGAGGCGGGTGTTGTTTTTGAGGTTCAGCAGGTTGCCGATGGTGGGGTTTTTCTGGACTTCGGCGTCCAGGGCGTCGCGCAAGGCGCCGGGGCGTCCCAGGCCCGGGCCCCCCCAAACCCGCTGCTGGTGGAAGGGGACCCAGAACAGGCCACCCTCGGTGACTTCAAAGAGCGGAAGCTGGAGAATGGCGGTTTGTCTAGGATGTTCCGCGAGCTTTCGGAAGCCATCGGGCACCTGGAGCTGAGCCCCGGCGGCCAGGGCCACCGGCTGGCCCCGTGCGGACTGAATGGCCGGCTCCAGGAGCAGAAAGAGGCCCAGAAGCAGCCACGTTGGCTGTTGAAGGCGGGACACGGCACGCAGGCCCGGGATCAGGGCCAGACCCAACGCCGCCCCAATCAGCTCGCGACGGTGGGCAGCGATCCAGCCGATTTCCGGCGCAAGCGGGATCTGGTAGCCCTGGAGTTCCAGGAGCTCTCCCATACCGTCTCGGGCCATGGGGCCGCACAGCAATAGCCAGCCCACGCCCAACAACCACCGCCATCCCCCCCGGCAGCCCACCCACAAGGCCGGCAGCACCCACAGCGGCAATCCCGCCGCCGCACCTCCTCCGGCCGCCGACTCGGACCCGAGGAATGTGCCTATCGCCGGAGGCGCCCCCCCGTCCAATCCGGCCACCGGCAATAGCAGGCCGAGGATCAGAGAAAAAAGCCCGATCCCCCAGGGACTGCGCCGCTCCCAGCAGAGCGCCCCCAGTAGCAGCAGCCCGGTCAAAAGCGGTGCACCTATCAAGCCGATCACCGCTGCGACGGTGGCCCAGGATCCGCGTTGAAGTCTGGAAAAGCCGATGGCAGCCAGAGCTGGTCCCAGCCATACGGCCGCAAGGGCTCCCTGCGCCAACTGCGTCCAGCCCCAGCCGGCGGTGGCCATGCCCACCAGGGCCAGCATCCCCAGGGGGGCACCGTCACCGGGGCGTCGCAGGGCACTGCCCAGGACCCAGGCGCCCATGACATTGATCCAGGCCACACATAGAAGACTGAGGTTCCAGGCGAGGAGTGGACCACCGAGCCCCTGGAGCGGCCACAGGAAAAGGGCCGGACCTGGCAAGCCCACCAGCCGGAACAGACCGAGCTCGCCTCCCACTACCAGTACCGAGCTGTCCCAGGGCACCCGCAGGTTGCGCAGGTTGTCCCAGATCTGCCAGGAAAGCCAGAAGTTCAGCTGTGCGAGGTCGGAGAGGCGTCCGCCATGGATGCCGTCGCGCAGCTGCTGCCAGAAGGGGTGGGTCACTGCAAGAAGCACCAGCGCCGCGATGCCCCCCGCCCGCAGCCAGTGCCTCCGCTCAGGCAACCGTCTGCTCCGTGGACGCTGGCGGAAAGCGGCTTACGACCGCCTCAAACTCAAAGCTGTCCAAGCTCTCCTTCTCCAGAAGCTCCTTGGCCACCTCGTGCAGCAGGTCCATGTTGCTGTGCAGGGCTCCACGGGCGCGACTGTACGCAGCCACCAAGAGGCCGCGGACTTCCTCGTCGATCCGCTGGGCAGTCGCTTCCGAGATCTCCCGACGGCGGGGCATTTCACCGCCCAGGTAGCTCTCCTCGCGGTTCTCCGACCAGGCGACAGGGCCGATATTTTCGGACATGCCGTACTCGGTGACCATCGACGTGGCCAACCGGGTTGCCCGACGAAGATCCGAGGATGCACCGGTATCAAAGCGGTGGAAGATCAGATCCTCGGCGGCGCGGCCACCCATCATGTAGGCCAGGGTGGAGGTCAGGCGCGTGGCGGTGTAGTTGTACTGGTTTTCTTCAGGAAGTAGCTGGGTAAGCCCCAGAGCCATGGAGCGGGGGATGATGGTGATCTTGTTCACCGGGTCCAGCTCCGGCATCAGCCGGGCGACGATGGCGTGGCCCGCTTCGTGGTAAGCGGTGGTACGTTTCTGTTCGTCGGTCAGGCCCAGGGAGCGGCGCTCCGAGCCCATTTGGACTTTGTCCTTGGCCTGCTCCAGATCGCTCTGCTCCACCTTCTTTTTGTTGTAGCGCGCAGCCAGCAGGGCCGCCTCGTTGATCAGGTTCTCCAGGTCTGCACCCGAAAAACCGGCAGTACCCCGCGCGATGCGGTCCAGATCGACACTGTCCTCCAGCGGCGTCCGGCGGGCATGAACCTGGAGTATTCCCAGGCGCCCCTTGAAGTCGGGTGCCGGTACCAACACCCGACGGTCAAAACGACCGGGGCGGAGCAGCGCCGGATCCAGCACATCGGGGCGGTTGGTGGCCGCCATCAGGATCACCGAATCCGAGCTTTCAAAGCCATCCATCTCCACCAGGAGCTGGTTCAGGGTCTGCTCCCGCTCGTCGTGACCGCCGCCCATTCCCAGGCCACGATGCCGCCCGACAGCGTCGATCTCATCGATAAAGATAATACAGGGAGACTGCTTTTTGGCCTGTTCAAACAGATCACGGACACGACTTGCGCCCACACCCACGAACATCTCCACAAAGTCCGAGCCGGAGATGGAGAAGAAGGGAACACCGGCTTCCCCCGCAACGGCGCGGGCAAGCAGCGTTTTTCCGGTACCGGGCGAGCCCGCCAACAGTACGCCCTTGGGGATCCGCCCGCCGAGGCGGGTGAATTTGCGCGGATCCTTGAGGAAGGCGATGATTTCTTCCAGCTCCTGCTTGGCTTCGTCGCAACCGGCCACATCCGAGAAGGTGACTTTTTTCCCGTTCTCCGTCAGGACACGGGCGCGCGCTTTTCCAAAGCTCATGGCGCGGCCGCTGCCCACCTGCATCTGCCGCATAAACATCAGCAGCACCACCACCATCAGCACCACGGGGATGCCGTTGAGCAGCCCGGTCAGCCAGACGTTGTCCCCCTCCTCTTCATAGTCGGGCACCACACCGGCCTCTGCAAATTTCTCCAGATAGAAATCGGTAGGCTTCCCGATCGAACGGATTTTGGTTCCGTCGGTCAGCTCGCCGTCGATCTGGGAGCCGGAGATGCTGAGAGTGCGTACTTCCTTACTTTCCACCCGAGCCACCAGCTCGGAGAAGGGAATCTGCTTGAGCTGACGCTCACGCTGGCTCAATACTGCGATCGCCAGGAAAATGACGATCAGCAGGAATGCCACCAAAGATACCTGACGGTTGCGCACACGGCCTCCAGCCATTCCCTCTATTCGTGTTCGGGCCCGTCGGAAAGCCCCTTGTTGTCACTGAATACCCGCTTTCCGGATCCATCTGCCTTCGCCAGGCATCGTCCCAAAAAATTCAGTATGCTATACTACAGAAGCGGCCAGTCGCCGCAGCAGGGCGGGATCGTCCGGAGGGTGCAGGTCTTCCAACGCCCGGTTCCGACGTTGCGCCCCGCAGGCCCGACAGCGGTATTGGATCATCCACACCCCCGCCTCCAGGGTCGCGGTCACCGGGAGCAGCAGTCCCCCGCAGCCGCTGGCCCGGTCGCCGGGTACCTCGTCCACATGCAGCGAGTGCAGGCAGAAAGGGCAGTGATCCCGCGGTCTTTTCCCCCCCAGAGGCACATCTCGGCCGCAGTGGCTGCAGGTGAAGGCCTCGTCCCGGGCGATGGGATTTTTCCGCACCCGGGCGCCGTCCTCGCGATTCATACACAGCCGAAGGAGTTTTTTTCCGGGTAGCTCCGCCGCCTCCTCCCCCAGATCTACCCCTTTTTTGGCAGCGAGGGCCACAAGTACAGGCTTCTGGGCTGGATTCTGGTCCAGCCACTCGCCCGCCCGCTTGATCTCCCCGCGCCCCTGCAGCTCCAGCAGGCGCTCCAGCTCATCCATCTGTTGAAGCTAAAGCCTTGCGCTTGGCGCGTCGAGAGGTGAGAACGGAAGAGCAGGGAGGCCGGATGTGGCTGTGGATGTTGGCAGTGGTCTTTGCAGGGGGCCTGGGGCTGGGAAATCGGCCCAAACCGCCTCCTGAGGTGCCCCCAGAACCGGCCGCGAAGCCGGAACCCCCTCCGCCGCCTGCCGAAAAGTCGCTCTTTGGGAGCCGCCCCAAGCAGGAGGAGGCGCCGAAGGAGACGACACCACCGCCGGCGGCCACTTCCTTTGCGGGGCTGCCCATCGCGGTGGCTCAGAAGCTCTGGGCGTTGGAGCTGCAGCGGGCAAAAGTGTACGAGTTTGTTCCTTTTCTCAAGGATCCCGATCCCAAGGTGCGCGCCCGGGCACTCCTGGCGGTGGGGCGCCTTCGGGATGGGGTGGCCGAGAAGGGCAGGGCACCGACGGCTGCTTTACGTGCTTTGGAGCTTGGTTTAGAGGACAACGATGCCAGCGTGCGCTTGGCGGCCGCCTTCGGGTCTTCGCTGACACCGGGCAGCGCGACCATGTTGCTGGCACGTCTGCCGCTGGAGACGGATCATGAAGTTCGTAGCCAGCTTTTCCGTGCGCTTGGGGAGCAGGGGGCCGCCGACATGGTGCTTCCGCTTCGCGACGCACTCGGGGGGCCGGAAGCGTCGGCAGCGGCGCTTGCGCTTGGGAGGCTGGGGATGCGGCAGGTGCAGCGGGCCACCGAGGAGGATGTGGTGGGGGCGCTGGTAGGGGTACTGCGGAATCCCCTGGGTCCGGCGCGGCAGAATGCTGCATGGGCGCTGGCAAGGCTGGGGGCTACTTCGGCAAGGCCAGAGCTGAGGTCGTCTCTCCAAACGATTTCGCAAAGCGACTATGACCCGTTGGTGCGGGCGTGGCTGGTGCGTGCCTGGGCGGGGGTGGCGCTGCCCGGGGAGCGTATGGAGGGTTTGCCGGGGTCCCTGGCCGATCGGGATCCCGGCGTTCGGATTGCCGCCGCACGCGCCGTCGGAAAATATGGCTGTGCGGACCGTCCTTCGCTGCTGGAGCCACTTTTGACGGACGAGGTGGCGGCGGTGCGCCAGGAAGCCTATGCCGCGGCCGAGGCCTGCCCTGTGCCCGCCTCTCACCTGACCGAGCTGTTGGGACAACACGACGCCTTGGACGATGCGGCACTGGTGGAAGTACTGGCGAGACGCCATGAGTTGCCGGATCCGCTGTCCTGGCTGGCGGATACCTGGCCGCTGCGGGTGCGGATGGCAGCACTGGGAGCGGTGCGCGATCGTACGGTGCTGATGGAGTGGGCGTTGAATGGGGAGGATGCGGCGATGCGCTCCACCGCGGTCAGCCTGCTGGTGGAGCAGGCGACCCAGGCCGAGTTGTTGAAGCTGGTGGGTGCCACTGACGAAGCGGTGGTAGAAGCGGCCGCAGAAGAGCTGAAAAGCCATCCCGATCCGCGCGCAGAGGAGCCCCTGTTGGCTGTTCTGGGCCGCGAGCGGCTGGAGGCTTCCACGGCAGGAGCCTGTTTACGCGCTTTGTCCGCACTCTATTTTACCGGGAAGGTCACCAAAGTCAGCCCGGTGGCGGCGGAGCGGGTGCTGCGGCAGGTGCAGGCCTGGCCGCGGCTGCGCGAGGATGCCGCGCCCATGGCGGGCCTTTTGGAGATCAAGCTGCCTGAATTGGCCCCGGTCGTTGTGCCAGAGCTGGCGAAGATCCTGGATATGCGCTCCGTCCGTATCCAGACGGAGGCGGGCGAGATCCGGGTGGAGCTGTGGCCGGAGGTGGCGCCCTATACGGTCTACAACTTCGTGACCCTTGCCGAAAAAGGCTATTTTGACGGACTCTCTTTCCATCGGGTGGTGCCAGAATTTGTGGTGCAGACCGGCGATCCCCGTGGGGATGGCTGGGGAGGCCCTGGCTACGCCATCCCCGACGAGCTGAACGCTGCACCGTATGAGGCGGGGGTGCTGGGAATGGCACTTTCGGGGCCAGATACGGGCGGCAGCCAGTGGTTTATCACCCTGCGACCGCAGCCCCACCTGGATGGGGCCTACACCGCGTTCGGGCGGGTGACCCTGGGCTTGGACAATGCCCGCCGGGTGTTGGCAGGAGACCGGGTGGAGAAAGTGGTTGTGGAGCGGGTCCAGCCGGTGGCAGGATACGCTTTTCCCTGATATTTTCTGGATAGTTGACCGATGGTCTTGACGTGTCAAAGGGTTGACAGGTCAAGCCTTCGTCGGGATCAGTTCCACCAACGCCGGGGCAAAAGCGAGCGGAACAACGAGCTCAACATCGTCGCTTCCTCCCGCTCGGCTTCGCTGCGGCTGCGCATACTCTCCAGTTGTGCCCCCACCATTTCCCGGTAGATCTTCCGCGCCGCCTGCTCCCGCTCGGCCTCCGGCTGGTTGCTCTTCCGGATCTCGCCCAGCTCGCCCGGATCAAGAAAATGTCCGGCACAGCCCGGGCACTCCTCCACCTCCACCCGTACTGTCGGGTGGAAGAGCCGCTTGATGAGCGGATAGCTTGGCGTACAACGAGGACAGTTCCGCCGATCCGTTTCGCGGTGCTGGGACTTTCCTTGGCCAAAGCTCAAAAGCCCTGCGGCGTCGCCCTCGTGCAGCTCGTCCAAGCGGCGCAGCTCCAAGCGGTCAAACCACAAGCCGCCGCAGCCTTCGGTGCAAACATCCACGGTGATCACGCTGACTTTTTCGACGCGCATTCCTTGGCCACAGGCTGGACAGTGCATGTTCTTCTCCAGGAGCGCTCTTATCGTGTCCGACCGCCATCCGGGAGATTGGCACCGTGGCTTACAGCGGCCGCCGCCGAAGATCGGCTACATGGAGGCGGGGAGAAGGACGATGCGGGTCTTGCTGGTGCAGGCATTTACGGCCTTGGACATGGAGCTGGTCTATCCCCTGGGCTTGGCCTGGCTGGCTGCACACCTGGACGAGCATGTGGTGGAGATCTTCGATGTGAACCTGCATCGCGACGATCCCTTTGCGGCCTTGGAGCGGAAGGTACGCTCTTTTGCGCCGCAGGTGGTGGGTATCTCCCTGCGGAACATGAAGGTGGGGATGCCGCATCTGCACACCGACGATTTTGAGCCGCAGCAGCAGGCCATCCAGTTGATCAAGAAGGTGGCGCCCGGCGTCCGGGTTGTGGCGGGAGGCACGGCTTTCTCGCTTTATTCCGAGACTTTTATGAAGCGACTGCCCGAGATCGATGTGGGTGTATGGGGCGAGGCGGAGCTGCGTTTTCCGGAATTGCTCCGCGATCTCGACCATCCCGAAAAAGTGTCCGGCGTCTACTATCGGAAGGATGGAGCCGTACACTACACCGGTCGGCCGGAGGGGGTGCAGTGGAAAGACCTGCGGGCCCCACGTCGGGATCTGGTTCCACACGGTCCCTACCTGGCCAGCTCCTTTGTTTCGGTGGGGGTACAGGCAAAAAGAGGTTGTTCTCTGCACTGTATTCACTGCTCGGACACTTTTCTTCTGGGCCACCGCGTTCGGATGCGCGATCCCAAGGATGTGGTGGACGAAGTGGAGTCGCTGGTGCGGGACTATGGCGTCCGCCAGTTCTTTTTCTGTGATCAGATTTTTAATATTCCGGTAGCACATGCCATCCGCATCTGCGAAGAGATTGTGGCCCGGAAGCTGGATGTACGGTGGTCGGCATGGTTCAACGAGCAGCGCAACACCCTGACCGATGCCCTGATGGTGGCGTTGAAGAGTGCGGGTTGTAGTTTACTTTCCTTCAGTCCTGATCATGTGGACGATCGGATGCTGAAGAACCTGGACAAAAATTTCCGCTACGTGGATATGCTGCACACCGTCCAGATCGCCAAAAAGCACGGGATGGATGTAGAATACAGCTTCTTCCTGAACTCTCCGGGAGAGGATCTGCGCTCGCTGGCGGCGATCGTGCGCTTTCTGGTGCATGCGCGGATGGAGCTGGGACCGCAGCTCCGGCTGTTTACACTTCTGATGATGCAGCCCATCCGCATCTATCCGCACACCCGACTGTTTGAGCTGGCCAAAGAAACCGGCTTGATCGACCGGGATCACGAGCTGGTGGAGGGGCAATTCTGGAACCCCGGGGTGATGCAGTACGCGGTGGCTGGCATCCAGGCCGGCGCTCATGGTCTGTACAGCGCCCGTCAACAATTGCGGAAGCTGCGCGGGAACAGTTTTGACTCAGTGTTGCGCAGCTAGGAGGCGACAGGCCTGCCCCCGGTGCTTACATTGACGGGCATGGCGCAGAACCCCCTCGATCTGGCCGCGTGGCGGCGGCTGAAGGCAGTCCGGGACACCGGATCGATGGGTTTTGCCGGCCTCTGGAATGAGCACGCACCGACGATCTGGTCGGTGGTACGCCCACTCTGCGCGAGTGAGGCCGAGGCGGTGGGCTGGTGTGGCTCCTTCCGACTGGCCCTGGAGGAGCGGGTAGGCAGGCTGGATCCGGTATCGCCGCTGGCTCCGCAGGTGGGCGCCCAGCTTTTTGAGCACATGGCACCGGCCTTACGCGGCCCGATCAGCTCCCCCGTGCAGGTGATACAACCCGACGCGGCCGGGGTGGCCAGTCTGGCGCCCCTGGTCCGCCTTGCCTGGTTGGTGGAGTTATTTTTTGATGTTTCAGAGCGGATTTTTGAGGAGGAAGACGGGTTGCTGCCGCACCTGCGTGCCGCACGGCGCTGCCTGGAGCCGGTCAGCAGTACGGACCTGAGAAGCAGCTTGCGGCTGAGCCTCGGGCAAAAAGCCCCCATGAACATTCTGATTTTGCCGCCCGGAGCGGAACCAAACCGGCGCTCCTGGGCATGGCTGTGGGTCCCCCTGCTGGTGTTGGTGGTGCTGGCGATCGGCGCACCGATGGTGGGCGCCTTTCGGGAGGGCTGGGACTGGCAGAAAGCCGCCAAGATACACCTTCAGGTGATGCAGGAAGTTCCTGGGTTCCTCGTCACGCGCTCCCCCACAGAGCTGTCGCAGAGCCTGCGTGACCGGGGGCTTTCCGAAGGCATGTCTGAGGTTCCCGAGCTGGGTGGGC
>CAITDR010000275.1 GCA_903891165.1 uncultured Pseudomonadota bacterium
CGGCAGATGGACATCATCAAAACATTTGAACTGGTGCAGATGTAGTTCTTCAAACACCGAACACCTCCTGCATCATCTCACCAGCGATCTCAAAGCGGGTGCGTACCACATGGGGAGTGTTCGGCGAGTAGGTGATGGCCCTTGTGAATCGGCCGTCCTCCATGCGAAGGTAAAAGGCAGATCGAAGCAGGTCTGCTCTGTCATCCACCTCGGCCTCGGTCCGATCCGCCAAACCTTGGGCCATCACATCGAACAGCGATGCATTGATCACACTTCGGGCTTGGTCTGGGGATTTATGTTTTCGAAAGGCATGTTTCCCGAAAATTCTCAAGTTGTTAGCCAGGGTTCGCCGCAGCCGCTGACGCAACCTCTCCCACCCGGGCGGTGGCTGCTTAACAAGCTCCTGAAGGCCATCCGCTAGCCACTTGTCCATATCTCCCTTGTAGGAGCCCAGGGGCAACAACGAGAAAGATACAAACCGATTGACAAACTCCCGGTCCTGCATACGGTTGGCGTTCAGGCTGTGACCCGTCGCCTGAATAAACAACCCGGTCGCGGCCTCGTCTCGCAAAAATTGGGTCGCCGGCCCATTGTAGATGGCGTTCCGCATCTGCTGACGAGTCAAGACCTCGCCTCCATTGACCCGCTCAAAAATGTCCAGTCTTGCCCGCTCGGGAACCGAATGGTCAATGATGTAGAAGAGAAGCTGGCAGTCTTCCACCCGATTCTGGAGTCGCGCGTCCAGGTCGATGAAGTGTTTTCCGTGCAGCTCAGGACGGTCAGGAAGGTCCAACTTCAAGTCACCGGCGAAGAAACGTCGGAGGGTGGTCAGGCGTTGCCGACCATCCACCACCACCAGTTTTCCATTTTTATCTTCCGCAACGTAAAACGTCGGCAGTGGGATCCTCAGAAGAATTGACTCAATCAGGCGCGACTGCTTTGAAGGTGACCACACAAAGCCACGCTGGAAGTCCGGATCCATCACAAATCGGTCTTTTTGTATCCGCCGCACGACATCCATGGCCGTCCGCCGTTCGTCTCGAATCGCCAGCTCATCAAGGGGGTAGCCCTCCCAGCCGCCGGGCTCAGGCTCCTGGTACCCCTCGATAACTTCAAGATCGGCGACTTCGACAGCGGTCATGAGAGCAGAACTCCGACAGATCAGCATCATTAACACGTAGTTGAATTAACGTCAACATGGGCATAGATGAGGTCAGGATAGAAAAGCTACCCCAACGCTCTACCTCACCTCCACCACCCCCGGCATCATCGCCGCCACCCCGCTGCCTTCCAGCGCGCGGGAGACCGCCTCGAACTGCGACCATGCCTCGCGTACACCGGGCAGCATCAGCTCGGGTGCCACCGCCTGCGGCTGCATGTCCTCGGCAATCTGCTCAAAAAAGGTCTTTTGCCGGGGCAAACGAAGGATGTCCACCTCCTCCCCTTCGGGCACATTGCCCAGCTCCCGCGCCACCACCAGGGCCCGCTCCAGCCCGCCCAGCTCGTCCACCAGCCCACGCTCCAGCGCCTGCTGCCCCGTCCACACCCTTCCCTGGGCGACTTCGTGGACTTTTTCTTTCTCCATCTTCCGTCCGGTTGCGACGCGGTCCAGGAAGACCCCATAAAATCCTTCGAGGAATTCGCGGAACTTGGCGCGCTCAGGATCGGAGAAGACCGTCAGCTCAGAGAAGATGTTGGCCATCTGCCCGCGCTGCCAAGTATGGCTGGTGATTCCTAACTTTTCGTAGGCGCCCCCGAGCGCAATCTTCCCGCCGAAGACACCGATGGAGCCGGTGATCGTGCCCGGCTCGGCCAGGATCCGGTCCGCCCCCGCCGAGATGTAGTAGCCGCCCGAGGCCGCGTAGTCTCCCATGGACACAACCACCGGTTTCCCCGCCGCTTTGGTCCGCTCCACCTCTCGCCACATATTGTCCGAGGCCAGCCCGCTCCCCCCGGGTGAGTTCACCCGCAATACGACGGCCGCCACCTCCTCGTCCTCCCGGATGTCCTCAAAATACTCGGCCACGGTCTGGTCACCCACCATCCGCCCGCCGAAGAAGGGCGAGCCCGACTCCCCGTCGATGATGGTTCCCTCCACATGAATCACCGCGATCTTCTTGGACTTCGGCAACAGCGAGCTATTGGACTTGATGTAGCTGCCCAGCCCGGTGCGCTCCTCTCCGGCCATCGCATCCGCCACTTCGTCGCGGTACTTCAGCCCGTTGATCATCCCCGCGGCCAAGGCCGCTTCTCCGGTGATGGGAGGGTTATCCACCCATGCCTGCACCTGCTCGGGAGTCACCGCCCGACCGGTGGCGATGCCCGCCACCATCTGGTCGTAGAGCCCGCCGATCAGCATGTCCATCGCCTCGCTGGCCGGGTCGGAGGGGCCGGTGCGCTGGTAGGGCTCAATGGCACTCTTGAAGTCACCTACATGCTCAAAGCTGCCCTGAACCCCGATTTTCTCAAAGGTACCCAGGTAGTAGCTGGTGGTGGCCGACAGCCCATTCACCAGCAGCAGACCCGCCGGTGCCAGGTAGATCTCCTTGCAGCCGGTGGCAAGGTAGTAGGCCTTGTTGTCCAGTGCATTGGCGAAGGCATAGCAGGGTTTTCCGCTCTCCCCGAAGGCCACCAGCGCATCCCGCAGCTCCTGCGTGCTGCTCCACCCGCCGGGGGCCGCGTCGATCTCCACATAGAGTCCTTTGATCCGCTCATCGGTCGCTGCACGCCGCACCGCGGCGGTCACTTCGGTCAGGATGGGGGGAAAATCGTTGGGATCCATAAACAGACCGCCCTCTTCCGGGGCATCGCTGATGTCTCCGCCGACGTGCAGCTCCAAGAAGCTGTCGCTGCTTACCGTGGGGGCCCACTCCTGCCGGGCCAACAGCAGCGCCCCGACGGTGAGCCCCACAAAGGCCAAGAGCCCGAAGCCGGCGATACCCATGATCAGCCGCCCCGCAGTCTTGTTGGTGGCGGGCGGCTTTTGAGGGCGGCGAGGGGGAGGAGGCGGAGTCGTTTCGTTCATGGTCTTCCCGATCCGCCTAAGCTAAGGACCGATCGCCCCTTTGGCTACCAGCAACGACGTCTCCAGACCTCCAGAAATTGCAGGATGGGCTGGTGCACCTGCACCGGGGCGCGCCGGTCCACGAGGCTGTCCAGGTGTCCCCAGCCTCCTTCCAACTTCAGCCGGAAGGCCCCCATCTTTTCCACTGCCGGCTCCATCGCGTCGAAGGCGCAGAAGGGGTCCCCGTCGGCCTGCACCACCAGCGCCGCCTGCCGCTCCAGCGCCTCCACAATGTCGATTCTTCCACCGGAATCACAGAGGTGCCCCACCCGGAACCAGCGCCCGATCTGCCTCAGCAGACCCGCATGCAGATCTCCGCTCGCATGGACCAGCCGCCCCCGGTGCAGAGCACTTTCCGTCGCCCACGGCGAAAGCAGTTGCTGCACCCGTCTTCCGGGAAGTATCCAGCTTTGCGGGAGGAGTTCGGCCACCCGCCCCGCGATCTTACCGCTGGAGGAAAGTGTGGGGAAACGCACCGCCCCCTGCATATAGACCCCCGCAGCTACCCCCTCCCGACCACTCAAGCCCAGTCTCAACAGTAAAAGCTGAGCCCCGAGCCCATGGCCTATCCATAGAAGTCTTGGAAAGCCTGAATCTTCCCGAACCAGATCCATCGCCGCGTCCAGATCGGCCAGGGCCACATCGTCGGCGCTGAAGGGCCCGGCGTGCTCGGGGGCAATCGCGCTGCGATCGGCGCGGTGCTCCCAGAGGTAGACGGAATAGCCCGCCTTTCGTAAGGCTTCTGCCAACGAGATTTCACTGTCCAGTGAAAAATCCAGGGCACTTCCACCCAGTCCGTGGGCCAGAAGGACCGGCTCTCCGCCGGTGGAGGAGGGCAGCCGGTACAGCGGTGCCTGCCACCCGTCCCGGCTCCGATAGTAAAGCCGCGACAGGGCCGCCGGGCGCGGAGACACAAAGGGCTCGCGCAGTTCCGGGTGCAGCAGCGTGTAGGCGGCTTGTAGCCCCAATCCCCCCAAAAATGTTCCCAACGGCAGCCGGGGGCTGGGGAAGGGATCACGGAGGAGATCAGGTTCCATAAGATGAAAAGGACAGGCTGGAAGTGGCGGGGGCGTTCAGCACAGCAGCATAAGGAGGTGAGCGCCCCAGCACTCCCTCACGCGAACAGCAGGTTTGAGCAGCAACAGCAGCAATCGCAAGATCCAGCCCGTCCTCCGGGTACACAGCGGCCGCCACCGGGCAAAGCCTTGCCATGTCAAGAGCGATTATCCGATCATGCCGGAAATGCAAGCTCTTTCAAGAAATGCTATTGACCTGTCCAGACTTTTTTGGGGCACTCCACAGGTACATACAGAGCCCCAGCAGCAGAATCTCTGCGATAAACTTGCTCTCTCGGATGGGCACCGAAAGGAACGGCAGCAGGTTTTGCGCGCCCCGCAGCCAGGTCAGCGGCCAGGCGAGGAAGAAGAAGGTCACCGCGTAGATCCAGCGGATTTTTCCAGTCGCCGCCTGCCCGGCCGCAGCAACGGCCAGCAATAAAAAGACCAGGTGGTGCTCGTAGGTGTAGACCGGCAGCACCACCGAGAG
>CAITDR010000276.1 GCA_903891165.1 uncultured Pseudomonadota bacterium
ACCGAGGGGAAGCCAAGCCGAAGGCCGAAGCGGAAAAAACGCCGGGAAGCATTCACGCTGTAGCGCTGCGCCAGCTCGCGGGCTTTGGCGGGATCCTTCTCCACCCCTTCGCCGCGCAGGTACATGGTGGACAGATCGCGGCAGCTCTCGAAGTGCCCGTTATCACAGGCCTGCTGCAGGAAGTCTGCTGCCAGCTCATCGTCAAAATTGCTGTTGCGCTGCCGATGAATGCTCGCCAGATCGGCGCAGCCGGTGCCATAGTCGCCCTCACAGGCCTGCTCCAGGAGCAGGTAGGCGGGCTCGGGTGGGTCTCCCTTTTTGGGCAAATCGGCTTCTGCCAGCCAATAGCAACCTTCGGCACTGCCATTTTCACAGCCCTGCCGTAGGTAGGCCCGCGAAGGCTGCTCCTGCGGATAGGGTTCCTTGTGGCGGTTGATCACAAAGCGCCCGAGCTGGGTACAGGCCCCAGCATCCCCGGTGTTACAGGCTTTGTTCCAGGCTTCATAAGCATTGTCCCAGGTCGCCTTCCGCTGGGCAAAGCGCTCTCCCAGTCCTGCACAGCCCGCCGGGCTGTCCTTGTCGCAGGCCGCCTGCCACATCTCCATCGGCGACATCGCCTGGGCCTTCTTGGCTTTTCCGATGCGCCGCTGCTCCGCCCCGGAGATACAGGCCCCCGGAATTCCCGCCTTACAGGAAGCATCAAAAAGGCCCAAGGCCTCTCCATAGGCTTCCGAGCTGGGCTCGTGGCGTACCAACAGATGCGCCGCACCGACACATGCCTGTTGTTCTTCCTCTTTGCAGGCCTCCTTCAGGCTGCGCTCCGCCTGCTGGACCCGGGGGTGATCGATGCCCCAGCGATCCACATAGTCCCCCAAGAGCGTACAACCCTCCTGATCCCCCAGCTTGCAGGCCTTCAAATAGGCTGAGAAGCTGTCCAGTCGGGTGGCCGAGATCGGCCCGGTCTGGAGCAGGTTGCCCAGCTCCACACAGGAGGTGGACAGGGGCAGGCGCGGATCCTCACACTCACGCACCGTCTTGAGGGCAAAAGCGTCCTGGCGGCGCCGGGTGGCCTCATCACAGGCCTCCGCCCTCCCCAATACGCAGGCTTGATCCAGGCTCAGGAGTGCGCGATCCAGTACCTGCAGCTTGTCAAAGGCCTCGGAGAGCAACATACAGCCCTCGCCCACATCCTCCAGCCGCCGCAGGCGCTCCCCCAAGGAGCCGGAAGCATCGACCGAGCAGGCATATTCCAACACGCCCACCAGGAGCGCCGAGGGCTCCTCTTCCTCCTTGCTGGCCATACGGGTACGTGCCACTTCATGGCAGGCTGCCGCTTTCCGGTCGGCACAGGCGTTGATTTTGTTGGAGAGCGTCGGCTCTTCAATGGCGGTTGCCTCCAGACAGGCACGGAAGGTGCCCCCCTCGCAGGCCACCCCGAAGACCCGGAGTGCCTCCTCCTTTCCACCGGGTCGATCGAGGAGATTCTGAACAATTTCCCGACCGGTCACCAGGCAGGTCTCCGGCACCGTCGGGTCGCAGACGGGGAGCGATGGGGTGCCCTCCGGCCAGTGCACCGCGAGCATCCGCAGACCGTCTGGCGTGGGCAGGGCGAGGTGATCCCCTGCCTGATCTTTAAAGTTCAAAAAGCGGGCAGCGGACAAAAATTGCCCCTCAGCCCACTCACGGTCGCCGCTCAGAATTCCCGAAGGGGCCAGCAGCACCCAGGGGGCATCGGCCAGCGACCACCAGAGATCGGGGATTTTGGAGGGCTCCGCCTTGGGGGAGGGGATTTTGACCTGCGTGGCCGTGGTGGGGTCCAGCACCCAGCCGTCGCCCTGCCCGTCTACGACCAGCGGGACCCCCTCCGCCGTCGTGGACCACACGTACTTGTCCTTCGCAAACCACTCCGACCAGGGCAGAAGGCCCAGCTCTTCCACCACCACCAGGGGGCTGCGCTGCACCACCACGATGGTTTCTCCGGTCGGAGTACCAAAGTGTAAGCGCACGGCACGTGCAGGTCCGGCGGCCACAATCCGCTGGGCGGCCTGCGGATCGGTGCCCAGCTTCAGGCCGTCCACCGCCTGCAGTGTCCAGCCGGGCTGCACGCCGGCCGCGGTGAGCGAAGCGGGAAGCTGGGCGGGAAGCACCCATTGGCCGGTGGCATCGACATCAAAGGGCAGGCTGATCCCCGGCAGGGTTGCGGCCAGGGTCAAAGGGAGGAGGGCGAACAACATGCGCCCCTCTACCCTGATAGAAGAGGATTTGCACCCGAGGCTCTTTTGGCTACTCCGCTCCTGCCGCTGCTTGTCGCCATGGACAAGGCGGGCGCCTCCGATATGTTTATTACCGAGGGCAAGCCGCCTGCCGCACGGATCCACGGGCAGGTGCGGATCACCTCGGAGCCGCCGACCACGGCGGAGGCCCTCACCACGCTCTTAGAACAGCTGCTGCCCGAGGTGGCCCGGCAGCGCTTTCTGACCACCGGCGATCTGGACGTGGGCATCCCGCTGTCGGAGGGGAGGCGGCTACGGCTGGCGTTGATGCGGCAGCAGGGGGCGATCGCAATGGTGGGAAGGCCCGTGCCCTCGGGCGCCATCGAGCTGGGGAGCCTGGGTCTGCCCGACGGACTGCGGACTTTTGTGGAGCAGCCCCGCGGGCTGGTTTTGGTAACGGGGGCTACAGGTTCGGGGAAATCCACCACCCTGGCCGCCCTGCTTCACCATGTGAACCGCAGCCGCGCCGCCCACATCGTCACGATCGAAGACCCGATCGAATTTGTACATACCGATCTGCGCAGCCGGATAACCCAGCGGGAAGTGGGCTCGGACACGGCCTCTTTTCACAGCGCGCTGCGGCATGTGGTGCGGCAGAGCCCGGATGTGATCCTGATTGGGGAGCTGCGGGATGCCGAGACGGTGCGTGTTGCTCTCTCCGCGGTGCTGACCGGACACCTCGTGCTTGCGTCGATCCACGCCAGTGACTCCACCCAGACGGTGCAGCGACTTCTGACCTACTTCCCGGAAGATCAGCGTGCCCAGGCGGCGCTGGACCTGTCCCTATCGCTGGTGGGTATCCTGTCGCAGCGACTCCTTCCGCGTGCCGATGGAAAGGCGCGGGTACTGGCGACGGAGGTCCTGAGCGGCACGCCGACGGTGGCGCGGCTGCTGCGGGAGCAGCGGGTGGAGGAGCTGCAGGATCTGCTGATGGGCTCTGCCGATCCGATGTTACAGAGCTTCAATCACTCTCTTCTGCGGCTGCTGCATGCCGGTCAGATTCGCTACGAAGTCGGCTTGGCGGCGGCAACAAACGCCGATGCCTTTGCGTTGGCTGCGCGGGGACTGGCCACGGGGAGTGCGACTTTTCGAGGAGGAGGCGCCACTGCTGACCTTGGACTGGATCTGAAGGCACTTCTGAGCGTGGCCGAAGGAAGAGGGGCCTCCGACCTGCATTTGACGGCGGGGCGGCCTCCGCTGGTGCGTATCAACGGGGAACTGGGGCCGCTAGACGATAGCGAGAGCGGGCGCTTGCCGCTGTCCGAGGGTGACATGCGGACATTATTGTATTCGGTGATGAGTGCGCGGCAGCGGGCGCTGTACGAGCTGGAGCGGGAGCTGGACTTTGCGCTGGCCGTGGAAAGTGACGGGAAGAAGCGGCGCTTCCGGGTGAATGCCTACTATCAGAAAGGGCAGATGGCCGCGGCGCTGCGTGCCATCAATTCCGAGATTCCACCTGCGGAAAAACTTGGGATTCCCGAGGCCATCCTGCGGCTGACCGAGCGGACCCAGGGGCTCCTCCTGGTGGTCGGGCCCACCGGTGCTGGAAAATCGACGACGCTGGCCTGTCTTCTGGACAAGATCAACCGGACGCGCGCCTGCCGGATCATCACCGTGGAGGATCCCATCGAGTATGTCCACGACTCGAAGCTGGCGACGGTGGATCAGCGTGAAGTCAGCTCGGACACCCTGACTTTTGCTGCGGCGCTGAAGTACAGCCTGCGGCAGGATCCCGATG
>CAITDR010000277.1 GCA_903891165.1 uncultured Pseudomonadota bacterium
CAACAGCTCCAGCAGCGTCGGCCCCACATCGAGCAGATCGGTAGCAACATCCAGTACTCCCGGACTGAGCACGCCGGGCTGCGACAGGATCAGCGGCACCCGCGCCACGCCCTCCCAGGGGCTCGCCTGGTGGTGCAGGAAGTGCCCGTGGTCCCCCAGCTCCTCCCCGTGGTCGGCCGTCAATGCCACGAGTGTACTTTTTTGAAGATCCAAATCATCGAGTTTTCCAAGAATTTCGCCGATCATCGCGTCGGTGTAGGCCACCTCGCCGTCGTAGAGGTCGATGGCCGCTTGCAGATCCTCCTGGTTACCCCGGGTCAACATCCATCGTGTTCGTGCCGACACACTCCCGTTCATCGGTCCCCGATAAAACCAGCTTTGAAAGTTTTTTGTTCCCTCATGCTCCACCCAGGGATCGTGCGGAGCGACCAGGTGTACCCACAAAAAGAAAGGCGCCTTCGCGGTGGAGAGCCAGGCCATCGCCTGTGCCGCAGCCACCCCATCGCGGGGATCCCGGTCGATGGGGATCACCTTCGAAAAACCCTCCCAGTGCTGATCGAAGGAATTGGTGAGGACGGCAGCACTTTTATAGCCTTGACCTGTCAAGACTTCGGCAAGAGTGGTGGGCGCATCGGTGAGCAGCATGGCGTTGGTGCGTACCCCGTGCTGTACGGGGTACAGCCCGGTCATCAGCGAGGCCAGGGCCGGCCAGGTCAGGCCGCGCGGGGTGTAGGCATCGGTGAAACGAATCCCCTTTTTGGCGAGACGATCCATCTCCGGCGTCGTGTTGCGCTTGTAACCATAGGCGCCCAGATGGTCGGCACGCAGGGTGTCCACGGTGATGAGCAGCAGGTTCGGCCCGGCCGTCCCCGAGACGGCGGGCGGCCCTGTGGTGCAGGCAAGGAGGAGGAGCAGGCTCACCCCATCAACCTAATGGCTGCCCCGCGCGGCGGCAATACCAGTTAGCTTCCTGTCGACGCATGAAGTCTGCCCTCCCGATCCTCGCCCTCTTCGGCTGTCTGATCCTCGCCCTCACCATCGGGACGACGGATCGTTTTCCAGCGGCGGACGGCCCCCATATGCTCTCCCAGGCACTCCGCCTGGGAACCATGCTTCGTGGCGGACATTTTTGGGATGTGGGCAGCGCGATGTTCCAGCTTTCCGCGCCCCACCCGCCCTTTGCCTACCTGCCTTTGGTGGGCCTGGCCGCCCTGGGCCTGCCGCTGCGGGCGATCATCGGCATTGCGGATTTACTTTGGCTGCTGCTCCTTTTACATGGAAGTACACTTCTTTGTCGGGAAAAAGGGCAGCCGGACCTCCAGGCGGGTGCGCTGGGGATGTTGGCGGGGCTCTCGGCCGCATTAACCTGGTGGTCCGCCGATCATCATGGCTTTGACCTGCCCACGGCGGCGGTGGTGCTTCAGAGCCTGGGCTGGCTCCATGTTTCGGAGGGGCTGAGCATGCGTCGGGAGGCGCTCTTTTTCGGATTCTGGTTGGGGGCGGCCTTTCTGACGAAATATTCCGTTCCCCTGGTGCTTTTTCTGCCGGTGGCGGTGGGCTGTGTGCCTGCCTTGTGGCGGCAGCCGCGGAATCTTGCGCTGGCGGTGGGCGTGTGGGTGATAGTGGCGGGGATCTGGATGGGGGCCAACCACCACGCGGTGGTGGACTATGTGGGATCGGCGCTGAATCCTCCTGTTGCTCCCGGCAATTTTCCTGAGCAGCGCAGCCTGATGCAGCGTTTTGCGGGCCAGGGGCAGCTTATGTTCTGGACGGTCCTGAAGGATGCCCTGGGTTGGCCCGTCCTGGCGCTCTTGAGCCTGGGCGCCCTGGGCACCCGTCGGAAGTTGCCCTTGTTGGCTTTACTTTCGGGCCTGCTCTTTCTGGGGGCGATGAACAGCCGGGAGGGGCGCTATGCCTTGCCGCTGGTCTTTTTGATCGCCGTGGCCGGTGCGCCGCCGACCCGCTGGGGCTGGCAGCCTGCGGTGATGCTTCTCGCCGTGCTGGCACCCGGCTTTCGAGGCGACTTTTTGGCCTATAAGGACAGCGATGCCAGCGAAGTTCCCTCCCGACGGGCGCTGGAGCACCCGGTGACCAGCTTCCGCAGCCTTGCCCCCTGGCCCGCGCCCGCCACTCCCTTCTCCCCCGTCTCCGAGCACCCCGAGCCCTGGCTCTGCAAAGAAGTTTTGGAAGATGCCCAGCCTTTTCTGGGAGAGCATCGGGTGTTGGGGATGCTGCTGGATACTCTCCCCGAGGCACCCACCTCCTCCGTCTATCAGTTGGTGGCGGAAGAGCAGGCGATGAACCTGGATCTGATGAGTATCCACGCGATGATCTCGCCGCAGGGGCTGATGACCAACTCCTACCGCGGTCCCCTCTCGGTGGTGGACGATGCGCCGCCGCCCGGACCGGGGGACCTGCGCCGGGAGCCGCCGACGGTGCGGATCATTTATGTGGTCACACACCCCTCGGGCCGCGCTGGGAAGGCCTGGCTGGAGGAGACCGAGCACCGGATTCTGAAGTCCTATCGGTTGCCGGATGGTCATAGCGGTGTGCTGGTGGAGCGGCCATGAGCCGGGTCCGGGGAGTGGTTCTGCTGGCCCTGATGCTGGCGGCGGCGCTCCTGCTTCCGGGGGGAGAGCCTCGGGGGGAGGCGCCCGCCCTGGGGATGCTGTCGTTGTATTATACAGCGCATTCCTTTCTTTCGGAAGGATTGTATCCTACACTACTGAACTTCCCGGAGGGAGGCTGGTGGTGGCCTTCGGCGATGCCGGAGGTGTTGATTTTTGCGCCGATCACCTGGATTTTGGGGCCGGCTTGGGCCTGGAACCTGCTGTGGTTGGGCCGGGTGGGGCTGGGGGCCTGGGGAGCCGGACGGTGGTTGGAGGGAAGAGGGGTACGGGCAGAGTGGGCACTCTTGTGGGTTTTCTGGCCGGGGAGCTGGGGACTTTTGGAGGCCGGCGCCCTGGAGGCAGGTGGAATTCTCTACCTGCCGCTGCTGCTGTGGCTTTTGGAGGGGCCGGGGCTGCTGCGGAAGGGGGCGGCAGGGCTGCTGCGGAAGGGGGCGGCGGGGCTGCTGTTGGGGAGCTCGCCGGGGCTGCTGTTTGGGGGACTGGTGAGCCTGGGGATTCTGGATCCCAAAGCTCTCCGCGACCGGCGCCTGCTGCCAGTGGCCGTGGTGGCCGGGATTTTGTATGTGGGTCGTCTGTGGACCCTGTTGGCCGGGGACAGCCTTCGGCCTTCGGTGGGGGCCGCGCTCTTGGGGGGGGTGCAGGGAGATCCGGGGGCGGCCTCGCTGGAGGGGGTTTTCTGGGGTTGGGGGAGCCCGCTGCTCCTTGCTTTGATCCTGGGGATTGTGGATCGGCCGCAGCGGCGGGTCGCACTCTGGGGGGCGGCGGGGCTGCTTCTGGCCTTGGGGCCGCTGCTGCACTGGCGAGGAGAGCTGGTCATGCTGGCCCAGCGTCCCCTGCCCTCTCCCCTTCTCCTGCTCCGTGGTCTGCCGCCCCTGTCGGTTGCCGAACATCTGAGCGGATTTTCGGCGCTGGCGGCCCTGGCGGCCATCCTGCTTCTGGCACCCCGGCGCCGGGCGGAGTGGCTGCTGCCCCTTCTGTTGCCGCTCCAGCTTTTTCTCTGCCTGCCCAGCCGCACGACGATGGCGACGAGCGACGAAAAAGGCCCGATCTTCTTCCTCCCCCTCCCTCGGGATCCCTCGGCGGGGCTGGCGATGGCCGCGCAGGGTGTCCCCGTTTCCGTGGGACCGGAGACGCTGGCCCCTTCGCCCATCCGGGAGCTGCTGGGTCAGAACTCTTTTCAACTGGCTCAGCTCCAGAAACTTTTGGTGGAAGCTGGCTATCAGACGGTACTCACCGACAAAAACGCCACCTGGGGTCAGGGGCCGGAGCTGGGCTGGCTTTTGGGGGAGCGGGCCGAGGTAGGTGGCGCCCCCTGGCCCAACGTGGACCTGCAAAAGCAGACCTTGAAGGAGTGGTCTACGGTACCGGTGCTGCCGCCCGAGGCCACCGCCCCGCGGAGTAGCGATCCGACCACCATCGACAGTGGCCTGGAGGGCCTTTTTGACCGGAAGTTGGGGGAGCAGGCCATGACCGAGGTCTGGCTCTACGGCTCGCCGGATGGCCAGGGCTGGCGGCCGCTGCGGTGGATTGCCCACTCCCTCACCTCGTTGGGGCTCAGCGAGACCCCGGAGGGTGGGCTGCTGCTGACGGGGATGGTGTCGCTGCCCAAGGAGCTGGGGCCCAAATTCCCTCCCTTCCACTCTTCTTCGGTGGTGACCTTGACGAGTCAAGACCTGGAGCAATGGGGGGCACGGCGCTGGTGGCTGGCGGATCGTCTGGCACTCGTGGACAGCCATATCGCCTACGAGGCGGGCAAGCCGGTGCTCTATTCTTGGGTTCGTACCGGGGCTTTGGGGGTGGATCCGGTAAGCCTGACCGGCGATCATCCCGTCGTCCGTGCGGAGTTGGGAGACGATGGCCTCTTCCACGCGGGGGCACCGGTGTGGTCGCTGCCCGCCTTCGCCGACCCCTCGCCCATGGGAGAGCTGCTCTACGGTACCGAGTTCATCCTGGGGCAGGTGCCACGGGTTGTGATCGGACGTCGGGAGGCAGAACAGTATCGGCAGGTGGCGCAACTGGTGGGTGTGACCGTTCCCTTTGTCTGGAAACAGGACGGGGTCTATCAGTTGTTGGCCCACGGTCCGGGTCCGGGGGGGCGCCTGAGCCTTGTGCGTGCCGTCTCCACCGATGGCCTGAACTGGATCCGCCCCAAGCCGGAGCCCGGTTTTGCCGACATCTCCGCCTGTGAAAGCCCCGTCGCCACCTTTTTTAAGGGGCAGTACCTGCTCTTCTGCAGCCGCCGCCTGCGCGATGCCCGCAGCAGCGAGGAGGCGCCGCCGGGTAGCGGGGGTTGAGGAGCGCCGCTTCTTCCTCCAGCCGGTTAGCCTTTCTGCAGGAGTACGCATGACCCCTCTTTTTCTACTGAGTAGCCTGTCCCGGGCCGCAACCCTTGTGGTAGACGCGGCCGGGGGTGGGGACGCCACCACCATCCAGGCGGGCATCAACATGGCCGCCAATGGGGACGTGGTCGAGGTGGCACCGGGGACCTACGTCGAAAATATCGACTTCGGCGGCCGGACCATCACGGTGGAAGGGCGCAGCGGTGCCGCCAACACTTTTGTTGTGGGCACGGGGGTCGGCCCGGTGGTGCGCATCGACAGTGCCGAGGGGGCGGGCACCACCTTACGCAGCTTGACGATTTCCGGCGGGAACGTAGTGGGCTACACCGACACCAACGAGTCCGGGGGCGGCGTTTTTGTAAACGAGGTGCCGGTGGTGCTGGAGGATCTGGTGATCACCGGCAACAGCGCCAAGTTTGGTGGGGGCCTGATGGTGAGCGGCGCCGTCTCGGCGGTGGTAAGCGACTGCGTGATGGAGAATAACATTGCGACATCCGGCGGAAACCTGTATGTCTACGGCGGAAGTGTCACGCTGACCGGGCTGTTGCTGCAGGGGGGCACGGCGGGCGCCACCGGGGTGGACGGCTACGGGGGCGGATCGGTGTTTTATGGCGCATCGGTCAGTGCCGACAATGTGGAATGGAGCAGCAACAACGCAACCAAATATGGGGGTGGCCACTATGCCTATGGGGGCGATCTGAGCTGCACCGCATGCACCTGGACCGGTAATGCCGCCACCTCGGGTGGGGCGGCCTGGTTCAGTGGCCAGCAGCTCAGTCTGGTAAAGAGCGTGGCCAGCAGCAACACCGCCACCCAGAACGGCGGTGGACTGGCGCTGAGTGACAGCACCACCCTTGTGGATCGCGTGCTTCTAAACGGCAACAGCGCCAGCTACGGCGCCGGACTGGTGCTCTTAGAGGGCACCCTGGCCGGCCCCGGCTTGTGGGCCAAAGAAAACCTTGCGGCGGGCGGGGGTGGAGGCATCTACAACGACGGTGGCAGTCTGGAGCTTTGGAACGCCTTTTTTGAGAGCAATGTCGCCGCGGGTGCCAATGGCGGCGGCATCGGCCTGGATGGGGGTACCGCGACGGTCACCGCCAGTATCTTCGCGGCCAACAGTGCCTATTCCGGGGGTGGTATCCATGTAAATGGCACATCGACCGCCACCCTGACCAACCTGACTTTTGTCGAGGGGAGCGGCACCGGCTCAGCAGGGGGGGTGCGGGTACCCGCAGGCGGCACCATGAGCATTGTCAACTCGGTGATCGCCCATTCCTCTGCGGGATCCGGCATTTCTGGCGATCCGGCGGCCACCCTCTCCATCCGCTACGGGGACCTGTACGGCAATGCCAGCGGGCCCACCACCGGCGGGCTGGTGGACCCCACCGGTACCGATGGAAACATCGCCAGCGACCCCTTGTTTGCATTATTGTACATTGACGCGGTCTACAACGACGATCTGCGGCCGGGCACCGGTAGCCCGCTCGTCGATGCCGGCGACCCCACCCTCCTCGACACCGACGGCTCGATTTCCGACATCGGTGCCTACGGCGGCCCCTTTGGCCAGAGCTGGGACCAGGACTGGGACGACTGGAGCCTCGCTGAGGGGGACTGCAGCGACAGCGACGCCAGCATCCACCCGGATGCCACCGAGCTTTGCAACAGTATTGACGAAAACTGCAATGGCGTGATCGACGAAAACTGTGGGCAGGACAGCGGTGACAGTGGCGGCGCCGACGATACCGCCGGGCCTACGGACGATACCGCAGTACCCACCGACGACACCGCGGTACCCACCGATGATACTGCTCCTACCGACGATAGCCAGCCGGTGGACGACAGCGCCATCCCGACGGACGACAGCAAGCCCGCCGACGACAGCAACGGCACCGGGGGCGGCAAGGACGACGGCTGTGGTGGCTGCAGCCAGGGCGGGAATCCGACTCCCTGGGCCATCCTCTTTCTCGGTCTTCTCCTCCGTCGTCGTGGATTTTCTATCTCTTGACCCGTCAAGACTACTCTCGGATAACGGAGCCACCCGCGCGACATGATCCTCCTCCTTCTGGCCTGCACCCCTCCCCTCCCCGTCCCGACCCTGCTCCCCATCCTGGAGCAGCCTGCGGCGGAGGTGCGTTGGAGCACGAAGGAGCCGACCATCGGCTGGTTGGAATACCACTATCCGGGTAGCCCCACGCTGGTCAGTCGCGTCGAGAGCTTGCCACGTCAAGAGCATCAATTCCTCCTCGTGGGAGTTCCCGGCGGAAAAAGCGCAGAATGGCGTGCGGTCTGGGAGGAGGAGGGGGAAAGGTTGGCATCCGAGTGGCAGAGCTGGACGCCCGACCTGCTCGAAAATCCAGGAGAGCCGCCCGAAGCTGACCTGCTCCAGCGCGCCACCGACCCCGGCTACCTCGTGCTGCCCGACCGCGACCAGCAGACCCTCTGGATCCTGGGGCCGGAAGGCTCGGTGGTCTGGGCCAAACGTCTGGATCCCAATGCCTTTTTGGAGCGAGCACGTCTGCTTGATAATCGGCTTTGGTACAGCTATACCGACGGGAACGACAACGCAGCCGGGGGCCATATCGGCGCCATCGGTCTGGACGGCTCCGACCCCACCGACGAGGCCATCCCCCACCACCACGACTTTCTGGTGTTCCCCGATCGCCTCGTCTACCTCAAGCGTTTTTCAACGGTTGGACCGGACGATGTGGTCTGGGCTGCGGATGAGCTGGTGGAGCGGGTGGGCGAGGTGGAGACCCCTCTCTGGAACAGTGTTGATGGGGGTGCCACTCCCGAGCTGCACGGAGACAAAGCCTATGATGAGGGCATCGACTGGACACATTGCAACGGGCTCTTCTGGGACAATCGCCAGGAGGCCTACTGGCTCTCCTGTAAACACCAGGAGGCAATTTTTGTCATCAACCGTAAGGCAGAGCTGGTAGACATCGTCGGGGGACCGCAGTCTACCTTCAAGCTGGAGGGCGAGGGTTTTGGGGAGATCCATGCCCCCTTTCTCCAGGACGACCGCCTCTACATCTTCAACAATACCGGTGGAAGCGGCTATCCTCCCCGGGCCGAGGTTTTTGCCCTGGACTGGGAGGCGCACAGCTACCGGTTGGTGGACAGCCACGAAAATCGGTTGGCAGAAACCCAGGTTTTTGGAAACGTCACTCCCACCCAGACCGGGGGGCTGATGGTGAGCTTCGGCTTTGCGGGCTTTGTGGAGGTGGTGGATCCGGAGGGGAAGGTCAGCTTACACGTCAAGAGTACGCGCCTGAGCTATGTGGAGTATCTTCATAGCCTCAGCGGGCCCATCGAGTAGCTTTGGTTGCCGATGCTGTGGGCCGGAAGGGGGAGAAGCCGCTATGTTCCCCCCATGCTTCTCCTCCTCGCCTGTATCGAAAAAAGTCCCACCCCCTCCCCTACCTGGGAGGCCGCCGGGGTTTCCCTGAGCTGGGAGGATGACCGGATCCACCTACAGGATGGCCTGCTCACCGGTGAAAGTACCGGCGAGGATGTGGTCCTGAAAATGCGCTGGGAGATGGAGGGGGACGCGCCCCCCCGCTGGTGGCGCCAGGGCTGGCAGTCCTGGTCCTGGAGTGGGGTTGTGGAGATTGAAGGTGGAGAACCTACCGTCGGCGGCGACGGGGACACCTACAGCGTGATCGAGGAGACCGCCAACAGCTCCTGGGAGGCGGCGCTCCTGGGACGTCCGGGGGGACCGTCGCTGCATGTGGGCGCCCTCTCCGCCAAAAAAGGGAAGGTCTGGCTGGGAATTACCGAGGAGGAGCTGTGGGTGGTCTGGGAGGATCCCGCCCCCGGTCCCCTGGAGCCCGTGCGCCTGTCCGCAGGCGACGATCCTCAAAAACTCTGGGAGGCCTGGGCGGACAGAATGGAAGGCAGAACGCCGCCTCCTCCCCCGACCGGCTGGTCCGACTGGTATACCTACTACGGCGAAGCCACCGAAGGGGACATCCTCCACAACCTGGAAGGTGCCGCCACGATGGGCCTGGAGCTGGTCCAGGTGGACGATGGCTGGGAGCGTGCCTGGGGAGATTGGGAGGCCAACGCCGATTTTCCCTCGGGCACGGCGGGGCTGGCGGCGGCCATCCGCGCCCGTGGTCTACAGCCCGGTCTGTGGATGGCGCCCCTTCTGGTGCGCCGCAGCACCTCCACCTACCTCGATCATCCGGACTGGTGGGTGTTGGATTCGGAGGGAGAGGAGCTGAAGGATGGAGCCTGCGACTGCGCAACGCTGGATGTGACTCACCCGGATGCCGCGGCATGGATGCAGGCGCAGATCCACAACCGCGTGGCCGAGGGCTGGAGCTATCTGAAGCTGGACTTTTTGTACGCCGGGGCGCGGGAGGGCCAGCGCGGCCAGGACATCAACGGTGCCGAAGCCTATGCCCTTGCCACGGAGCTGCTGCGCGAGGCGGCGGGCGAAGACACCTGGATCCTCGCCTGCGGCGCCCCGATGTTGCCCAGCGTGGGCTTTGCCGACTCCTACCGCAGCGGCGCCGACATCGCCTTTTTTGTGGCTCCCGATCCCGACCGTGCCTTCTTGCGCTGGCAGGCGCGCTCCACCGCGGCCCGCTCCTGGGCCAACGGCCGCTGGTGGTGGAACGACGCCGACAACTTGATGTTGGGGGCCGACCCCAGCGCGGCCCTCGCCGCCCAGGTGGCGAGCGGCGGAAGCTTTTTGTATGGGGAAGAGCTGTCAGGAGTGGATGTACTTGATCTGACAGCTTTCCGAGGCCAGCGCACCTGGCCAGAGAGCCCCCTTGATTTTGTAAGCGGCATCGACGGATCGCCGATCATCGAGCGGGGAGAGCCCAACGATCAGGTGCCGACCCGTTGGCGGGCCGAAGATGGAACGGTGATCCTCCTCAATCTCTCGGAAAGTCCGGTGGAGCTGGAGGCGCCCGGGGGCACCGAGTGGATCAGCGGCGTGCAGGCCGCCGCGGGGACCCGTCGTCTGGAGCCCGGCACCGGCGAGGTATGGCGCTGAAAGGCGCAAAAACTGCGGTGGATCAGCTTCCGGACGGCTCCGATCGTGCTACATAAGCCATCGAGGTGTTTATGATTACTTTCCTCCTTTCTCTCGCTTTTGCGGCCGATCTGAGTGTGGATCAGGGTGTGGTGACTGTAGACGGCAAACGTTGGGAGGGCGGCAGCCCGGTCCTGGCGGCGGTGGAGCAGGGTGGCCAGATCTACCTGCTCCGTTCCGACGAGCGCCTGGAGTTGTGGAGCCTGGAGGGGACAAAATTGGGCGAGCTGCCCCTGAGTGGTGCGGTGGGGCTGTTCTCAGCCGGTGGTCGCGTGTGGGTGGAGCAGCGCGAGATTCGCGCCATTCCGCTGGATTCCCGCTCCTTTTCCGGTACTCCTGGCCCGGTGGTCACCGGGGGCACAACGACGGCCCCGGCAGCGCCGGTGGCCGAGTCCGCCCTGGTGCTGCACGTGCACTCAGGCATCGCCGAGATCGACGGTCGCCGGGAAACCGGCGCGGAGCTACGTTTTCTGGGAAGCCGGGGCGAGGGTGGCCAGCGCGAAGTGGGGCGCGGCCGGGTGGTGGAGGTGGGCGAGAAGACTTCAAAGGTGGAGCTGGACCGGGGCAGTGTGGTGGCGGAGGGCGACCGCGCGGAAAAAGAGCGCCAGGAACGTAGCCACTACCCCGTTGCCCCTCCGCGCCATGCCTTGGTGGAGCTGGGCGTGATCCTCCGCCCCTTTCTGGCCCTGGACAAGTTGGGTGTCGGCAGTGCCAATGTGGCATGGGCCACCCTGGTATTCGAAAAACCGTGGTATCTCTCGGCTCAACTTGCACCGCTGGCGGTGGGTGGCGTAACTTCGGGACCGGCGGTGACCATCGCCGGTACGGTCAGCGGTGGCTACGAGACCCAGTATTTTTCAGTGGGTCTCGGCGGCGGCGGCTCCAGCCTGGGGCCGACTGCGTTGTCCTCGGATGCCCGCGAGCTGGCCGATCCCAAGGATATTCCTGCGGGTGTGCTCACCATCACCCAGGAAGCCCGCCTGGGTGCCCGCGACGGTCTGCATGTGAGTGTCCGTAACTTCTTCCTTCTGGTTCCTGCTTTTTCCTGCAATTGGGGCGGCTACTCCTACTACTACGACGCATCCAACAACGAGGAAGCGAGCTGCACCAAAAAAGGCCAGGAATTCACCTACGGCGGGATCGCCCTGGATCTCCAGGTCCCCGTCGGCATCCGCACCGACATCGTCGGCAGCTTTACCACGACCGGAACCGGAGTTCTGGCGGCAGAAGGCGGCGTAAGTACGTGGCTGCGCGGCAATGGGGACAAGGGCAGCCTGGGCCTGCGCGTGGGCGCCGGCTATGGCAGCCAGCAGACCCTTTTTGGCGGCCGCCGCGAGCTGGCCGGCCCCATGGTGAGTGTGGGAATCCGGTACCGTCTGTAGTCTGGACTACGATATTCCGATCCCTCTCAGGCCTTCACCACCATCTGCTCCACCGCATCGGCCAGCACCTTGGCGCCGAAGGGTTTTTGTAAAAGCGGCACGCCGGAGATGCCCAACATCTGCTGATCGTGCCCGCTGATCATCAACACCGGCAGCGATTGCCGCCGCGCCTCCTCCGCCACGTCCAGGCCCGAACGTCCGGGCAGCACCGCATCGGCTACCAGCGCGTCGATCTCTGGATGTTGCCGCAACAACGCCGATGCCTGCACCCCGTTGTGGGCCAGCAGCACCCGGAAGCCCGCCCGGCGTAATACCACATCGATCATCGCAAGTACGATGTCATCGTCGTCCACGACCAGAACCGTTGTCTCCTGGTTTCTGCGTGCCACCTCGGCGCCACGCCACGCTGGCAATTCCAGGATCACACTCTGGTCCACCAGCAAGAGCCGCCCGCTCTGGCTCTCCAGTACTCCCCGCAGCGCGTCCAGCCCCGGCAACAGCTCGGCGACTGAGAACTCCAGACGGAGGCAGAGGCGCACCGCCTCCCCCTCCTGGATGGCCAGCCAGACCCGCCCGCAGGCCAGCGCCCGCTCCAGGATCAGCGCCAGCACGGGAAAGAGCTGCTCGGCCGAGCCCATCACCACCCCACTGGGACCCTCCGCCAGCTCCCAGCCCTCTGGACCTCCCCGGAGCAGATCCAAGAGCAGCGTCCGCAGGCTCACCGAGCCCCGTGGAGCAGGCTCCGTCGGATACAGGGCATCAAGCTGGGTCCGAAGCCGGCGCAGCTCTGCACAGACCGCCAGCGTCTCCCGCAGACCCTCTCCCCCCCCGGACAGGAGCCCCAGGCTGGCGCTACTTTCGAGGGTATGCGCCACATGTCCAACCTCCACCGCCACCCGCTGCACCAGCGAGCGCACGCAGGATCGCTCCTCGTCCATAAAAAGGAGGACGTTTCCACCCTGAAGCGGAACCGATCCCAACTCCCGTACCGAGTTGTCCGGCATCCGAAGTACAAACCGGCGCCCCAGGCGCTGGACCTCCCCCTCCCCCATCCACCGCTCAAAGTCTTCGCTGCATTGCAACAACGTGCCGACGCCATTGCAGACGGCCGAGGGGGCAGCGAGGTCACTCAGCAGGTCACCGAAGAGGTCCATGACCTTAGAGTACATCCATCCGACGGAAGCGTGCAAGCGCGACGGTAAGAGTCGCCACCAAAAGTACCGTCAAGGACACAAATCGCCCCGGCTCCCATCCCTCCGACCAGCCCTGCCAGGCATCCAGCCCATAGGTCAGCGTAAAGGGCCGCAACATCGCCGCCTTTTCCGCGCCAATCTTCTCCAGCGCCCATAGAAAAGCGCGCAGCGCCATATCCAGCCCCAGCCCGAAGACCACCCCCACCACCACCCCACCCGCCGAGTGGATGAAGAGCGATACCGTCATCGCGATGGAGAGCCAGCCCAGATCCGCCAGGAAGCTGGCTCCATAGGCCGCCAGCACCTTCAGAATCTGCGTCGAAACCTCCTCCTTGGGCAGCCCGAAAAGGAGGGCACCCAGTGCAAAGGCGGGCACCAGTGTCAAAACCAGGGTAATGACCGAAAGAATCCCCGATGCAGTCAACTTCGCAAACAGGACGGAGCCCCGCGACACCGGCCGCACCAGCAGCTCGCGCAGCGTGCGATCGGAGAGCTCCCCAGCCACCGAGCTGGCCATCCCCAGCACCAGAAACATAGGAAGAACGAAGAAATTGCGGACGCGCAGCGCGTAGCCGGCGATCTGCACCGCATCGACGGTGACCAGCTCGCTGACCGAGGTGCCGTTGATCGACGCCCCCTCCATATGCTGCACCTGGTAGACCGCAGCCGCCGTGAGCATGCCCACCAACAACGCCACGACCAACGCGGCAATTCCGCTGCCCTTCGTAAAGGTTTTCCGCAGCTCGGCCACCACCATCATCGGAAAATGTGCGGGTATCAAATGAGGCTCGCCTCCTGACGGGTGTTGGCCAGGTACACATCTTCAAGGGAGCCGACAATGGGCACCAGGGCGTTGACCTCCACCCCTCCCATCAGCAGGCTCCGGTTCAAAAAGGCTACTTCGACGCCGGTGAGTGCGACCCGAAGGCGGCCCTCGGCCCCCTCCCCCACCACCCGGATGCCGGGGATTTTTTCGAGAATCTCCAGGGCCTTCGGGCGCTCCGAGATGCCCAGATCCACCAGGATCTCCGTCTGGTCTTCCTGCTTCAGCGTCGCCACCAAACCTTCGGAGACCAGGCGGCCGCCGTCGATGATGGCCACCCGGTTGCACATCTGCTCGATCTCGGCCAGAAGGTGCGAGGACACAAAGACGGTGAGCCCATCTTTCCGGCAGAGATCCTTCAGAAGCTCGCGGATCTCGCGCATACCGCGCGGGTCCAGACCGTTCGTGGGCTCGTCCAGGATCAACAGGCGCGGGCGGGTCACCAGCGCCCGGGCGATGCCCAGCCGCTGCTTCATCCCCAGCGAAAAGCCGCGTACCGGCTCCTTGCTGCGGTCTTTCAGCCCCACCCGATCCAGCGCATAGTCCACGTCGGCGGCCGCACCACGCCCGGCATAGGCACAGGCAACCTCCAGATTTGCCCGGGCGCTCATCCACTCGTGGAAGCGGGGCGTCTCCACCACCGAGCCCACCTCGGCGCGCGCGCGGATCGGATCGCTCACCCCGCAGATCTCGATGGTGCCGCCATCGGAACGAATCAGCCCGAGAATACAGCGGATCGCCGTCGTCTTGCCAGATCCATTTGGTCCGAGAAAACCGTAGAGATCACCGTGGCGAACCTCCAGGTCAAGATTGTCCACAGCTACCCGTCCACCGAAGCGGCGGGTCAGTCCTCGGACACGCAGTGCAGAAACTTCGCTTGTCACCCTTCACACCTCCGTGTATGGAGCGGGTGCTCCTTCTACACTCTCCGAGGCGATCATGCACCGTCCGCTCTGTCTGTTCCTGTTTCTGGCGGCCTGCAACCTGAACCCCAAGCCGGTGGACGACTCCGCGGTGACCGACGACAGCGGCGGCGGGGGAGGCGGCGGTACCATGAGCATCGCCGAAATCCGGGCGGGCGGCGCGGCGGATGGCGACCTGGTCACCGTGAAAGGGGTGATCGTCACCTCCCCGATCACCCGCGATGCAGAAGGCTTTTTTGTACAGGATGCCGAGGGTGGCCCCCGCTCTGGCCTCTACGTCTGGTACCAGACCGGCCTGGATCCCTTTGTGGTGACCCAGGGCGACGAGGTGACCATCACCGGCACGATCTCTGAGTACTATGGCTGGACCGAGCTGAAGATCACCGGACCCGATGTCATCAAAAATACCGGCACCGGGACCCTGCCCGCCGCCATCGACCTGGGCGATGGCACCGGCGTCAACTGGGATGACTACGAGAGCACGCTCGTACAGATCAGCAACCAGACGGTGGACTCGGTGAATGCCTACAACACCGGCAAGCTTTCTTCCGGCTTGAACCTGGATGATGGCTTCACCTTCCTGGACTACACCTGCGGCGGCACCTTTGAGAGCCTCAGCGGCATCATCTTCTACCAGTACGAGGAACACTCGCTGAATCCTCGGACACTCGACGATCTGGGTGCCTACACCGAGGGCCCCACCTCCGAAGGCACCGTGGCCGACGTGCAGCAGGGCAATGTCTGCGGCATGGTGGAGCTGACCGGCCTGGTGGCTACCACCGATAGCATTCCCGACGAGGCCGATGGATCCGTGACCTTCTACGCCCAGGATGCGGGAGGTGGAGAGTACAGCGGCATGCCCATCTATGTGAAGGGCGACCTGACCGTCCACACTGGCGATGTGGTGAATGTGGTGGGCAGCGCTGGAGAATTCTATGATCTCACCCAGCTCTACCTGACCGATGCCTCTGGTGTGACCCTGACCGGCACCACCGCCGAGCCGGTGGCCGTCACCCTGACCGCCGCCCCCGCCGACTGGGAGCCCTATGAAGGGACGCTGGTGACGCTGCAGACGGTGTCTGCCACCAGCGATGAGGACAAGTACGGCCAGATCACCACCAATTATAACCTGATGCTGGACGACGAACTCTACCGCTACGACGCCGTCAATGGCGACTCCTGGGGCTCGGTGACCGGGGTACTCACCTATGCCTACGGCGAGTGGAAGCTCTGGCCGCGTAGTGCCGCCGACTTCGTCGAGTAGCCGAGGGGCTACACCCCTCTGGTGGTCGGATCGCTCCCTGCGCCTCTCGTTGGTGCTGGGGGCTTTTCTGCGTTTGGCGCCTATGGTCATCTGGGCAGAAAAGACCTGTGTACGCGACGAATGTAGCTACCAGAAGATGGCCGACGCACTTCTGGCGGGCCGGGGCATCGAGGACATCAGCGGCTGGCTCTGGGCACCCGCCTACCCTGCCCTGTTGGCGTTGATGGAGCTGGTGACTGGCTTCAAAGGGGGCATCCAACCCCTGCAATTGATTGCCACCATCGCCACTCAGATCCTGCTGATCGGCCTGGGAAAGCAGCTCTACAACGACCGTGCCGCACGGGGAATCTCCTGGTTCTATGCGCTGAATCCCACCTTTATCTTCTACACCTCCTCCTACTGGAGCGAGACACTCTACACCCTGTTGTTGGTCGGCGCGGTGTGGATGTTGGGAAGAGCCAGGGGAGACCTTCGCTTTTCGTGGAGGGGGGAGGAGGAGGCGCCACCGGCGGGTGCGTGGATGGCCGGGCTTTTGGTGGGGGGCTGCGTCCTTTTTCGTGGCGTGGCTACCTACATCCTGCCCATCTTTCTGATCGGACTGTGGTGGGGGCGCCCCTTTGCTGCTGTGCGGCAGCAACTGCTGGCCTGCTGCATTGCAGCAGTGCTGGTAGTCCTGCCCTACTCCGTCTACGCCACCCAGAAATTCGGGGAGCTGGTGATCTCGGACCGGACGCTGGGCCAGATGATGTGGCTGGGAAACAACACCTTCGACCCTGTGAGTTTTGATTGGGGCTACGGCGTGCTGAAGGAGGAGGAGTACAAGGCGCTGGACCTTATCGGGCGTCGCCACTGCGACGAGAAAAACCCGGCCGCCCACGATCGCTGCGAAACGGCGGGCGGGCTCAAATGGATCCAGGAACATCCTGGCGAGTTTTTTGAGCGGGTGCCGCTGCGGGTGGCGCAGATGCTCACACCACACTCCTTCCTGACCCGGCATTTGCGCTGGGGCCGCTGGGAGGGGCTGCCCGACCTGTTGCGGGAGGGGCTGATCCTATCGGTCCCATTCTTCAGTTTTTTCACACTGATCGGTGGAACCATTGGTTTTTTCGGGTCTTTGGGGAGGCCGACGGGGGGGAGGCAGACAGCAGAAGTGCGCGGACAAGCTGGTATCCGCTGGTGGCGGGTATGATCGTGCTCTACCATGTTGTCGCCATCGCTGTGCTGGCGGGGGTGTCGCGCTATCGGGTGCCGCTGGAGCCGCTGTGGCTGGTTTTTCTGGGCGGTCTCTGGGCTGATCCGCGCGGAACTGTGGAGCAGATCTCCTCCTCTAACCTACGCTATGGGCTGTGGCTGGCCACCGTCGGCACGCTGTTGCTCTTGATGTTACGTTTTCTTCCTGCGGGGTGGGCATGGTGGCTTTCCTGGTAGTGCTGGCCTGCGCCCCCCTGCCGAAGGGGGATGCCCAGCGTCCCGACATCATCCTGGTCTCCATCGACTCGTTGCGTGCCGATCACCTGGGTTCGTATGGCTCTACACGGGGCGCCACGCCCTTTCTGGATGCGCTGGCGGCCCGTGGAAGCCGCTACGCCCACGCACGCTCCTCCGCACCCTGGACCCTGCCGTCGCACACCACCATGCTCACCGGCCTTTGGCCCCAGCAACACACCGTAGTAGACGACGGCCGGAAGATCGACGGCAGCCTACCGATGATCCAGGAGAGCCTGCAAAAAGCGGGCTATGCGACTGCGGGTTTTGTTTCCACCATCTATGTCTCTAAACGTTTTGGCTTCGATCGTGGCTTCGACCACTTTGAAGACTTCGACATCGGGATGCGCAACAACCTGGAGCACCCCGTCCACGCGGCGGAGCTGCTGTCCGAGGCGCAGAGCTGGGTGAAGAAAAATGGGAAGGACAAGCCGGTCTTCCTCTTCCTCCACATCTACGACGTCCACTACCCCTACCAGCCGCCCCCCGGCTACGAGACCCGCTTCAACCGGGCGGCCACCGCAGCGGAGCTGGACTATCGGGAGTATGCCTACTACAAAAAGAAGCCGGTTCGCCCGAAAAGAATGGAGCTACTGCGGGGGCAATACGACGAGTGCCTGCTGGCGGTGGACGACCAATTGCGCAGCTTTGTGGGGCTCTGGGACAAGGTGGGGCGCAGCGCCAACTGGCTGATCACCGCGGATCATGGCGAGGAGTTCGGAGAGCGGGGGAGCTGGGGCCACGCGCAGACCCTGTACTCGGAGCTGTTGGACGTGCCACTGATCGCGGTGGGACCGGATTTTCCGGCGTCGGTACGCCAGGAAGTGGTGGGTCATGTGGATCTGGCGCCCACCTTGGCGGGCCTGGTGGGAAGCTCCTGGAGCGGGCCGGGGGTGGACATCCGGAAGCCGGTCCCGGAGCGGGTGATGCTGGCCGACACCAGTCGCTTCGACACACTCCGGTTGTCGGTAGAGGCGGGGGGACACCGGCTGAATGTGGACAGAAAGAGTGGGGACTACGAGCTTTTTGACCGGCGTGCCGATCCGAAGGAGGAGAAGATCCTCGATGACGCAGTGCAGCAAAATGCGCTGGAGGCCATGCTGCTGCGCAGCATGGGACAGCCCTGCCAGCTGAAGGAGGGGGTCCTTCGGAGTCCCAAAGGACAGCTCTGGCAGGGGGAGATCTGGGTGGAAGAGCTGGTTGCTCCTGCCTCTTTTGGGCTGTTTCCGCCGGATGCCAAATTCCGGGTGGATGAGGGGCAGCCCGGCACCTCCGACCCGCGGGTGAGCTGCGCCACCACCTCGACCGCCAGCAGCCTGGATCCGGAGACCCGTCGGCAGTTGGAAGCGTTGGGATATGTGCAGGAGGGGGAGGAGGAGTAAGGGGAGAGCGAGCGGTCTGATGCCAAGTTAGGATTGCGAATATGTTCGAGAATTCTACTCGGCTGCCTGGATTTCCTTTCGCTTGAGCTGAACCTGTTGCGCACTCGGCCCCCCGGATAAACTCCCCTCATGCTCCTTCTCCTCGCCTCGCTCTCCGCCGCCAAAGACCCCACCCTGCGCCTGACCGAGGGTCGGCCGCTGGCCTACGAGGTTTTTCTGACCCTGGATCCCGCCTCTCCGGACTTCCAAGGAGAGGTCCGACTGCAGGTGGATCTGGGGGAGGCACGTAACAGTCTTTTGTTGAATGGACATGGACTGCAAGTTACGGAAGCATTGTTGGAGCAGGGCGAGCGCTACCAGCCCATCAAGACCCGCCAGAAGGACGAGGAGACCCTGCAGCTGCGCTGGCCCAAAAAGGTGGCGGGCGAGCAGACCATCCGGATCAAATATACGGGGAAGCTGGACGATCAGGAGACACAGGGGCTGTTCCGCCAGAAGGAGGGGGAGAGCTGGTACCTGCTCTCCCAGTTTGAAGACACGGACGCACGGGAGGCTTTTCCCTGCTTTGATCAACCTGAGTTCAAGACACCCTGGACCATGCACATCACCGCGCCCAAGGGACTTGCGGTGTTCAGCAACAGCCCGGTGCAGCAGGTGGAGGAGGCAGGCGATCAGCAGATTCTCCACTTTGCGCCAACGAAACCCCTGCCCTCCTACCTCGTGGCCCTGGCGGTGGGACCCTTTGAGGTGATCGACGCGGGGCGGGCGGGGAAAAACCAGGTGCCCATCCGTATTGCGGTCCCCAAAGGACGCGGCGCCGACACAAGCTGGGCGGTCCAGACGACAGGGCCGATCTTGGAGGCCATGGAAAAATGGACGGACTACCCCTATCCTTATGAAAAGTTGGACGTGGTGACCATCCCCCTTCCCGTCGCCTTTGGCGCCATGGAAAACGCGGGGATGATCACGATGTCCCAGAACCTGACCGTCGTGAGGCCGGAGGATGAAAATCTCTCTTTTCGCCGGTCCTACGCAGATGTGATGGCGCATGAGCTGGCACATCAGTGGTTCGGCGATCTGGTGACGCCCACCTGGTGGACCGACATCTGGCTGAACGAGAGTTTTGCCTCCTGGTTTGGCACAAAGATCGTGGATCAACTCTGGCCGGAGTGGCATATGGACGTGGACCGGGTGGGCTCCCGATCCTGGGTGATGGGCCAGGATGTGCTGAAGTCGGCCCGCCAGGTGCGCCAGCCGGTGGAGAGCTACGACGGCATCCGCGAGGCCTTTGACGGCATCACCTACTCCAAAGGACAGGCGGTGCTGGAGATGGTGGAGACCTGGGTCGGTCCGGCCTTCCAGACCGGTGTCCAGAGCTACCTGAAGAAATATGCCTATCAAAACGCGGACTATGATGATTTTGTAGCAGAGATTACAAACGCTTCGGGGCGGCCCACTGAGCCCATTTTCCGCAGCTTCATCGAGCAGCCGGGCCTGCCGCTGGTGGACATGACCCTCTCCTGTGAGGGCAGCCCGCGCCTGGAGCTTTCGACCAGCCGCCTTCTGGGGGCCGAACGCAACACCGACCAGCCCTGGTCCATCCCCTTCTGTGCTCGGATAGATGGTGGTGAAATTTTTTGTGTGGTTCTCGACAAACCGCAACAAACTGTGCCCCTGGACCACTGCCCGACCTGGGTGATCCCCAACGCCGGGGCCAGTGGCTACTACCGGGTGAGCCAGGATGTGGAGAAGATCCTGCGCGACGCGCCGCTAAGCCGCGTCGAACGCCTGAATGTCCTGCAGGATGCCGACGCGCTGGTGGACGCGGGATTGCAGGAACCCGGCCCCATTCTCGGCCTCCTTCCCTCCCTTCTGTCCCGTGGAGAGCCGGAGCTGACTGCCGCCACCGTGGGCATCGTCGCCGGTCTGGACGATCAGCTGGTCCCCGCCGACCTCCGTCCCCGCTATGCCAGCTTTATCCGTACCTATTACGGTCCTCTGGCCTCCGAGATCTCTTTTGTACCCAAGACTACAGACGACTCTCTGATCCGCGATCTACGCCCGGGAATTCTGGATCTGGTGGGGGACAAGGGACAGGACACGGCGCTCTTGGCCGAAGCCCGCCGTCTCGCCGACCAGTGGCTGGCCGACCGCAGTGGGGTGGAGCCGGAGGTGGTGGGGGTGGTGCTGCGCCTCTCCGCCGCGCATGGGGATGCGGCCCTGTTTGCACGCATGAAGGAAGAGGCGTTGAAGGAGGAGGATCGGCGCCGCCGGGGCCGGATTCTGGACGCGATGGGTGCCTTCCGCGATCCGGTGCTGGTGGAGCAGGGGCTGGTCTTCGCCCTCTCCAAACAATTGGACATCCGCGAGGCTTTTGGCCTGTTTTTCGGGCCGCTGGGCGATCCCATGGCGCGCCAGGTACTCTGGGACTATGCGCGCGCCCACATGGACGAGATCGAGCCGCAGGTTCCGGCAATTGCCCGCTCCTACCTCCCCTATCTGGGCTCCGCCTTCTGTGATGCCACCCACCGTGCCGAGGTGGAGAGCTTTTTTGCACCGCAGGTGAAACGTTGGCCAGGAGCAGGTCGTACCCTTGCGCAGGTGTTGGAAGAGATCGATCTCTGCATCGCCCGTACGGAACGCCAGCGCCCCGCCGTGCGGGCATTTCTGGAGAGTGTCGAGTAACCGGCAAAGCGGATCGGGCCTGGAGGCTTGCGCAGGGGTGGCAACGGGCTAGGTTGAAGCCATGCTGGCTCCCCTTGCCCTGATCATTTTTGTATGTATGTCCTGCAATCCTTCCGGGACCTTTAAGGGCGACGCCCCCTTGGGAATCTGGGTGGACGGCAACGGCGCCTACCTGCACCTGCAGACCGGTCCCAACCCCGCCGTGCCCGCCTTCGCGGAGGCGGAGACCACTTTTGTACGGGGAAGCCTTCGCGGTATACAGAACCCGCTCCCGGAAGACTATGGCGTTTTTCCGGATGATCTGGACGCCGAAATCCGCCTGGAGGACGACACCCTTGTGATCGACGATGTGCCGTTCACACAGGAACCCACCTGGCCGGAGCATGAGACCCTCCTGGGCGAAATGGGGCGTACCGACTGGGCAAGCCAGCCATTGATCAGCAGTGGCAGTCCCGGCGACGCCTACTACAAGGGGGCGGTTGCGTCGGGTTTTGTCGCGATCAACGGCCTGGGTGGCCATGATTTTGCGGCGGGAATCCCGCCGGTGCCGGGCATCGCCTTCTACGGCAGCGGCGGCAAAATCACCCGGTTTGTTCCATCCGAAGTGGTGGGAAATCCCTATGACCTCGTGGTTCACCCCGATGGCGCCTTCACCACCGTCACCCTCTCCGGCCTGGTCAGCCACGTGGCGGCCGACGGCGAGACCGCGGCCTGGTCCTGGCCCGGCCTGACCGACGCTCGGATTTATGGGGGGATTGTCGCGGACGGCGAATCCACATTTTTGTTGGCCCAGTCCTACAGCACCGGCTGGCACCTGATTGGTCTGGCGGGCGACGGGACGGTGGAGCTGGATCAGGTGATAGCCGGCGGCGACGTGCAGTTGACCGGGTTGGTGGCGGCAGATGGTGGGCTGGCGCTGGCCGCTTGGGGCCCGGCGACGGCGCTCCTGGCGGGCGAGGCCCTGGGTGCGGATGGGCTGACCACCGTGCTGGCCCTGGACAAGCAGGGACAGCCGCGCTGGCGGCGCGGGCTGGGGCCGGATCCGGGAGCGCCGGTGGCCCTCTATCCAGCTCCTACCGGATTGTTGGTGGATGTAAACCTGGGCACCGATCTGGACGTGGGAAATTACACCATGGCGGGCGATGGGAACGACCGGGGCATCGTGCGACTCGATGCCGACGGCGTCGTAAGCTGGGCCTACGCCATCAACGACATCACCTATGGCTCCCCCCTCAGCTTTGCCGTACTTCCCGACGGTCGCGTGGTGGGCGCCTCGGCGGGATTTTCGGGCACGGCCGGGCAGACCTGGCTGTTGGTCTGGGATGCCGCGGGCAGCAGCGTCGATGATCTCTTGATCGCGGCGGACTGTGCCTGCACCTACTACCCCGGGAGCGGCGCTTTTTTGCCCTACCAAGCCCTGGCGACAGACGATGGCGGCTTGCTGCTCCTGGGGGGTGGCGGCAATGCCAACCTGGACCTGGGGGCGCTGAGCTATCCCCAGGAAGAACTTGGCTACTACGGGTTGTTGAGCCCGATGCAGGCCGCGCTAATCCGCATCGACGCGGGAGGCTGAGCCTACTCCTCACACTTGGTGGGGCAGGACTCTCCTTCCTCCAACCTGTGGAACTCCACGCGCCGGTTGAGCGTACGGGTCGCTTCCGGCACCAGCTGGCAGGTCTCGCCCCAGCCGGTGGTGGGCAGGCGTGAGCCCTTGAGTCCCTGGCCGGTCATATAGTTCTGCACCGCCTGCGCACGACGGCGGCTCAGGTCCATGTTGTAGTCGTCGGCCCCCTCCTCAGAGGCAAAGCCCATGATGCACACCCGGCAGGAAGGATCCTGCTGGATGGCCCTGGCAATCTCGTCCAGAACAGGGTCCATCGTCTGTTCATTCCCGGCACGAACAGCGGGCATTCCCGCGCTGTCCTGGCCAAACTGTACGAGCACCATCAGCGGCTCCCCCTTGCAGGGATCCACCGGGCAGCCCATCGTGGCTGCACTTCCGACCTGTGTGGGGCAGCGATCGGAGTCGTCACAGACGCCGTCCCGATCGCTGTCGATGCAGGTAGGAAGGAGCGAAGCTGGCTGCTTGATCTGTACACACTCGGGTACGGGCGGGCAGGTGTCCTGCACACACTCAGGTACGTCGGGACATACGACGGGCGGAACCACCGCTGGCTCCTCCTCTACCGGCGCTCCGAAAGCAAAATTGATGCCAGCGGTGAAGTACTGAGCGTCGTTCGGATTTTTGTTAGCCAAGTCATCCGGCTGTAATACCTGACTGTAGCGAACGACTGGCCCCAGCGCCAGCCACGGAGCCAGTTGGAAATTGTACCCGATTCCCGCATCAAAGCCAAACCGATCCAGCTCGCCCGTTCGGATGTAGCCAGCGTTTGCATCCACAAACAGTCCGCCCAGTTGGTCCTCCTCGGCCTGGAGTGGCGCCAGTGGCCGCACCCTCAACCCTCCCATCAAGGCATGGGACATCCCATTATTGTCAAAACCCTCGCCCGCCGGCACCAACAACATCGCATAGGAAAGCTGAAGACTTACCACCCGGCCCAGCGATAGCCCCGGCCGCACCGCCATATAGAAGCCGGTGCCGAAGCGATCCCCCTGGGGTTTATCCGCCCACACCGCCACGGCCGGCTCCAGGTTCAGGGTGAGGTCAGCCGCAGTGGCCGGTTTTCCCAACATCACCGCGATCAGACAGGCACCCACACCCGCCACCCCAAAGCCCAGACGCAGGGGGGACCGACAGAGGTGGGAGGAGGTAGAGATTTTGTTAATATTTTTCATAAAAAAATCCTCAGGAATCCGGCTTTCACCAGTCCGTATTTGGGTATATCCACACACAATTTAGACACCGCGCCGAATTCCGGGCACAATAGCGTCCATCGTCCAATTTTTTCCTGGACTTCCGCGCGACTACCCAGTCGAGGATGCAATTTCGGTGCCAATGTTCTTTATCAATCCAATCAGGTACTTGGCCGGAAAAAATTCAGGAGGATTCGACCTTTCCATCAAGATGATGTAGCATTCACATCAATACGATGGAGACACCGATGCTTGCGGATGGTCTGGATCTCAAGGATCTGCTGGAGCTGGACCCCGAGGGCGGCTCGATCCGCTTTGCCGGACAGCGGGCACTGCTGATAGACGCGGTCGCGATGGGGGTTTTACGGAAGTATCTGGTCGATAATTTTGGTATCACTGCCGCAAGGACCGTCCTGACGCAGTTCGGCTTTGCGCACGGTTGGCGCATGTCCGAGGCGATGCAGCAGGAGTTCAAGTGGACAAGCGAGGACGAGCGCCGACGGGCGGGCACCCGTATCCATGCCTTGGAAGGTCTTTTTCGCGTGGAACCAGGCGGACGGGGGCCTCTGTCCAAAGAGGGCGAGCTCATCGTGAACTCCTACGAGGCGGAGCAGCACATGCTGCACTTCGGCCGCTACGACGAGCCGGTCTGTTGGACGATCTGCGGGCTAATCAGCGGCTATATCAGCCAGAGTGAAGGCCGAGAACTCTATGTGCTGGAGGATCGCTGTACCGGCAAGGGGGACGCCTTCTGTCACCTTATCGGGCGTACCCGCGAGGAGTGGGGGAATACACGGGCGCAAGATCTGCTTTTTTTTGAGCCCAAGCGCCTGAAAGAGTGCCTGGATGTCTCCCTCAAACACGTGACGGAAACCCTGAAGGCCACCGAGCGCAAACTGCGCGAGCAACGCCGGGTTCTGGTCCGGGCCGCCCCAGAAGTAGAGCTACCGGATGGGATTGTCGCCAAGAGCAAGCAGATGCGCGCGGTGGTGGATCTGGCTCGTCGTATTGCAAAAGTGGACTCCACCCTGTTGATAACCGGGGAGAGTGGCGCAGGAAAAGAGCGGATTGCTCGCCTTGTCCACGAAGAATCCACCCGTGCTACCGGCCCGTTTATCGCGGTGAACTGCGGCGCCATCAGCGAGTCTCTTCTGGAAAGTGAACTTTTTGGGCATGTGCGGGGTGCCTTTACCGGAGCAACGCAGGATCGGTTTGGCCTCTTTGAAGCAGCCAACACCGGTACGCTGCTGTTAGATGAGGTGGGAGAGGTGTCCCCGGCGATGCAGATCAAGCTGCTGCGTACCCTTCAGGAGCGGGAAGTACGGCGAGTGGGAGAGAACCGCAGCCGCCGCATCGACGTACGCGTGCTGGCCGCCACCAACCGCGATCTGGTTCAGGCAGTCCACGGCGGCTCGTTCCGGCAAGATCTCTACTATCGCCTGAAGGTGATCGACCTGCACGTCCCTCCCTTACGCGAGCGCAAAGACGACGTACTCCCCCTGGCGCGGGTACTCCTGGCACATGCCGCTCAGCAGATGAAGCGCAAAATTTTCGGTATTGTTCCTATCGTTGCTGACCAACTTCTCCGCTACGACTGGCCGGGGAACGTGCGGGAGCTGGAAAATGCGATGGAGCGGGCGGCCGCCCTTGCACGCGGCAACCGGGTCCAAATGGAGGATCTCCCCGAGGAAATCCGACAGGCTGTGCCCAGACCCAATGTGATCTCCGGGGCCGTACGCCCCCTGGACGAGGTGGAGAAGGAGTACATCCTCGCGACGCTGGCCTTAAACGGCGGCAACCAGACCCACACCGCCGAGCAGCTGCGTATCGGATCTGCCACCCTCTATCGGAAGCTGAAGCTCTATGGCCAGCGCGTGGCAAAAAAAGAACAGCAGGAGAGCAGCCCCGGCCTGGATTAGGGAGGAGTCTCCTCTTTTTTGCTCCCCAAGTTGCTGGCGATCATCGGTACATCGGGCACGTCCTCCCCGGCACCACTGACGGGGATCCCGCAGTACGAGGCCACCGCCGGCCAGATGTCCAGCACCGCAATGGCCATCGCCGCCACCAGGGGACCGATAAAAGCTCCAGGCAAGCCCATAAAGACCAGTCCCCCCAGGATCGCCAGCAGGCTGACCATGGGGTGCATTTCCTGTTGCCCCCGTAAGACCAGCGGGCGGACGACGTTGTCCACAATTCCCACCACCAACCCGATTCCCACCATGATCGCTGCCTTGGCCGGGGAGTGCTGGTGATAGTACAGGTAGATCGAGGCAGCTATCCAAACCGGCATCGGACCTACCGTGGGAATCCACGCCAGCACAAAGGCCACCCCTCCCGCCAACAACGCCGCCGGAACCCCCAGAACCCAGAAGCCCAGCAGCAACAGCAGCGCCTGCGCCGCCGCCGCCGCAATCGACGCCATCACCACCGCCCGGGTAGCCGTCTGGAAGGAGATCACCAGCAACTCCCGGATATGTCTTGATAAAGGTACCTTTCCGGCCACCCAATTAAAAAGACGCCTCCCGTCCACCAGCATAAAATAGGTGGACAACACCACAAGGACACCCTGCAACACCCGCTCGGGCAGAGCCTGCACCTCGCCAATCAGAAAGGCACTTGCAGTCTGGGAAATTCGGGTCAAACCCTCTTGCAGGATGGCACGAATCTCAGCGGGACTCCCCAGACTGTCCGTAAAGGGCAGCCAGCCCCGCACCCGCTCCACCACCTCGGAGATCGTCGGCGTATCCCCAATAGAAAGCTGCTCCACCAGCACGGCTCCCTGTCGGAAGGCCCCCACCGCGAGGAGGGTTACGGGGATCAACCCCAGGAGCACCACCCCCAGGGTGACCACCAGACCCGAGGCCCATCCGGGCAAACGTCGCCGCAGTCGTGCATAGAGCGGGTAGCAGAGCACGGCAATGATGGTTCCGATCAGGACGCTGACCACATAACGTCCGAGCAAAATTCCGAGTGGAACCAGCACCAGCAGACAGAGCAACAGGTAGGTGATCAGCGTAGGATAGACCCGCCGAGGCTCCTCAGGAGGCTCCGCCAGTACAGGGATGGGGGCATTGCTCATAGGGACTTCTGCTTTTTGTACCAGCGGGTGGCACCGATAAAGTGGATTTCACGCTCCGCTCCCGCCGCACGCATCGCCATCGCCAAAGGGCCAAAACGCACGAGCACGAGACTACGGGTGTAGGTACCCGTCACCCGCATACGCAGCTGCACACGAAAAGGTCCGGCCTTGGCCGCAAACTCCTGAAGGGTGAAGCTATCCTCTCCCACCAGGATCCGCGCCTTTCCAGTCACCCCTTTCACGCCCAACATCAGCCGTACCCAAGGAGGAAGCTTTTTTTTCGCCGAAAATAACGTGATCAGCGGCACGGTATCTCGCGCCTGCACCGTCAGCAGTGCGTTGAGGAAGACTGCGGCCTCGGTGTTGAGGTGCCCGTCGGGCACCTTGAGCTTTGCCCACCATGCTTTGGAGTCATCGGTTTCACGGCTCTTTTTCCCGGAGTCGATGAGCCGGACGCCGCTCAGGCTCAGCTCCGTTCCGGAGATGTCGTAGGTGCCCCGATCCAGGTAGCCTCGGACCAGGTGTGCATGCAGCGCAACATTCGCACGCAACGCCAGCTTGTCCATGTTGGCCAGCACCCGATCCCCATGCAGGTACATATCCCCAGAGGCCAGACCTCCTGACCCCAGGCAGTCAAAGATAGGGTGAACCAGGATTTTGCACGACCCCTCTGTCATCAAAAATAGGCATATTCTTGGC
>CAITDR010000278.1 GCA_903891165.1 uncultured Pseudomonadota bacterium
GTTTTCGTCCACGCTCCCATCACAATCGTTGTCGTGGCTATCACAAAGCTCGGTCTCTCCCGGGTTGACGTTGCTGTTGCTGTCGTTGCAGTCGTCGTCATTGGCTGCGGCATTGGCGGGCTGATCGCAGGCGATCACCGGTACCAGAGGATTGCCGTAGCCGTCGCTATCCACATCTTCGTACCAGATCTTCTGGTCGGTCGCGTTGTCGTCGATCAGGCTGTCGCAGTCCTCATCCCGAGCATCGCAGGTCTCGGGTGCGTTCGGATGCACTCTCGAATCATCTTCGTCGCAGTCGCCGTCGATGCCGACAGTGCTTGGGGGCTGGGTGCAGCTCTGCGTGGGTCCGGTCCCCCCATAGCCATCGCCGTCCACATCCGGGTACCAGAAGGAGGCTATATCCGTGTCCGTCTTGCCATCACAGTTGCCATCGATGCCATCGCAGACCTCTTGAGCCAGAGGATGGATGGTGGCGTCCTGATCGTTACAGTCCTCGTCCAAAGAAGAAAAACCCACAGGCAGATAGCAGGCGATCTGCACCTGTGTCGACTCCCCGACCCCGTCGCCATCCGCGTCCAGATACCAGAACGTGGCATCCAGGGCGTCGGCCTCATCCGCCGTCCCGTCGCAGTCGTCGTCCAGACCGTTGCAGTACTCCTCCATACCCGGAGCGATGGCAGCATCGTTGTCATTGCAGTCCCCGCTGCCCGCGACGTAGCCGGTGGGCAGGCTGCAGGCGCTCTGAGACGAAGCCGGATCCCCCTCCCCATCCCCGTCGGCATCCAAGTACCAGAGGGGGGCGTCCAGGGCATCGTCGTCATTCACGCTGCCATCGCAGTCGTGATCGATGCCATCGCAGTACTCGGCCGCACCGGTGTAGATGAAGGCGTTGCTATCGTCGCAGTCGGTGGAGGAGGACGTGGCGCCGACGAGGCTGCATGCGTGGGTTCCCACCCCTGCTCCTTCGCCATCCCCGTCCACATCCAGGTACCAGTCGATGGCATCGACCGGATCCTCGTCCACCTTCCCGTCGCAGTTGTCGTCGATGCTATTGCAATATTCATCGGCTCCTGGATAGATCAGGGGCTTTTGATCATCACAATCGCCCCCGTAGGTGGTGTAGCCGCTCTGCACCAGGCAGTTCTCCTCCTCTTTCCCCTCCTCTCCAAAACCGTCTCCGTCGGCATCGGGGTAGACCACGTAGGGCAGCCCCAGCGCCGCGTTCTGATCGTCACAGTCCCCCTCCTCCTCCGAAAAACCATCCCCGTCATCGTCGTAGGCTGCAGCCACCACCACATCAAAAGCCACCAGTGCCCGACCGGAAAGTCCATCGCTGGCCAACGCATCGACAAGCAGGGTCCAGCTTCCCAGCTCAGCCGTCCACGCACAGGTCGCCGGGCTACCGCTGGAACCATCGCAGCTCAGTGCGGCGGTGTAGGGTCCGGTCAGCCTCCAGCTCAACTCCCAGGGCTCTCCAAGGTTATCGAGGATGCCAGCCTCCATCACCAGGCTGCTCCCTTCCAGAACCGCCGCTCCCTCCAACGGATTTTGAATGGTAACCAACGGCGCATCCGGGTCGTCCACCCAGGCCCCGGCATAGTCGATGTCGGTCAGGCCTTCCGGATCCACCACCTCCGCCTGCATGGACAGGTGCCCGGCGGGCTGGCTGGGCAGGGTCATCGACCAGCTCCCATCGGGATTCACCTGCTGGTAGTTCCCAAAACCACTGCCGCCGGTAGGGCTGGGATCCAGCCGTACCCAGAGCGCATCGGGAGCAGAGCGGGTATCCCATGCCTCCCCTTCCACAACAAAAGATCCGCGAATGACCTCGCTGGAAGGGGAAAGAATGGTCACATGCGGCGGCGTATTTGCGTCGCTATCACCGCTGTCGGGAGAGCCAGAGCAGGCCAGCAACAAAAACATCGGCAGGCTCCTCCCAACCGATCCCTTAAGAGACGCCGCGCATCGTTGCCAGCGGGTGTTTGTACCTGTAGGAGCTGCTGGGTGATTCTTGAAGTTCATCTGAGGCTCCAGTCCAATTTCTGCATGGATCCCTAAGCAAAAACCATGCCCGCTCAAAATCGGCATTCCTCCATTCTGGATGAAGAGGATCTGTCAGGTTTTCGACACCCTTCGTCGACAGCTTCGTCAGACTGAAGGGCACAGCTGGTGGAGGTACCAGGGGGGTCTGCCCGTCCATCACCGACCCGTCTACGCACCTTTCGGACCGTCTGTGTAGACCGTCTACGCCTGAAAATGATACCTTCTTCCTCATCCGACCAGTCCGTTTTCCCAAAACTCAGCCGATCAGGCGTCGCCACCAGGGCAGCCCCTGCTCTGAGCGCAGCGCCTCCAGCTCCGCCTGCAGCGCCGTCGCCCGATCCCGCCAGTCTCCCCCTCGCAGGCGTTCCACCTCGGCACGCTCCCGTTCGGCGCGGGCCACCAATTCGAGCGCCTCGGAACGCTGGCGCTCGGCCTTCAAAAGAGCCTCCAGGCTGGCGGAGCGCAGCCGCTCGGCCTCCAATTGGACCTGCAGCAACTGCACCGCCCCATCCGGAACCGGCTCGGCCCGCCCCGGCCCCCCCGGGTGGGCCGCCTTGCCGCTGACCACCACCGCCTTCATCAGCTCACTCTTGCTCACCAGCCGCTTGGCGTTGGGCTTCCCCTCCTCTGCTGGCCAGCTTGTCAAAAGCCCCTCACGGATCCAGGCCCGGATACGGTTCCGGTGCCGGTCCACCAGGGTGGCCGCTTCGTCGTAGTCGATCAGGTCGTTGGGTCGCTTCGCTTTGTCGCTGTCTGGCTCCACAACTGCCTCCACCCGATCTCCTAACCCGTCTGCACCGACCCGTCCGTAGACCGTCTACGACGAGCGTAGACACCATGCTTCAGACGGGTCTTTTGATGGACTGTTCATGTGCTACATGAACCTGTCCGTGGACAGGTCTGCTCCCCCACAAAGATCCGGACCAGAACGTCTATATGGTTTCGAGCAGACTACCTATAAGTATATGAAATAAATCTATTTTTTGGAAACGGACGGGCGCGTAGACGGGTGGAGGATGCCCATAGACGGGTAGCGGAAACAGACCCGTCCATGGTCGCTCGGAACCCGTCTGCGGACGGGTAGCGGTCATAGGAACATCTGAACGTATTGCATTTGTATTACATTTGTAATACATTCCCGGCATGGAAGAGCCTTCAAAAAAGGGACAGGACCTGGTCACGCTACGACTTCCCACCAGCCTTTTGGAGCGGGCAGACGGGCTGATCCCGCAGCTCCAGCAGCGGCAGGATTTTTCTGCGCATCGGCTTTCCCGCAGCAGCGTCTTGCGGATTGCCCTCCTTCGTGGGCTGCAAAGTCTCGAAAATGACCTGGAGAAACCATGAGCCTGGACTATCGCGATCTGGCCCGGGCTCCGGCCCGCAGCCTGCTGAGTGCCCTACTGCAGAGCGCGGAGATGGAGCAGGAGCTCAGCCGCCTCCGGTTGCGCCTGCTTCCCCGAGATTTTTCGGTTCAGGAAGGAGAATTTTTCAGAATTCTCCTGGAGCGGCTGGATGCGGGCGAGGCCCTCGATTTTGCGTCACTGCTTCACGATGCCCTTCACGGGCGATTGCGGCTTTTTTCGATGCGACCCGACGAGCTCAGCGCCTGGTTGGGGGCTCTCTACGGAGAGGCGGTGCCCTCCTTGCAGGCCATCCCCGCCTGGACGGAGCGGGTCGCCGAAGCATCCCGTCGCCAGGATGCCTCCCAGAGCCTTTTAAAAGGGCTCCAGGCCATCGCAGAGGGTTCGGAGCCTTTAGAAGTTCTCCGAAGCAGCCAGCGGGCTCTGGAGCGCTTTGACGGCCATTCCCGCCTGGACCAGAGCCGGGTGGGCCTCTTCCTGGAAGAGGCCTGGGCGCGGATGGAGCAGCGGGCCACCCAGCAGGAGCGGCCGATCGCCCTGCCTTGGCCCTCCCTCAACCGGATGCTGGCGGGCGGGTTCTGGCCCGGTCTCCACGTCCTGGTGGGCAACACCGGTAGCGGAAAGAGCCAGTTTGCCCTTCAGGTTGCGCTGCATGCCGCCCGCATGGACACCCCCGTGCTCTACGTGGGCCTGGAGCTGGGCCGCGTGGATCTGGTAGCGCGTTTGCTGGGCCTGATGACCCGCCGGCGCTGGAGCCGCCTCTACCTGGGCCAGGGGGGGCCCACCGAGCTGTCCGAGCTTGCCGCCCAACACGCCGAGCAGTTGGCAGAACTTCAAAAAATCCCCTTTCACCTTGATGTCTGCCCCCCCATGGGCTGGAGCTACGACGAGATTTTTTCCAAGGCCCGCGCCATGCGGGACCAGTACCCGGCCACCGGAAAACCCAGGCCCTTTTTGATGGTTCTGGACTTTTTGCAGTTGGTTTCCAGCCCGGAGGGGAGCCGGGAGGAGCTTCGCGAGCGTATCGGACGCGCCGCCTATGCCGGCCGGGCCGCCGCCCGCGATCTGGACGCGGTGGTGCTGATGGTTTCCAGTACCTCTCGGGATAATTACGCGGTCCTGGGGGGAGAGGGGAAGCAGAAGCTGGGCCAGGGCAACGCGGCGCGCCTGGTAGGCCTGGGCAAAGAATCCGGCGAGGTGGAGTACGCAGCGGATTCCGTTCTGGTACTTTGCCGGGATCTTGAAAAAGAGGCGAAGAAGGTGGAAGGAGAAGAATGGTCCAGCCTCTGGGTTGCCCTGGCCAAAGCCCGTGCTGCCCGTCCGGATTGGGCTGAGCTCTGGTTCAACGGGGGCTGGTTCACGGAGCCCCGCAGCCCCGGAACAATTTCGCTATGAGCACCGACCTGGACCTGAAGCAGATTTTTGAGGTACGCCTCTCTCTTCTCTTACAACAGCTTGCCCAAAATCCGCCTCAGAAGCAGCTGGATACCATTTCAAACCATCAGGCATTGGAGTTGTTGGGGCAGCGTAAAAGTGGACTGGCCCAGGAGCTGAGCGCAGAGGTCCACCAGCTGGTACACCTGTTGGTAGCCCCGAAACTGCAGGAGGCGATTCTTAGTAGAACCTATATTTTCCAAAAATGGCCCCTTCCCGAAGAGGGCTTCCCGGATGCCTGGCTGCCCCGTCTTCTCCGTCTTCAGAAGGAGAACCAACCCTCCACGGACACCTGGATTTTAGCGGGAGATCCGTCAGAAGTGTTGGTTCTGGAGGACAACAACTGGCCACCCGGAGTCGCGGTGCAGGCCATGGCAGAGTGGGCGGAAAAAAATCTGAACCGGGCCTCCGGCAAGAAAAAAGTAGGGAGTCACCTGTTAAAAATCGCAATGAGGGGGCTCAACCTGGGAGCAGAACCCCGGAACCTGGCCAATGTCGGCGAGGAAGAACAACGGGGAATCTGGATTTTTGACCACCTGAGCCTGGAAGACGGCAAAAACATTCCCGTCCTGGGCATCGCCCTGGTCTACCAGGCCGTTCAGGATGTCGAAGCTGGACTTCGTCGCCCGATCATGGCCATCGATGCCTCCTCTCAGCACCACAGCATGGTCAGCAACATGCGCGACTGGCCCCAGGATCGCCAGCGCCACCGCGGCGAGCTTTTGGTGGGGGTCCAGCCCAGCCCCGACGACCTTAGCCGGATCGAGCTTTTTTCGGCGGGGGAACCGGTCCAA
>CAITDR010000279.1 GCA_903891165.1 uncultured Pseudomonadota bacterium
CGGAGCCACTCCCCCATCGCCTGCACCTCGCCCGCATCGGCCTTCATCAAGCGCAGATCCTCCAACTGCGCCTTCAGAGCTTCGGTCCAGCGGACCTGCACTTCCTGGTAGTCACCCTGCTCCTCTCGCAGCAGATAGCGCACCTCCATGTCGCCCGCCCCCACCGCATAGGGGTTCTCCGAGTCAGAGGTGCGTACGAACTCAAGCTCGATTTTCAGGGCTTTCAACGTAGCCTCCCTTCCACCAGGCTCACCCCACGTGCAAAGGCCACCGATGCAAAACCGTGGGCAACGATGGCCTGAAGCGGCGGAATCTCGCGGGTGTAGTAGGTCCAGCAGTAGCGGCTGGTCCCCCAATATTCAAGGAAGATACCCAAAAAGCTGCCTGCAACAAACAGCAGAAGATCCCCACGCGGATCCCGTACCGTCACCAGCACCCCCACCATGCCCACCAGCGCCAGACGGGTCGCGTTCAGCTCCCAGGTGGGCTGCACAAAAATGGACATCCAGATAACAAAACCGGGCAACAAGATTCCCCAGAGCGGCCAAGCGCCCCGCTGTGGCCAGACTGCATGCAAAATCTGTGCCATCCGGTCAATGGCCAGCGCCGCCACCGGCCAGGCGGGGAGGATCCAGAGCGGCGGGCGCTCCACGGTAAAGTAGGTCCAAAGCTCGGTAAGAGTGCCCCAGGCTTCGATACAGAGCCCGCCCAGAAAGCCCACCGCCACACGCACCAGATCCCGACGCGGCTGGATGTTCCAGCAGAGGACAGCCGTCATAAAAGCCCAGATACTGACCAAAAGCCAGTCGATCCCTCGGCTGATGTCGATGTACTGGTTCCAGACCAACGCCACCACAGCATAGACTGCCCCGAGGATCCCCAAGGCGACGAGGCTGGAGCCCCGATAGCCCGCGCGTACAAGCTGCCACATTTTTGTGGCTTATCGCGCCGATTCCAGGGATGAAAGGATCCGCATCAGTCTGAGCCCTGCGTCAGAAGGTAGCCTTCCCCGCGGATCGAGCGGATGGTCAGCTCGGAGAGCCCAGCTTCACGAAGCTTTTTTCGGAGGCGGGACACATGAATGTCGATACCGCGGTCCAGCCCGTCATAGGCCACCCCCCGCGCCGCGCGGGAAAGGGCATCGCGGCTGACCACCGTGGTCGCGTGGCCGGCCAGCTCCCAGGCGATCTCGAACTCCGTCTCTGTAGTGGTGACTACCAAACCGTTCACTTTGAGGAGACGGCTGGCCCGGTCGATGTGGAGGGCGCCCACCACAAGGGGGGCCCCCTCCGGCAGCACCGGATCATTTCGTCGTAAGAGTGCACGGATTCGAGCCAGAAGAATCCGGGGATTACAGGGCTTCATCACATAGTCGTCGGCGCCTGCCTCCAAAGCCGCCACCTGGTCCACCTCCTCGCGCACCGCCGTCAGCATCAGGATTGGCCCCGCATAAGAGCGGCGTGCCCGCTGGCAGATCTCCAGGCCCCCGAGCCCCGGCAAAAGCTGATCCAGAATCACCAGATCCGGACGACCTTCCAGGATTTTGGGGAGGGCCCTGTCGCCCCGGCTCTCCCAGACCACCGTATAGCCGTTCTGGCCCAGGTAGCTGCAGAGCAGCTCGCCGAGGCGCTGATCATCCTCCACCAACAGCAGGTTGCGCGACATCCAGCCTCAGGGGTTCAACGCCCCTTCTACCTCGCCACGGCGGCTCACTCCATGGGCTTTCAGCGCCGCGATCGCATCGGTCCAGGCGCTCTCGTCGGTCAGCCCGGTGAAGCCGGACTGCTCGCCCTCCTCTCCGAAGAGTGCAGGTTGCACCAGGGCTGCCAGCGTGTCGATGCGCGCCTCGTAGGCATCTTGGGCATATGCACCCTCGATGGCAAGGGCCAGTTGATCCTCGTAGAAAGCGGAATAGACCGGATCGTCCAGAAGGCGACGGATCAGGGGCCAGGCATCGGTCACACTGTCCTGCATCACGTCGGTCTCGCCCATCATTCCTGCCATCTGAGAGAGGTTGTGGTCCCAGGGGATCCACTGAAAGCGACCGCCGTCTCCCTCCACACTGTAGAGGTAGTAATTGTGCGCCATCAAGCCGTAGGCATCCCAATTTTCCAGAGCGCTGTTCACCGCCAACCAGCGGAGGAAGGCCTCCACGTCGATCTCGGACTCCAGCTCTGCACGCCAGGTAGCGGCATCGCTGGAGGTGTCGGCCAAAGTCTCCTGCAAAGCGACGATGTCCGACCAATCTGCATCGGTCTCGTTGTTCTTCTTCTCGAAGCTGGCCTCGTCGAAGCAAGCAAAAGACGCGCAGGTGCCGTCCGGTTTATACATATTCCCGTCGTCCTCGCCAAAGACACGATCCATCATCGCATCCGACGGATCTTCGGCGAAAGTGTAGAGCCCCCAATAGACCGGACCCTCTCCACTATCCACGTAGACTTTCCAGAAGGAGTTCTGGGCCGCCGGTACACCCCGATCTTCAAAAATCTCGGAGGCCAGGACGTCGCGAAGGACCGTATCGTCCATTACGTTGGAGCCCGCCGTCAGCTCCTTGAAGCCGAAGAATTTCTGATTCTCCAGCTCTGGATACACATCCTCGTAGTAGTCAAAGTTCAGGCGGAAAGGCAGCTTCCCGATACCCGCACTCCAGCTCTGGGAGAGGGTGGAGTTGCCCTTAAAGCGCATGCCCACCCCACACCAGGACTGGTCCTCCACCGAGATGGTCGCCTCCACATAGGAAGGATCATCCGACAAAAGCTCCAGGCCGCCACCCTCACCGCCGGCACCTCCTCCCCCCGCCGGCGCCCCCTCCGGAAGGCAGACCAGGCTGCCATCGGTCCAGGCCTCGCAGGTCCCCGCCATTTCCTGGGGCCCCGCCTGCACCGTACAGGCATCCCCCTCCGAGAGTTCCTCGCAGGCCGCCGCCATCGCCTCCAGGGCGTCGGCCGGCGGATTCCCCTGACCGCCGCCACCGCCCCCGCCCCCCTGGATGCCGCCCCCCTCCCCAAAAGCGGTGCCGGTGAGCTCTTCCATCTCGGCGTACATCATGGAATAGTCGGATGCAGAGATCTGAATATCCATCCGCTGGATGCGGGAGCGGTCGAAGACGGCGCTGTAGTCTGGATCCTGATCCAAAGGTGCCGTGCAGGTCACGTCGAGCACGCTGTCTTTTTCCGAGACCGAGGGAGAGGAGCAGGCGAGGAGCAGCAGGAACATTGTGACCTCCGTACAAGAGCTCCATAGCTTTGAGAGCGGAGGCAGACCGTTGCCTGGGCGAAGCGAATTGTTGAGAAAGGTAGCGTCAGCCCGTCGGGAGGCGACGGCTTTTGAAGGGAGAACGGGGCGGCCTGAGCGTCGGCACACGTGGGCCGATTGACGGCGGCTCGACCAATGGCCGGTCCAGATAGATGATACTTTCAATCACCGCTTCTCCCACAACCAGGGTGGTCGGGGTCGGGGAGCGTGTGAGAAGAGCACTGCGAAGGATTACCTCGCCGCCAAAGGCCGGAACCGCCCACCAGGGCAGATCCACCCCATCGCGGGTGGCCCCACAGCGAAGATCCCCCGTCGCCACCTGCACCTGACCGGCGCCCTCGGCCTTCCAGCGAAGACGAAGGCCCCCGTCGGGACGGCGCTCCACACTCTCCACCTCAGGTGCCGCCCCAAAACGGAGGGCCCCCGCCACCTTCTGGCTACCGGCCAAATCCCCCTCCAGCCAGGCCGGATCCGGACCACGGGGAGCACCGGGAAGGCCATAGTGACCTGCAGCCTCATCCCAGACCAGAGGATAGGGATCGCCGATGGTCACAACAGGAGGTTGAGGAAGGGCTTCTCCCCGAGGGCGCGTCGGAAGGCGGATACAATCGCCCGGTGCCGGATCAGGGGGGCGGGGAAGCTCGCCGCTGCCCACCCAGGCCTGGAGGTCCAGACCCTGGGTCCCCTGACCATCGCGGCGGATCGTCGCCTGCAGGTGAACAAGGGTCTCCGGGGCGGGAAGGGGGCCCGTCGCTTCCGAAGATGCGTTGCGGCAGGCCAGGAGAAGCAGCAGCATCGACACCTCCTTCTTTCATCATGTCCTCTAGAACGGCAGGTGCCAAGGGCCCCTGAAGGGAGGGGACCGAAGTGGACAGAACGCGACATGACAGCGCTTTGATGAGGGAGTGCTTGACCCTCTCCCGATCTTGCCATAAAGAATGAATGAGGCTTCATTCAGTGGTCGCCGCAGCAGCGGTGGACCCTTTCCCCCTCCGAGGTGCCAGATGAGCGCGACTGAATACACCGTAGACCTGCGTGACATCCGTTTTGTCCTGTTCGAGCAGCTCAAGGTACAGGAGCAGTTGAAGGTGGTCCCGCGCTATGCGGACTTTGACCTGGATACCTACAACACCATGCTTGATGCTGCTTACGATGTAGCACGCAAGAACCTTGCTTCCTGTAACAAAGCCGGCGACCGGGTGGGCTGTAAGCTGGACAGCGAAGGCAACGTCACCACGCCTCCGGGCTTCAAAGAGGCCTACGCCGCGCTGGCCGAAGCTGGGCTGCTGTCCTCCGCTTTTCCGCAGGACCTCGGCGGGCTGGGCCTGCCCCACGCCGTGGACGCCGCCATCCACGAGATGTTGACCGGTGCAAACACCGCTTTCTCCATCTACAGCGGGCTGACCCGTGCGGCTGCGAACCTGTTGGCCACCCACTATACCCCCCAGTGGCTGAAGGATATCGTGATTCCCAAGATGATTTCCGGCGAATGGGCGGGCACCATGTGTCTGACCGAGGCGGGCGCGGGCTCGGCCGTCGGCGACAACCGGTGCCGGGCGCTGCCCACCGGAGAGCCGGGTGTCTACGAGCTGACCGGCGAAAAAGTCTTCATCTCTGGTGGGGATAACAACTTTACCAGCAACATCGTGCACCTCGTGCTGGCGCGTACCCCCGACGCCCCCAACGGCACGGCGGGCCTGTCGATTTTCCTCGTTCCCAAGTACCATATCGACGCCGAAGGCAACCTGGGCGAGCGGAACGACGCCAAGGTGGTGGGCATCGAGCACAAGATGGGCATCAACGGCTCTGCCACCTGCACCATCGCGCTGGGCGCCAACGGTCCCTGCAAAGGCTACCTGCTCGGAAAAGAGCGGGAAGGCATGAAGATCATGTTCCACATGATGAACGAGGCGCGTATCGGCGTCGGTGTGCAGTCCGTGGCGCTGGCTTCGGCCGCCCATCGCAACGCGGTTTCCTACGCAAAGGACCGGATCCAGGGCCAGTCCATCGAGCGTTTTGCGGACGGGGACGCGCCGCGTGTCAGTATCAACCAGCACCCCGATGTACGGCGGAACCTGCTGTTTCAGAAGGCGCACATCGACACGATGCGGTCGCTGATTTACACCGTCGCCAACCGGCTCGACCGCGCCACCTTTGGTGCAGAAGACGAGCGGGAGTACCTGCTCGGCCTGGTCGAGCTAATGACCCCCATCGTGAAGTCGCACTGCTCGGACGTGGGCTTTGACGTGGTTTCTGCTGCCCTTCAGACCTTCGGCGGCTACGGCTACATCGGGGAGTACCCCGTGGAGCAGCACCTGCGCGACCAGCGCATCTCCGCCATCTACGAAGGCACCAACGGCATCCAGGCCATGGACCTGCTCGGGCGGAAGATGCGGAAGGGCAGTGGCGTACTGTTTATGACCTGGCTCAACGAATGTAACGAAGAGCTGGAGACCGCACGCAGCAGCGGCGCCTTCAACGAAGAGGTCGCCCTGCTCGAAAAAGCCCGCGACCAGCTTGGCCAAACTGCCATGCACCTCGGTGGGCTCGGCATGCAGGGCAACCTGAAGGGAGCGATGGTCCACGCCTCGCCCTTCCTGACCATGTTTGGGACGGTGGTGTTAGGTCTGCACGCGCTGTGGCAGGCGCGTATCGCACACGAAGCCCTGAACAACGGCGCCAGCGGAGAGGACGCCAAGTTCTACCGTGGGAAGCTGGCAAATGTGCGCTTCTACTGCAAGACCATCCTGCCCCGGGCCACGTCGCTGTCGAAGTCCATCCAGAGCGGTGACGAGTCCCCCCTCGAAGACGGCCTGTTCGAATAAGCCCCTTCAAGCTGGATAGAGTTGGCGTGACTCTGCTCAGAGTCACGCCTTTCTTATGAGGGGGGATTCGGCAGAAGATCGCCGGGCATCCGCACAAGCCGCGCGCGGCGCGACGCCGCGAGCGGCCTTTGTGAGACAAAGTGGTTAGGGCGCGGCATCTTCCGGAAAGCCCCCATGACTGCGCTGCTGATGCTACTTGCCTGCCCCCACGGAGGTCCCGGAGGCCCCGCCAGCCCCGAGGAGCTGCTCGCGCGCGCCAGCACCCCCGCCCCCGAAGGCGCCGTGGTCAGCCGGTTTGACATGAACGTGTCCACCCCCACCACCCGAGGCCCCGCCAGCGGCACCCTGCTGGTAGACCCTCCCGACCGGTTCTACCTCGAAGTCCGCCCCCCCGTCGGCGGCCCCGCACTGGTGGCCGCTTGCGACGGCACCGTCGTCAGCGCATGGATAGCAGGACAGCAAAAATTCTTCAGCCATCCAGCCGCAGAAGAAGGGCTACGTGGACTCACCCGAGGAGCTATAGGCTTGGAAGCCATCGTGTCCCTGCTGACGGGCCGGGTGCCCCCCCTCGGAGCCCCCCAAAGCCTGCTGAGTGGCCCGGCCACCATCGACGCCGAGTGGGCAGGCCCTAACGGCACACGACTGAAAGTAGGCATCGATCCAGCCAAAGGCCGACTGGTCCGAATGGTGGGCCTGGATGGCACGGGTGCGCTGGCCGTGCAGGCAGCGTTGTTGCCCGGGCCGGTGTATCCGCTGGCGATGAATGTGGAGATTCCTCGGCTTCAGACGACGGTGGAGATTGAGTTTGGGCCTTGGAAGGTGGCGGATGTACCGGATGCCCGGTACAAGCTGACCGCTCCGGCGGGGGTGCAGGTTTTGGATCTTTCGACGTTGGGGGCTTCTTCTGGTTCGGATCCGGTGGTACCGGAGGTGCCTTCTGGTTTGGAAGTGACTTCTCCTTAGGAAGTAACTTCTCCTTAGGAAGTAACCTCTCCTGCGGCGGTGGGGCTTGGCGGGGGGCGGGGCCTTGAGGCCAGCAACCTCTGGCCGTCTGTTTTGCCGTTGCGTTTGTGAATTGCGGAGGTACCGCTTTATAGTTAGTATGATTGTTTATTGGTTGGCACATCCATCCACAAATCTAACTTATCAAAGGTGATGGCCCCCTGTGGTAGTACGGGCAGGTCGTGCCAAGACTGGCCTTCGCGAATTTCCTCCAAGCAAGACTCAACGTCAAAACTTGGTCTAAAAACATTAATTGGCTTTTCGGAATGATCCAAGACGCTTTCCAATCTGTATTTTTTGCTAACAACTAGAATCTAAAATTTTGAGTACTCGTCCCGAACCCCATTTATCGGTCTATTTGTTGAGCTACTATCACACCACTTTCTATCAGCCAATTAGTCGCAAACTCGACAATATTTTGTTCTTTGCATCAAATTTATACATCAACTGA
>CAITDR010000280.1 GCA_903891165.1 uncultured Pseudomonadota bacterium
AGGCTCCAAATTTGCATCGGAGAGGGCTTGGCGACAGGCGCGGCCGGTCTGGGCGATCAGCGGGGCGATCAGGGCATCAAATTGGGCGCGGGTGACGGTCTGCGTGCGGTCGCCGATCTGCACGTCTACGCTGTCTTTTTCGCTCAGGTCGCGCTTGGCCTGCTCCGCCGACTTCAGGATTTGCCGGGATTCTCCTGAAGAAAGTGTCGGTAGCTCTGGGTAGAGGTGCAACGCCAGGGCGCGATCAAAATCATCGCCGCCCAGGTGGGTGTCCCCGGCAGTGGAGAGCACCTGGAAGATGCCGTCGTTCAGCTCCAGGATGGAGATATCAAAGGTGCCCCCGCCCAGATCGTAGACGGCAAAGACCCCTTTCTCCCGCTTGTCCAGCCCGTAGGCGATGGCGGCGGCGGTGGGCTCATTGAGCAGGCGGAGCACTTCCAGCCCGGCCAGACGTGCGGCGTCTTTGGTGGCCTGACGCTGGGCGTCGTCGAAGTAGGCGGGCACCGTGATCACCGCGCCGCTGGGCTCGCCAAAAAGGCACTCCACCGCCCGGTATTTCAGCGCCTTCAGCACCTCCGCACTCACCTCCATGGGGGTGACCGAGCGATCTCCACTACCGATGGCAAAGCGGACGAAGCGATCCTCGCTGGGATCCATGGTGTAGCGGAACAGCGCCGCATCGGCAGTACAGTCGGCGGGGGCGCGGCCCATAAATCGCTTCACCGACGTAAATGTACGGTCGGGGTATTGCGGCGCGTCGGCCTTGGCCTCCCGCCCCACCACCACCTTGCCGTCGCTGTCGTAGCGCACCGCCGAGGGCAACATCGCCGAGCCCTGTTCATCCAGGAGGCAGCGGGCTTTTCCGTCCATCACCACGGCTACCAGCGAGTTGGTGGTGCCCAGATCGATCCCGATGTTCGAAGCCATGAATAAAATCCTGCGAAAAACGTATGTGCGCGCTGCCTACGGTCGTGTGGGCAGCAGTCCCTTGATGTATTTCAGGCGTGCGAGGCGATCATCTACTAGCTCCAGCCCCCCGCGACCTTCTTCCCAGGTCGTCAGAATCGCCTCCAGGTCGGCCTCCAGGGTGGCGGCCCGTGCGGTGGCCCGCTCCGCGAGGGCACCCGGGTTCTCCTCGTCCTCCTCCCGCCAGTCGAACATCTCTTGGAGAAAGGCCGGATCCAGCTTGGGTCCGCCGGTCTCTTTGGGGTCCGGCGATCCGGTGGCCAACAAGCGCGCCCTGCGGACGGGATCCTTCAGGATACGTCGGGCCTCGTTGAGGTGGGCCGTCCACTGAAGCGAAAAGCGGCGTTCGGTAGCAGATTTTCCGGCAAAACGATCCGGATGGAGCTGACGGGCCAGCTTGCGATAGTGCTCTTCCAGCAGCGGAAGATCCAGGTGATACCAGGGCTTAATACCAAAAACCGTGAAGGCGTCCGGCGCGGCGGGAGGGGGCTGCAAAAGCCCACAGCTCACGCAGAGCATGCCGCCCACCTTTTCGTGACAGCTCCAGCAGCTCATCCGCGCCTCAGGTGCTGAAGGACTCGCCACAGGAGCAGCTCTTGCCTGCGAGGGGATTGTGGAACTCAAAGCCGGTCTTCATCAGCTCTGCCTTCCAGTCAATCTCGGTGCCATTCAAAAAGAGGTAGGACTTGCGGTCGATCAGCACCTTGACGGTTGCGTCGTTGGCGCTGAACTCAAACACCTTGTCCTTCGCGTCTTGAGCCTGCGCAAAATCCACGAAGTAGGCCAGACCTGAGCAGCCGCCGCCGCGCACGCCGACCCGGAAAAAGGCTTCGGGGGTCTGGCGCTTCAGGCGCAGCTCCTGGATGCGGGTGACCGCCCGCTCGGTCAGCGAAATCGCCATGGCTACTCCGAAAGCTCCGCCGGGGCGGCAGCATTTTTCTTCTTGAGGTAGTCGTTGATCGCGGCCTTGAGCGCGTCTTCGGCCAGAACCGAGCAGTGGATCTTCACCGGGGGCAACTTCAGCTCCTCGGCGATGTGGGAATTCTGGATGCCCATCGCATAGTCGATGCTCTTGCCCTTGACCATTTCTGTGACCAGGGAGGAGGAGGCGATGGCCGAGCCACAGCCAAAGGTCTTGAAGCGGGCATCTTCAATGATACCTTCGTCGCTGATTTTCAGCTGGAGCTTCATCACGTCGCCGCAGGCCGGAGCACCCACCACGCCGGTGCCCACGTCTTGGGCATTTTTGTCCATCGACCCGACATTGCGGGGATTTTCGTAGTGATCGAGCAGTTTGTCGCTGTAGGCCATCGTAACCTCCAAAATTTTTGTTAGTGTGCCACCCAGGACACCGACTTCAGATCCACCCCTTCCTTTACCATTTCGTAAAGGGGGCTCATCTCGCGCAGCCAGGAGATCTTGTTCCCCAGTAGCTCAATCGCGTAGTCGATCTCCTCCTCCGTGTTGAAGCGGCCGATGCCGAAGCGGATCGAGGTGTGGGCCAGCTCTACATCCACACCCATGGCGCGCAGCACGTAGGAGGGCTCCAGAGAGGAAGAAGTGCAGGCTGAACCCGAAGAAACCGCGAGGTCCTTGATCGCCATCATGATCGCTTCGCCTTCACAGTAGGCAAAACTCACGTTCAGGTTGTTGGGAAGACGGTGCTCCCAGGAGCCGTTCAGGTAAACTTCGTCCAGCTTGGACTTGATGCCGTTCCAGAGGCGGTCGCGGAGCGCACGCACCCGCTCCACTTCGCCGTTGGTAAGTGCAAGATGGGCCAGCTCTGCTGCCTTTCCCATGCCGACGATCTGCTGCACCGGCTGGGTACCCGAGCGGAGACCGCGCTCCTGGCCACCACCGTAGAGCATAGGCTCCAGGCGGATACGCGGCCGCGCACGCCGAACATAGAGGGCACCGATGCCCTTGGGGCCGTAGATCTTGTGCGCCGAGATCGACGCCAGGTCCACGTTCATGTCGTTCACATTGAAGGGCAGCTTACCCAGACCCTGCACCGCATCGGTATGGAAAATGACGCCGTTTTCGCGGCAGATTGCGCCGATGGCCTTGATATTCTGGACCACACCGATTTCATTGTTGGCCCACATCACCGTACAGAGGATGGTGTCCTCGCGGATGGCGGCGCGTACCAGCTCGGGATCGAGGAGACCTTCTTTGTCCACCGGCAGATAGGTGAAGGTGTACCCTTCCTTTTCCAGGTGGTGGGCGCAGTCCAGGATCGCCTTGTGCTCGATCACCGTGGTGATGATGTGCTTGCCCTTGTCCTGGTAGAAGTGGGCGGCGCCCAACATCGCCAAATTGTCAGACTCGGTGGCGCCGGACGTAAAGATGATCTCCTTGGGGTCCGCTCCGATCAGGGTGGCGACCTGCTGGCGGGCGTGCTCAATCGCCTCTTGCGCCGCCCAGCCGAAGGAATGGTTGCGCGAACCTGCATTTCCAAAGAGCTGGGTGAAGTAAGGCATCATCGCCTCCACCACCTGCGGGTCGCAGGGGGTGGTCGCGTGGTTATCCAGGTAGATGGGGAGCTTCACGGCCATGATCAATCCTGTGGGGAGAGGTGGACGGCAGCGACCATAGGCGGCGGCTCCTGTCCGTGATGGGATTCTTCGGGGCAGGCCCGGCAGACGTGCTTGCCGGTGGAGGGGGCGCAGGTCCGGCAGCTCTCCAGGTAGGAGAGAGAGGAGTCCAGCTCAGTTTCCAAGGTCTGAAGACGCTGAATCTGTGCCCGTGTTTCTTGGAGCTTGGTACGATAGAAGTCCCGAAGCTCGCTCATCATCGCCGGAGCGTCGGGATTACGCTGGTGCATCCCATCCAGAAAAGTCTTGATATCAGGAAGAGAAAAACCCAGATCCTGAAGGCGGGTGATCCAGTGGATGCGGAGCATCGCGTACTTGTCGTAGAGGCGGAAGCCGCCCTTGGTACGCGAGCTGGGCTCCAACAGGCCCAATTCCTCATAAAAATGGAGGGTGCGGACGGTACGGCCGCTACGTTCGGCCAGCTCACCGATCCGCAGGGGACGGGCATCTTCGACCTGCGCCAGGGCATCCGTTCCCACGCGGGGAGCGGTTTTTTCGATTGTGCCTGCCTCCTCCATCGCTGTCCCGGAAACCATCGAACCTCACGCTAACGTGAGAGTTATAGTCCAGGGGAGGGGGAGCGTCAATCGGGGAAGGGGACAGAGCCGGTGGAATGTGCGGCCGGCTACGCCAATGGGCTACGAATCAGGTCGATCAGGTCGCGAACAGCGCGATCCAGACCCACAAATACTGCCCGTCCAATGATGCTATGTCCGATATTGTATTCCACAATACCAGGCACGGCGGCGACCAGATCGGGGAGGTTGTGGTGGGTGAGACCATGGCCGGCGGCCAGCTCCAGACCCAGGCGGGCAGCGATGTCGGCAGCGGCCACATGACGGCGGAGATCGCCGTGATCTCCCTCGGCATAACGAGCGGTATTCAGCTCGATCATGTCCACGCCGGGAAGGGCCGACGCCTCGATCTGACGGGGGTCGGGGTCGATGAAGAGGCTCACGCGGATACCCGCCTCGTGGAGGCGCGCGCAAGCCGCCGCGATGGCGTCTTTTTGACTTGCGACATCCAGGCCACCTTCCGTGGTGACCTCCCCCGGACGCTCGGCCACCAGGGTCACCCGGTGGCGATGGCGATGCCCGCCCAAAAGACGTTCGGCAATGCCCAACATCTCCTCGGTGGCGGCCAGCTCCACATTCAGGTGGGTCTGCACGGCGTCGCGAAGCCGGGGCAGATCGGCATCCTGGATGTGCCGACGGTCGCCACGGATATGGCAGGTGATCTGGGCGGCGCCGGCCAGCTCGGCCATGACCGCAGCGGTGACTGGATCGGGGTAGGGCGAACGCCGCGCCTGCCGCAGTGTGGCAACGTGATCGATGTTGACGCCGAGGCGGCGGGGGGGCATGGGGGCTCCTGAGATCCGACCTTCTAACCGGGTGGGTCAGGGGCTGCCCTTCGTGGGGTGCGGGGAGGTTTGGAGAGTACACGTTCTACGGCTGCATTCAGAACAACATGCTGTTGATCCAGCTCAAATGGACTCCGGGCTTCCTTGACGTTGAAGTATGGTACATGTTGTTGGAGCCAGGTGAGTGATTCGTCTTCCTCCTCCTCGATTTCATCGAAAACCATGTCGGGATCCACGGAGATGTCTTCCGATGGGAGCTCCTCGATTTCTCGCTGGTTGTGCTCCCATAGCAACCACCGTGCCGCAATCTCGGCATGCCGGTCGCTAAGGGAGGCAAAAGCGTCTGCAAGTTTTTCCAGCGCCGTGCGGCGTTCATCGGGGAACAAGTCGATGCAGAGCTGCACCACCTCGGCAGCGGGCAAGTGGGCATGTTGGAGCAGAAGTCTCCGTTCGCGGCTACGATTTCCGGGCGACTGGGCGATTTTCTGGAGCAGAGTGGTCACCTTCTGATTTTCGGCTTGAGTCAGTTTGGTCCAGCCATTGTCGAGAACTATTTCCAGATCGGGAGGGGAGTAGCAGCCGACTTCGCTGATTGTCTCCATAGCTCTCACAAGATCGTTCTGCCAAGAAGGTTTTTCAAGTTCGAGCCTCAATCTCGCCCGGACCAAAAGAAAGCCCATCTTATGAAGCTCATCCCGTCGTTCCTCGGCGGCACGAATCGCTATGCCCAAGTGCTGCAAGGCTTCCGGGAGCTGTTGTCGTGCAAGGCAGTATATCATTTTTGAAGCAATGACTAATGTCTCTGAATCTCCTGAATTCCGCTCCATATTCGCCAGGAGCCGGTCGGCGTCGCGCCATCGACTCGTCATGACATACAGAGTGAGCAGGTTGAATTCCAAGAGCCAATCATGAACGCCTCGCCGAAGCAATTCCTCCATAGACTGGATATTCTGCCTTCTATGCTCACTGTCCGAGTCGTTGAGGCGAAATCCCATCTGGAACCGCACCATCCGCGCCTCCCAGAGTAGATCCCCCAGCTCCCGAAAACGTTGCAGCGCCCGATCCACTAGCAACATCCCCGAATTTAGGCCTTCCCCCACGATCAACACGGCGGCGGCCTGCTCTACCACTCCGGCCTGAATCAACAGTTCCAGCGAAAAGGAGTGGATCGCGGCCACATCCGCCGCGCTCTTTTCCCCACGAGCTGATCGGCAATAGGCCCCCAACACCACCCACTCGGTGCTGAGCACCGGATTTGTGGGGGCCGCATCCAGCTCCTCCAACAATGAAAGAGCCTGGTTCAACTGTCCCTCTCCGGCCAGTGCTTTGGCAAAGGCCAGCCCCAGCCGCGTCCGATTTACGCCGGGTGGCTCGGACCGGTAGGGGGGCTCCAGCTCCCGCGACGGCACCCCATCGTAGCGCAACATCGTGGCCAGCGGCAGTGCCAGTTCGGGGGCACTCTCCGGCGGAACCAACACAAATCCAAGCTCTCGTACCGACCAGAAATCGGGCGCACGCTCGGCTGTTTCTATCATCATGGCCCGGTTGCCACACCACAGCAGCGGCGCTCCAAGGTATCGCGCGATGCCATCGCGATGCAGGTTCACCAGGGCCAGCGCCGCCCGGAAGTCGGCGGTCACCTCCTCCGGTCCGATCACCATCACCCGGCCTCCGGGGGCCTGCTCGTACAATTTTGTGCTTAAATCACGCCACGCGGAAACACGGAGCACATGGACTGGGTGGCCGTGGGCGCCCAGCCACCGGGCCAGCTCATAGCCTAGCTCCCGATCCGGCAGCTCCACCGGGATCAGCGCGAAAGATTCAGTGCGCTCCAGCCCTTGGAGGATCGGGAGGAAAGAGCGGTGGTACCTGCTCTTCCAGTCTGCATCCTTCACGGGTTGGACTCAGCCGCCGTTTCGGGCTGCGAGGGGGGCGCGGCCTTGATAGCCTCGGCCACCAGGGGGGAGCGACGCACCAGTGGGTGTAGATCCCACCACTCCTTGCCATTCTGGTAGGAAAGAACCAGGAAACGTTCCACTGCTCCACGAAAGCGCCGCCACCCGTCCTGGTCCGAGGGGCGCTGGTGGGTGCGCGCGACACTCGCCAACATCGGCAGGTCCAGGTCGAAGATCAAGCGGCCATAGTCCTGCTCCAACCGTCGGATCGCGGCAGCGCACGCACTCTCCTGCGCCGGAAAATCGGACTCGGCAAGGCTTTGCAGCAGTCCCCGCACGAGCCGCAACAGGTCGCGGGGGTAGCCACCGGTGGCGTCCACCAGCAAACGCAGGGTGCCCTCGTTGGCAAAGACGGCGTTTAAGTCCTCTTCTTTGCCGAGACGCTTCCGAATCAGCTCCTCCATCCGGTGGATGCCTTTCGGCTGCGGTGCTCCATCGGGATGGTGGGTGGAGACCATCTGAAGCACCGCCGGGTCGCCGTCCCAGGTATTCCCAAGCTCCGCCGTTCGGAATTGAAGCCAGATGGGGAAGGTGTAGATGGCGTGGCAGGGCAGCCGCAGTAGCGAGGCGTGGTCGAGAAAAAGACCTTCCACACTTTTTTCGATGGCTTCCCGATCCTCCTCGACCGAAGCGGTGATTTTCTCCAGCCCATCCACCATCGCTACCACCCGTACAATCCCCAGTTTTCTCCGAATTCGGCTGACCGCCTTGGAAACCACCTGGTGGCATTCCGCAACAAAGCTCTGAAATCGACCACGCAGGTGTTGGTTTACAAGCTGCCGGAAGTCGTTGTTGTGCTTCATCTCCAGGTTGAGATCCACCCCCGGGAGCGGAACCTTGGCTCCTTTCACCTCCACGCTGTTTGGGAGCCAGGAGGTCAGCATTTCCTGAAAGGAGACTTTGGGGTTCGTTTCTCCTGTTTCCAGGCGGCTGGCCTCCAAGTCAAAAACATAAGCGAAGATACGAACCACGTCGGCAATGGAGACCGCCTGGTAGCGGTTCAGGTACTCCTCCATGTCGATCAGGATCACATGGGTGGTCTCTTCGGTATCCTGCTCAAAGTGTCGGCGGAGGCGATGAAGTTCGGTGGTTTTTCCACTGCCCGAGTGGCCGGTGAAAAGCTGTGCGGTCTCATCTCCCGGGTCCGCACGCTCAATCCTGCGGGCCAGCCTCTCCACGCAGGGAAGGTGCCGGTCAGCCCGGACCTCGTCCAGCTCCACATATAAACCTTTGTCCTGGTTGGTGAAGCGGATCGGCAGGTTTGGATCGCAGGCCTTGACGTAGCGTCGGAGGTCATGTTTGGAAGGGGGCATCTCGGATAATTATCACGGCCCGGCGGGGCGCGCCCCTTCACCCTTGCCATCCCCACCTCCCGGACTTAGCTTCTTCCCGTCTCCGCCCACATTTCCCCGCAAAGAGGTTCCCATGCTGTGGTTGATGCTGGCCTGTGTGCCTGAAGGCGAGAAGCCGGTCGAGAGTGATCCGACCAAAGAAAGTGTGGTGGATAGCGGCGATTCGGGGGATTCGGCGCCACCAGTGGACTATACGGCTGCTTTTGAGGAGATTCGCACCCAGGTAAACGCCGATCTTCGGCGGAGTGACTTTGCAACCGCCGCCTCTGTGGCCATCTGGTATAAGGGCGAAGTGATCTTTGCTGAGGGTTTTGGGACGGCACACCCCGGTGAAGAGGTGGAGGTGTTGCCCACCACCCTTTTCCAGATTGGATCCGATACCAAAAAGCTGACGTCCATGGCACTGCTTCAGCAGGTACAGGCTGGGAAAATTGGCCTGGATGATTCGCTTGCGGATGCGCTTCCCAATTTTCAGCCCGCCCTGGATCCTGCAAATCCCGCTCAGGTCAGCCTCCGGGAATTGATCTCGCATCAGACCGCCTGGTACGACTATACGCCGTGGATCGACGATCCCGGTGATGAGCGTCTGGCCGAGATCGCCTATGGCCGTTTTGCGGAAAACATGCACGCCTACGCGCCGTCGGGCACCTATTGGAACTATTCCAACCCCAACTTTTCGATGGCAGGCCTGGTGGTGGAAGAGCTGGACGGTCGCGCCTATGGCGACATTCTGGAAGAGGACATTTTTGCGCCCCTGGGTATGACCCGGAGCTTTTCGCGGCAGAGTGAGGCGGAAGCGGACGGCGACTACGCGTGGGGAAATGGTCTGATCCTTCCCAATGGCATCGATACTTTTGTGTTTGGTGAGGAGCTGGACTACGAGATCGGCGTGCTGGACATGGAGCACCAGCTCGACTGCGGCTTCACCCGGCCCGCCGGTCTGATCTGGTCCACGGCGACAGATATGGCGATTCTGGGCGGGTTTTTGATGAATGGGAACCCGGCGGTGCTGGACGAGGGGCTCCTTCAGGAGCTGGCGACACCCCAGGTGCCCATGTATCCCTTCATCACCGGCCAGGACTACGGCTTTGGCCTGATGATCTTTGATGGCTTCGGCGCCGGGCGCAATCGTTGGGTGCGGGAGCCGCTGTGGGCACATGGGGGCAACACCATGGGCATGACCTCCACCTTCTACCTGCTGCCCGAGCGCGATTTTGCGGTTTCTATCCTCTCCAATGGCTATGGCGATAACTTTGCAAACACCGCCGTGTTGGCGATGGATCTGATCGCCGGCTTGCCTGAGGGCAGCGAGCAGACCGCGGTGGAGCCGCCGCTCGCAGACCTCTCCGGCTATGCAGGGACCTGGGATGATCCGCATGGAATCGGTCAGATCATCCTGAGCTGGGATGGGTCCGAGCTGACCGCCTCGGTGCCGTCGCTGGAGGCGGCGGGCTCAACCATCGGTGCGGTGACGCCTGCGGCGCTGGACTTCTTCTATGTGAACGTCGATGGCTACGACTACGACATCACCTTTTATGATGGGGAGGATGGCACGCCACACAAATATCTGCGGAACCGGTCCTTTGGGGGGACGCGGGTGGACATGCGGGCACAGGCTGCACGCAGCACGGTGCGGCCCGCTCGCCTCTTGCCACCCCTGAAAGATCCGATTCGGCAGTTGGAAGAGGTGGATCTGGCCACTGAATGAAGCCTCATTCAGTGCCTCGGGCTCAGCTCAGGGCGGCCTTCAGAAGTTCCTGGAGCAGCCCGGGGTTGGCCTTTCCGCCGCTCTCCTTCATGGCGGCTCCGACAAAAAATCCGAAGAGGGCGACTTTCCCCCCACGATAGGCATTCACCTTTTCGGAATTGGCGGAAAGCACCTTGGCGACCAGGGCTTCCAGGGTAGCCCGGTCGCCGATCTGTCCGAGTCCCCGGCTCTGAATCAGGGCGTCGGGCGCTGCGCCGTTTAGAACTTCGACCAACAGCTCTTTGGCGACGGGGCGGGTGATGCTGCCATCGTCCACCCGCGCGATGAGCTGGGCAAAGGTCTTCGCATCCGGGCTTCCTGACAGAGTTTTCCGTTCGCGCTGCACTTCGTTGGCCACCCAGGCGGCCACGGTGCGGGGGGAGGGGTGCAGGGCCAGGGCGGCCTCGTAGAAGGCGCGCAATTCGGCGTCGGCGGCGAGGAGGTCGGCATCCTCTACCGAGAGTCCCGCTGCGCTGAGCGCGAGGAAGTGGGCCTGCTCCGCCGGTTCCCGGCTGCGGTCTGCTTTTGAGACCCGCGCGACCTCCTCCACCTTGGTCGGAGTTTCGGGCTCCTTTTTCTGGGGCGCAGGCGCCTCTTTGGCCCAGCTGTCCTTCAGACCGACAATGCGGTTCAGCACCGGCTTTCCGGCTACAGAATCTTCAGGCTCCACATAAAAATAACCCAGGCGCTCCAACTGGAGGCGGCTGCCCGGTGTGGCCTCGGCCAGAGCGGGCTCCACCCATGCGGTCACCGTCTCCAGGGAAGCCGGGTTCACATGGTCGAGAAAATTGTCCTCGGCATCGGGACGTTCAATGGCAAAAAGGCGTTCATAGAGGCGGGCTTCCACGGAAACACCATGCGAGGCGGACACCCAGTGAATGGTGCCCTGTACCTTGCGGCTGTCCTGGCCGGAGCGGGTGGCGGGGTCGTGGGTGCAGCGCAGCTCGACGATAGTTCCGGCTTCGTCCTTGATCACCTCGTCGCAGCGGATGATGTAGCCGTGGCGGAGGCGCACCTCTTTTCCGGGGGCGAGGCGGTGGAATTTTTTGGGCGGGTTCTCCAGAAAATCGTCGCGGTCGATCCAAAGCTCTTTGGTGAAGGGAACTTTCCGGCTGCCTTCTTTGCCGAACTCGGCTGGCCAGAGCGGCGCATCCTGCCAGTCCACTTCTCCTTCAGGCCAGCTCGTCAAGACCACCTTCAGCGGGTGCAGGACCCCCAACATCCGGGGGCAGCGCAGGTTCAGATCTTCTCGGATGGCCCCGTCAAAAACCTCGATCTCGACGGTGGAGTTGGCCCGCGCCACACCTACCCGCTCGGTGAAGAGGCGGATGGCCTCCGGCGTCACCCCGCGACGGCGCAGGCCCGCCAGCGTCGGCATGCGCGGATCATCCCAGCCACGCACCACGCCGTCCTGCACCAGCTTCAAAAGCTTCCGCTTGCTGACGACGGTGCAGGTCAGGTTCAGGCGGGCAAACTCGATCTGTTTGGAGGTGGCGCGCTGCCCCTTTTCCGGTCCGATCTGGATGGTGGGCGCACAATTCTCAAAAACCCAATCATAAATATCGCGGTTGTTTTCGAACTCCAGGGTGCAGATGGAGTGGGTGACCCCCTCGATGGCATCGGAGATGGGGTGGGCGTAGTCGTACATGGGGTAGATACACCAAGCGTCACCGGTGCGGTGGTGCGTCGCGTGGCGGATGCGGTAGAGGAGCGGGTCACGCATCTTCATATTGGCAGCGGAAAGGTCCCCTTTGGCGCGGAGGACGTGGGCACCATCGGGGAATTCGCCTTTGCGCATCCGTCGGAAGAGGCTCAGGTTCTCCTCCACCGAACGATCCCGGTAGGGACTGGGTTTTCCGGCTTCGGAGACGGTACCCCGATAGGCCCGGATCTCCTCTTCGTTCAGGCTGTCTACATAGGCTTTAGCTTCGATGATCAGCTTCTCGGCGTAGCGATAGCACTCCTCAAAATAGTCCGACGCATGATAAAAGTGTTCGCCCCAATCAAAGCCCAGCCAGCGCACGTCACGGGCGAGCGCGTCCACGTACTCCTGCTCCTCCTTGCTGGGGTTGGTATCGTCCATCCGCAGGTGGCAACGTCCGCCAAAATCCAGGGCCAAACCGAAGTTCAGGCAGATGGACTTGGCGTGCCCGATATGCGGGTAGCCGTTGGGTTCCGGCGGAAAGCGGGTCACCACGTTTTTGTAGCGCCCAGCCGCCAGATCCTCCGCAATTATGCTGCGGATGAAGTTGGACCCACTCTCAGGATGTTCGTTCGCCACGCTGCCGCTCCAGATCAGGGCGGAGCGTTATGGCGGCGGGGGCGTGGTGGCAAGGGGGGAGGCCGGGGTGAGCCACTGCCCCTCCACCACCGCAATGGCCTCTTCCGCTGTTGTGTAGCGGATAACGCTGCCTTTGGGCTGCTTTTCTGCCAGATCCGGGTGGGTCACACAGAGGTACATCTTCAGGCCCGTGCGCGTGTCGGTCAGCACATAGTGCCGGGCCTCCTCGCGGGAAAGGACACCTACAAGCAGCCACATCTCGCGGGAGCGCTCCGGGTCCACCTTCAGCCAGCCCTTGTGGTCCATCACGAAAATGCTGGCGGGGCCTGTGAAAAAAGCCGCCTCGTCCCAGGCAGTATTGAAGGGGGGCATCAACTTTCCGGCGAGAGACGGATGATATGTGCACAGAGGACGATCACGCCCACCAGCGAGCCGATTCCGAGGAAGAGTGCAAAGCCCATGGGTGGATCGTAACCTTTCTTCCCGCCAGTGAACAAGGGGGCCGTCGTCGTCGTTGCTGGATACAGGTGCCTCATGCTCTTCTCCCTCCTTCTTCCTGCCTTGGCCTTTGACCACAGCTATGCGGCCTACGGCGCCCTCCTGAAGAGCTACGTGGCCAACGGCAGGGTAGACTATGCAGGGATCAAAGCGATCAAAAGCTCCGATGGCCCTGCGTGGGCGCCCGGTGCCCCGCCAGGATCTCCCGCGCCGCCCCTGGATGGCACCCTGGCGGCCATCGCCGGGGCAGATCTTTCCACATTTACCGAGTCACAACGAAAAGCCTTTTATCTGAATGCCTACAATGCGCTGACCCTGGACCTGGTGGTGGACAACTATCCCCTCAACAGTATCCGCGACTTGGATGGCGGAAAAGTTTGGGATACCCGTCGCTTTCCCGTGGCCGGTGCCCAGATGACGCTGAACCAGATCGAAAACGACAAGCTCCGTCCCTTGGGGGATCCGCGCATCCACGCCGCGATCAACTGTGCTGCGCTGTCCTGTCCTCCTCTTTCTTCCTCTCCTTTTGTTGCCACGGCCCTGGATTTTCAGCTCGATATGCTGGCAGGGGAGTGGGCACGTTCAATCAAAAGTAGCCCCTCTTCCATCACTCTCTCCCGCATTTTTGACTGGTTCAGTGCGGATTTTTTGGCCTCCTACGGCAATAGTCGCTTCGACATCCCCAACCTGTCCGGCAAAGAAGAGGCGGCCTTGAACTTTATCGCCACCTACGACCCGGCGCGCGCCCCGCTCCTGCATTCAGGAGCCTTGACCGTCACTTTTGAGGAGTACAACTGGGCGCTCAATCGGAAGTAGCCCGCGCCGGGATCCTCGGCTACAACATGCCGATGCTCCTTCTGCTTGCATGTACCCCTTTTCATGACGCGGTTGTCTGTGACGCCGGTCTGGACGCCAACGAAGATGGCTTCTGCGACCGTGACGTGGCCGACTGGTCGGCCGACGCCGAGCTGCCGTCGGAGGGGGATCGACACAATATGTACCAGTTGGAAGCGGATGATCTGGCAGCGGCCACGGCTGAGGGGTTGGCGCTGGCGGCAGTCTGGCCGGTGGATGTCTCGGGCCTGATGCTTCCTGCCGACTCCTTTGAGTACCTCTTTGCCGAGGAGCCGGCGACGGCAGAAGTCCAGAGTTTTCAAGCAGTTGCGCGTCAGTTGATGGGTTTTGGTACCCTGTCGGAGATGATGGCCTGGATCGGTGTGCCCGACTTCCCCGACGACGGATCCGTGCCCATTCCCGAAG
>CAITDR010000281.1 GCA_903891165.1 uncultured Pseudomonadota bacterium
ATTTTATATCTAAATTATTTTTTGTTTCGGATGAGGGTGGGGAGGAGGCGAGGCCAGGGCCACTCTCTGATCGCGGCGGAGATCCCGTTGTTTGCACGCCACTGTTAGGAGAGGAGGGGGGAGGAGAGAGCGGGGGGCGGCGGCCGGGTACCGGCGGGGGGTAGCTGGGCTCTGAAGACCAGTTGCCGCTGTCCTCGGGAAGCAGAGGATGGAGCAAGCGATCCAGCTCGCCCAACATGGCCAGGATCCGATAGAGATCCTCCCGCGGGCTGCTCATGCGCCGCGTCCCAACAACTGATCCAGGCCCATCCGCGCCAGATCCAGCTCGGGTGCCCGGTCCCGCTGGATGATCTTCTTGGCCAAACCCGCCCCAATTTGGATGCTCCGCGTTGCTTCGGCCTGGGAGGGAGAGGGATCCACCTCAGGAGGCAGGACGGCTCCGGCGGCCAGACTGGCAGCTCCAAAGCCGACAAAGTCGCTGTGGAGGCTGGCCCGCACCAGCGGCTTCTCCATCCGCACCCCACGCACGATCATCACGATGCGGTTTACTTGGGGGGGGCAGATCCGCAGCGGATGTACCAGCTTCTCCGAGAGGACTTCCTCGGCAGTGGCCGCACTCACGGCGATCACCTCCACCGCAGTCACCACCACCAGGCTGCGGTCGGTCTCTTCCTCCCCCACAAGCTGCCCCTCCAGACACAGCCACTCGCCGGGGCGGGCCAACAGCGGTTTCCGGCGATCTCCGTCCTCAAAAAGGCGGTCGGGCAGGGTGGTGGAATCCAGGATCAGCCGCTGGCAGCCTGGCATCACCTGGCGGGCCAGGGCCTTCTGGGCGTCGCTGCCCAGCTCGGGCTCCCCGCCAAAAACGCTCAGGCGGTCGGTGGTGCGCAGGCGGCAGCTCTCGCTTCCTCCCGGCAATTCTCCGACGGTTGCCCTCCCAAAAATCAGGCAGAGCCTGGACCACAGAGCGATCGTGCCTTCGATCAGACCCTGTGCTGGCGCCAACTCGGGGTGACTGTAGCGTCCCTTACAAAACTCTTCGGCGGTGGGAATCAGCATCTTGGCGGGGATGGGCTTGTTGCTCGTCTCCATCTTCAGGCTGGTAGCGAAGGGGGCCTTGGGGTCACACATACCCGCGATGCCCGCCAGGTTTTTGCCGCTGGCCAGAGACACCCGAAGCGGCACCAAGCTCAGCCGCAGCCGTTCGGCCGCCCCGTCGCGGGTGGCAGCGGTGACGATGGCCAGACTCGGGCGATGGCCCGCCACGATGCCCACCCGCAGCGTCTCCAGCTCTGCCATGGCGAGGGTGGCAAAGGCTGGGTTCTGAAGCACCACTTTTACCTGGGCAGCCCCCTGGGTGGCCAGGGAGCCCTCCTGCAGCCGCAGGTCGTTCCAGGGGGGGGAGGGGGTACCTTTGGCAGCGGCCCCCTTGCTCATCAGGCGGTGGGTGGGCTTCCAGAAGCTGTCCAGCACCTGCTTGGCCCGGGGGACGGTGGCGAAAGTGCGGCGTTGTTCCAGCATCGGTCCCAGGGTGGACCAGAGCTGGGAGAGACCCAGCTCCAGGGTGCGGAGCTGGCGGAGGCTGCCGCTGGGGTAGGCGATGCGGGCTTCGGTCAGCTCCTGGATGGCGGCCTGGAGCTTTTTGTCGTAGTCCTTGGCCAGCGAGAGGATCTGCTTCCCAACTTTGTTTTTCAGGGTGTTCTCGATGGCGGTGCGTGCGGCGACCACCGAGTCGGGGGTGCTGCCCTCGCCATCGGCCAACATCACCAGGGCATCGGAGAGCAGATCCACCTCGTCTTCGACCATCAACTTCAGGAAGTCAGCCGGTGTTTCCGAGTGTTTCCGGCGGTGGTCACAGATCTGCTTCCAGGTGGCGGGGGTGGGAGCGATGCTGCGATCTTTTACTTTTTTGTTGGTAAGCTGGAGGGCGTCCTTTTCTTTGTCGCCCATCGCCACATCGATGCCGACGAGGGTGGCTGCATTCCGCTGATAAAAACTCCAAAACCAGCTTAGCTCTGCCTCTCCCTTCTCCGGCTTGATTGCCGCATAGGTGGGCGCGTGCAGGCGCCCCATACTGTAGTGGGGTGCATAGAGCTTCTCCCCATCCTCCAGCGAAAAAATCAGGCGGCTGGCGGGAAAGGGGACAATGGCCACCTCGGCCAGCTTGTCGATGTCCCCCTCTTTGGTGGCATCCTTAAATTCCTTGGCGGGAAAGCTGAGCGGAAGGACGGCCAGCTCGTGCTCCAGAAGACCGGGAAGGTTGCCGGTGCTGGTGGAGAGCGACAGGATCTTGTTGCGACGGGGACCGAAGTTGGGTTTCTGCAAAAAACGATCGTTTGTGGCGGCTTTCCGTGCGCGTACTTTTTCCGAAATCCACGCCGCCCGGAAGAGCCCGTCACACCAGCGCTCGCGGTCGGCGTCCTGGGTGCGTGCCTCCACCACACGGTCCACAAAGGTGGAGACGGTACGCCAGATGCTGGACCAGTAGACCTGCTCCTCTACAAAAGAAAAGGGCTTCATGGCTCACTTCCGATCTGGTCCGCGCGCTTGTCGATCACCTTTTTGCCATCCTCATAGCTGTCGGCGGCGCGCACCACGGCCGCCTCCATCGAGCCAAAGATCCCCTTGAAGACGGCCGTATCCAGGCCCGGCCCCCCTAAGAGCAGGGCGACCCCACCGATGTAGGCCTGCTGGGGGCGGCTCTTGCCGACCTTCGAGAGCGGCCGGTTGGTGGCCGAAACAAAACCGTTGGTTAGCCCGTTTATGCCCTCGGACGTGCTGATGTGCAGGGTGTAGAGGCCGCTGCTCTTGAGCGCCCGCAGCATTTCGAGGATGCCGTCCAGGGTTTTTACCAGCTCCTGCAACAGGTTTGCCTTCGCACGCACGGCCACGGCAAGATTTTTGATCAACGTCGCAAGGCCACCCACTTGGAGAAGCAGACCTTTCAGCTTGTCTCCCAACTTTGTCAGCTCCTTGAGCTGGGGCCACATGTCCACCAGCTTCACGCTGTGCCAGTCGGGCGCAACCGAGAGAAGGTCGCGGCGGGCGGCCTCAGGATCGGCCTTGGGATCCTTCAAGGCCTCTGCATAGCGGTCCAGAGCCTGTTTGAAGGCATCGATATTAAAAAGCTGGCCGATCAGGTTGATGGCCTTGGCCAGATCCGCCAGCGACGGCGCAGCGGCCATGATGAAGACCGCCTCGATGTTCGCCATCCGCGAGAACTGGGGGCGGGCCTTGTCGCCGGGATCGTTGAAGGAGTCGGCAAAGCGGGATGCCCAGCCTTCAAAGGGATCAACCGACGAAATACTCTTGCCTTCCTGACCGGCGCGGAAGAGTTTTGCCGGCGAAGGCATCAGCCCCACTTCGAGGGGGCTGACGATGGGAGAGGTGATGCCGGGGGCATCGGCGTAGACGTAGGCGCCAGCATTCAGAAGATCGTTGATCAAAGCCTGGATCGCCTCGATCGCCGCCAGGATCAGCGCTTGGAAGGGATCGGAGAGATCGATGATCAGCGCCGCGAGAATTTCGAGGATGGTGGCGATCACCTGGAGGATGGTGGCGATGACCTGGAGCACCGGGGTCACCACCGAGAGGATCTCTTCCAGCCCGGGGATGGGCACCAGGACCAGCTGCTGCCAGGCCGGGGCGGTGTCGGCGGGGGCCTGGGTGAGGATGGCCTGGAGGTCGGTCAGCGGCGGGGCGGAGGGGGAGGAGGAGGAAGAATCGGTGGAAGAAGACGAGGGGTCTTGCGACGTGACTCCAGGTTGAGTCACGTCCGAATCATCATCTTCATCGCCGATAATTCCACCAGGCGGCGGCGCCTTGACCAGGGTGGAGAGCACATCCGGGCAGCAGTCCGAGAGCGCCTGACCCAAGGGTGAGAGGGGCTCAGCGGCGGGGTTGCGGGCCACGGGGCACCTCCTGCTGGCCTTTTTGTAGCTCGGTCAGGCGCTCCAGCATGGCGGCGTCCTGGGCGGCGCCGACGGCCGCCGCCTGCGCGAGAAGATGTTTAATCTCCTCAATCCGCTGCTCCAGGGCCTGAAATTCCAGGGGTTCCCACTTCATCATCCCACCGGCATCCGCTTGATATAGCCGAAGTAGGACCAGTCGATCAGCGGGGTCATCGCCGCCCAGACATCCAGGGCCGGGCCATAGGCGGCGACGGTGAGCGGGTTCACCGCCTTCATGATCTGGGAAAGCATGGTGAAGTGGATCATCAGGCCGTCGCCCAGCACCATGGGAGAGATGGCGCTCATCCCGCCAAGCTGCAACATTCCTAATTTTGTATTTATAGAAATATTTCCCATAAATCCATCAATGGAGACCACATTGGGAGAGGGGGGAGAGGGTACCCCGCCCGCAATGGAGATGGCGCTGCCGGAGGCGATGCCCACAGCGCCGCCGCCGGTCAGGCCGATGCCGCCGGTGACCGTTTCGGAAAGGGCGCCCACAATGGTGCGGATTACGGCTCCATTGACCGTTACGTCGTGGGTACCGCCGAATTTTTCGGTGATACCTTTGTCATCCACGGTGAAGCTATAGGCCGATCCCCCCAAGGTTTCTTTGTAGTTGCCGCCGGTGGTGACTTCGCGGTTGCCCTCGACGGTGTCGTACAGAGACCCATGGACGATCTGCTCGCGGGAAGCGCCCACTTCAAGGCGATCATTCAGATCCACCTGTACACCCCGGCCCCCCCGATTCACCACCCGCTGGTTGTTGATCAGCTCGTCCAAACCCTTGGCGGAGAGGATGACGCGGTTGCCGGAGGCGTCCTGGATCTCGATGTGGGGGCCGTCGGGAGCGTTGGCGCGATCGTCGAGCACAATGGTGTGGCCGGAAGCCGACTTCCAGACGTGGACACCGGGCTCGGCAAGCTGGGGAGGGGTGCCGTGCTGGGGCAGCTCGGATTCTTTGGAGAGAGCGGTGGCGGTGGAGTCGGGCTGGCCCAGGTCGGCAGCGATGGGCGCCCCCCACCACATGCCCGCCCAGATGGGGGCGGAGAGATCGCCTTCTTCAAACTCGATCCACACCGGGGCGCCCACCTCCGGGACGGTGTAGAGGCCCTGGTTGGGGCCGGCATAGGGCACACAGGGCATGGCCCAGGGGGTGGGAACATCCCCCAAAAGGCGGGGAACAATGGCGCGAATCCGACCCATCTGCATGGGGTCGGTCACGTCGTGGACATAGCCACGGTACTTGCCGAAGTAGCGGTTGCTGAGCTGATCGGCGAGGCGGGAAAGCACATCTTCGATCAAAGGATCTCCTCGGCGAGGGCGTCACAGAGTCGTAAGCCAGAGATGTCAGCCAAGCTGATGTGCATGACGGTGCGACCGTCGGGAGCGAGAAGCTGCACGTGGGAGTCGCCCACCTCCTTGACGACGCCGACGTGGACGTGGCCCTGGGTCGTGAGGAGGTAGAGACGCAGGCCCCGGTAGGTGGTCTCCAGCAGCTGCCGGATAGAGTTCATTTAAGAGACGTTTTCAGGCTGCTGATGGACTTCTGGGCAAGGCGGACCCGCTCCAGATCTTTGACCCCCCGGTCGGCCAATTGTACCTCGCGACCCTTCTGGATCAGCTTGCCCAGGGCCGAGTAGTGCAGCTCGGTCACCGGCTCGGAGATCACCGGGGCGCGCGTGGCGACCGCCGTAAAGACGGTCTCCATGCGGGTATAGGAGCGATCCAAGCGGATCAATTGCTGCTGCAACTGGGGCTGGACCGGCTTTTTGGGGGAGGGAACCGGAGCAACGGCCACCACATGCTCCGGCTTGGTCAGCCGAGGTAGGTGGATCTTCCCGATGAGCTTGAAGCTGTTCATGGCCTCATCATAGTGTGTCCCGAGGCGGGGTTCAAATGGGGAGGGTGGGAATTATGGGAGTGGGCTTCCACATCGTGCAAGGCGCGTGCGGCCCGAGCGCCGCAGGCGCCGTCGGGGGGGCTGGGAAGCCGTCGCCACATCGCCCGCCCACACCCGTGGTATTTTTGGGGCCGCGGGCTGAGAATGAGCGCGATTGACCTGTCAATAGGAATAGCCGAAGATTACGACGCTGCGGCCTTTGTTGTTGTAGTTGTACTCGCCGAAGAGGAGATCCACCTCCCCGTCGCCGTTGACGTCGCCGAGGATGGCTAAGCCATTGGCCCCACCCACGTTGCTACCAGAGCCCAGGTGGAAGGCATCGGCATCTACGGCGGAGCG
>CAITDR010000282.1 GCA_903891165.1 uncultured Pseudomonadota bacterium
ATCCACCTGAAGAGCCTGCCCGCGGGGCCACGCCCCTCGGAGGGCTTTGCATCGGTCATGCGCGCAGCCATGGTCGATGCTCAGGCGCTGGCGGAGGGCGGTGTAGACGGTTTGATCCTTGAGAATTTCGGGGATGCCCCTTTTCCAGCCGGTCCGGTGGAGCCCCATGTGGTGGCCTTCGCCGGGATCCTCGCGGCGCGCATCAAAGATCTGTATCCACGGCTACAGGTGGGCGTTAACCTGCTTCGGAACGATGTCTATGGGGCGATCGGGGCGGCAGCGGCGGCGGGGGCCGATTTTGTACGGGTGAATGTCCATGCCGGGGCGATGCTCACCGATCAGGGAATCCTCCAGGGGGATGCCCACCGCAGCCTGCGCTACCGTCGGGAGTTAGGCGCGCCGCTGCGGGTGGCCGCCGACGTGCTGGTCAAACATGCGGTGCCGCTGGGGCCGGTGGAATTGGGCAGTATTGCCGCGGATACCTATCGGCGCGGGGGGGCCGACATGCTGGTGGTGACCGGTCAGGGTACCGGGCATGGCGCCGATCCGGCCCGGGTGGAGATTGTGCGGGCGGCGGTGCCGGAGGCACCGATCTGGGTGGGCTCCGGGGTGACACTGGAGAGTGCACGGCTGTGGCGACGGCTGGTACAGGGGGCCATCGTCGGCACCGCCTTGCACCAGGAGGGCAACATCGCGCTGCCCATCGACCGCGAGCGGGTGCGCGCCCTGGTGGCTGCCTGGACTGAATGAAGCTTCATTCAGTCGCTAAAAAGGCAGGAATCAGCCTAACAGCTCTTCCATATCGCGCAGGATACGCTCGTGTTCCTCGGGCAGTCCGGTCGTAATGCGGAAGTAGTCGTCGTGCCGATAGGGGCCAAAAGGCGCGATGGACTTGATGCGGATGCCGCGTGCCGCCAGCTTCTCGGTCAGCTCGGCACCGGTGCGGATGCGGGCGCCCTCGCGGAGCCGGCATAGCAGGAAGTTGGTGAGGGAGGGGAAGACCTGAACCCCGGGGAACCGCTCCAGACCTCGGGTCAGCTCGTCGCGTGCGGCGGCGGTGTTCTGCCGGATAAAGGCAAGGTGATCGGGATCCTCCAGAGAGGCCACCCCCAGCGCTTCTTGGAGAGCCCCCACACGATAGTCGGTCAGCGCCTCCGACTGCTTGCGCACCACCTCGGGATCCCCTAACAGGTAGCCGATGCGCGCCGCGGCAAGTCCGTAGGCAAAGGAGAAGGTACGACCTACAAAAAGATTACGATAGCGCGGCACCAGGTCGGAGACCGAGATGTTCAGCGCCGGGTCGGCATATTGGATGTAGGCTTCATCCACCCAGAAGATGGTCTCGGGGAATTCGCCTGCCAGGCGCTCTATATCTGCCCGGGGCAGGGTCACCGAACCGGTGGGATTGTTGGGGTTCACCACGTAGACCAGCCCGGGGCTCTTCTGCAGGCGGCGGCGCAGCTCGGCCACATCCAAGGCGAAGTTTCCTTCCGGCCCCACTTCAATCAGCTCCACCTTCAGCCCCAACAACATGGCCTTAGCCGGGGCTTTTTCGTAGGTGAGCGTAGAGCTGATCAGCGGGCAGCCACTCTTGAACAGAAGATGACGAAGGATCCGCCAGGGCGACGACATGATCTTCTGCTTGATCAACGCCGGGATCACCTGCTTCAGGATGGGACCAGAGCCATTATGCACAAAAACGTGCTCGGGGCTCACCCCGTCCACCTTGGCGATGGCCTGACGCAGGGGCAGGTTGTCGGGACCTGAATAGTTCCGCAGTCCGGTGGGGTGGGCGAAGCTCTGGAGCACATTGACGGCGGATCCCGCCATATAGGTTCCATCGTTCAACCCGAGGTTCAGTACCCCTTTTTTCCTGGTGGCCTGGCTGCCGTCCATTGTTGTGTCTCCGTGGCGGCCGTATTAGCACAGGCGAGGCGGAAAATCAGGATTTTTTTCGATAGATGTCGTGCATCCGTGGGCGGCCCCATGGTTGGTTGCGTGCGGAGCCCCACATCTGCGATAGAAGGCTGCATGTTTGCTGAAAAGACCATCTGGATCACCGGCGCATCCTCGGGCATCGGGGCGGCCCTGGCGCGGGCCTGGGCGACCACGGGCGCCAACCTCATCCTCTCCGGGCGGCGCCAGGAGATGCTGGAGCAGGTCGCGGCGGCTTGCGCACCCGCTCCCTGCCTGATCCTTCCCTTTGAAGCCACAGACTTTGATGCCCTGCCCAGCATCGTGCAGCAGGCCATCGCCTGGAAGGGGCATGTGGACATCCTGGTGAACAATGCCGGGATCAGCCAGCGTTCTTTGGCGGTGGACACCGAGCTGCCCACCTACCAGCGGCTGATGGAGGTGGACTTCTTCGGGCCGGTGGCGCTGACTCAAGCGCTTCTTCCTCATTTTGTACAGCGGCGTGGTGGAAGGATAGTACAGATCGCCTCGGTGGCGGGGAAGGTGGGCGTGCCTCTCCGCAGCGGCTATTGTGCGGCAAAACATGCCTTGATCGGCTATTCGGATGCGCTGCGTGCAGAGCTGGCGCCGACCGGCATCCAGGTGCATGTGGTGATTCCCGGCTTTGTCCGCACCGAGATCGCCAAAAATGCGCTGAGGTCGGGAAGCGGCGCCACCGGCGAAGACCCGGTGGATTCGGGCATGGATCCGCAGCGTGCCGCTCAGGCCATCTTGCGCGGCATTCAGCGGGGATCGCCGGAAATTCCGGTGGGGGAGGGGAGGGAGATGGGGGCCCTGTGGCTGCGACGTCTGTGGCCCGGCCTGCTCTTCCGCCAGGTGGCGCTGCGGTCTCCTTCGTGATGATCGCCTTTCTTCCAATACTCTGGGCGGCAGAGCCCTGTGTGGAGCCCTGCACCAAGACGCACGTCGTGGCCCTACCAAATGTAGGCTACGATACCGATGATGGCCTGGGTTTTGGGGGGCGGCTGGAGCTGACGCGGGTGCGGGAGGGGGTGGACCCCTACCTGATGTCGCTGGTGCTGCAGGGCTTTGCGACCCTCAATGGCTACCACCACCACAAGATAAAGCTGGATTTACCTCATCTTCCCGGTGACCACCGCCTGACCGCCTACCTGGCCTTTCGGATGTGGCTCAACGACGGCTACTGGGGAATGGGGAACGGAGCCATCCGAAAAGAGGAGGAGGATGGGGAGTTTTATCACTACAGCCTGCTCCAGCCCTATGCGCGGGTCACCCTGTCCCGGAAGATCGCCGGACCCTGGTCGGCCTTTGCCGCCCTCGAAGGAAAGTGGAGCCGTGTCACGACGGAGACGGACTCTTTATTGGCGGAGGAACAGCCCTATGGCATGGATGGGGGGCTGTCGCTGCAGGTGGTCGCGGGTGCACGCTGGGACAGCCGGCAGCCGGAGGTGACCCCGGAGAAGGGGGGTATGGTGGAGCTGGCCCTGCGCGCGGCGCCCCCCCTGGGGCCGGTAGGGCAGGGGGCCTTTGTGGGGATTTTCGGCTCGGTTCGCGGATTTTGGCAGGTTTTTCCCCGGCTGAACCTGGGGGCGCGCACCATGGCCGAGTACCTGTACGGAAACGTGCCCTTTTATGAAATGGTTCACTGGGCGGGCTGGATGCCGGTGGCGGGCATGGGTGGTGCAGATACCCTGAGGGGAGTTTCTTTCGGGCGTTTTCATGGACCGGGCAAGTGGGTGCTCAACACCGAGGCCCGGATCGATGTGATCGAGCATATGCTCTTCCGACGCTCCATGCGCTGGCAGATTGTGCCTTTTGCGGATGTGGGTGCGGTCTTCGGGGTTCCCGAAGAGGAGCGCAGTGCCGATGCCCCAGCGGTGCCTCTGCATCCCGGTGTGGGCGGCGGCATCCGCGCCATTTTTGATACCACCCTGGTAGGACGCCTGGATTTTGCCTGTGGCTGGGATCCGGCCACCCGTGACGGTGTGCTCGCCCGGCGCCCGGATCTAGGGGTCTACGTGGTCTTTGATCACACCTTCTGAGCCCTACTGCACCCAGATCGGCGAGGACCAAGCCCGGTTGCCGTCCTGCTGGCGAATGCGCAGGTAGTAGATGTTGCCTGCCTTGGGGTTGGCTTCGGTATAGTCCAGGTTCACCCGCATTTCATCGCGGGGAGCTGCGGACCAGGCGATGCCCCAGGCTGCTCCATCCCAGCGCACCAGCTCCAGGCTCTCCAGCATGCCCGTTCCGGCCACCATTCCAGTAAAGTGTACATCCTTGCCGGCCTGGACGATAGTCCCCATGGGCTGACCGTCCGCATAGAAGTGCATCAGGATCCGCACCCCGGTGACCGCGTAGCTCTGCCGTTGGTTCAGGGCATTCCAGATGTCTTGACGTGTCAAGTCACCAGCAAAAACCGCAGCCAATCCGTATTTGTAGGCCTGATCCAGATGCGACAGGTAGTGATCATCGGAACTGCCGATGAAGCCGAATTGCCAGCCGTTGGCCAGGGCATCCTGAGCAAAATTGCCGGAGTCGGGGGCCGCCTGCTGGATGTTGTAGTTTAAGAGGGAGCGTACCAGCTCGCTGTTGGTCGGCGCCTCGGGGCGGCCTTTGTCCACCGCGTACTCGTTGTCAAAATACTCGGAGGTGCCGTGGGTGGAGTACAACTCCAACTGCCGCTGCTCTGGCCAGGCGTCTGGGCTGCCAAAGCGCTTTTCTGTCCCATCCTCCGGCCCCCAGTGGTACAGCCCGGATTTTGTAGGCCAGGCAGTGGAGTGGGGGATGGCGATGTACCGGTGGCCGCTCAGGCGGGCCTGGAGTCCGGCGGGACGTTCCTCGTCGTAGGGAGGGTACTCGCTGCGCTGGTTGTGGTGGAAAAGGGGAGGGTCCACCTCCTCTCCTGAAAAGAAAATGTTCCGATGGCCGAAGTAGTAGGAGGTCCACTCGTAGGCCAGGATGCTGACAAACTTCCCTGGTTCATTCTTCTCATTCGCCAGCTTCTTCGCATAGGCCCACTCATCCGGCGTCCGCCCCGAGATGCCATCCCGTTTGGCAAAGGGCACCGCACCGATCATGTCGTGGTCGGAGAGGGCTGCAAAATCGAGGCGTTCCTGGTAGCGTTGTCGCCACCAGACATACTCCGGCGTCCGGTCGGCGTCGTAGGAAAGCAGCGAGTGGATGTGCAGGTCCCCGAAGTAGATTTTTGTCTGAGTGTCGGGTACCACCTCGATAGGATTGGAGAGGATCGGGAAGTGTTTTCCGTCCACCGTCGCCTCGCCCACGATGTAGTAGAGGCCCTCCCGCGTGGCCGTAATCGGCAGCTCGGCCACACTCTGCTCCCAGCTGCTCCGGTCTCCGGTCCACTCCAGCTCGGTGGGAAACTCAAGTCCAGGCTGCGCTTTCAGGCGGATGCTGGCCTTGTCGAAGCGGGTCAGGTTGGGGAGGAAGTAGCTGTCCTCGGTATGCAGCGCAAGTGTGGAGCGGTCGCCCACATGCAGGGAAGAGGGAGCCCGAAGCACCACTTTGGTGGTGTCGGCCGACCAGGCATCCACGCTTGGGGCGTCTTTGAGCAGGCCGTAGCGGCCATCGCCGTCGCCATCCACCCGCGTGATGATCTGCCAAGAGGCCTCCGATTTTGGAGCTTCCAAGCCCTTGGTTGCGCCAATCGTCACCGAGATCGTGTCACCGGGGCGCAGCTGTCCCGCAGTCAGGGTGATGTGGATGGCGTACTCGTTGTCGATCTGCCGCAGCAGCGAGTCGCGGCTGTCCGCTCCTTCTCCGCGTTTATAGCGCACATATTGGAGGATCTGGTCGAAGGAGGCGCCCGGTCGGGGTGGCTCCACCCGCAGCAGCACCTCCGGGTTGGAGCAGGTGGCCTCCACATCTTTGAGAAGGTTGATCCCGAAGAAATAGGCCGAAGTGACCGTCAGAGAAAAGGGCGTGTAGATCTGCTGGTCGGTGGGCAACACCTGGCCCAACATCAGCTTCAGGCCGCCTCCCGTCGTGATGCCTGTTTCACCTGCCGTGTAGATCAGCGAAATTTTTTCGGGTTTTTTCTGCGATCCGGGCGCGATGATCCAGTCGGTGGTCGTGGACTGCACAAGCCCTGCCATGTCCACGGGGGCGGTGGACAGCGGAATTTTCTCCTTGTAGGCCGGCCAGAGTCCAAAGGGAAAGCCCGGCTTATCCGAGGCCAGCAGGGTGGCAGCTAGTCCAAGGAGCAGGAGAGGGGAGTGCTTGTACATCCACGGCTTCTATCCCACCTTCCCCGGGCCGCCCCTGATCCAGCGCAGGCAACAATCCCCTCAGCTTGGTGACTGCAGAAGTCCCAGGCCGATCACCAGGGCGATGCCGAGCTGGAGGAGGATCTCATCCATATGCGTTGTATGCCACCCGATTGCGGCAGCCGCCACCAGTAATTCAGACCAGCCTGCCCTGGACAGGTTAACAGGCCGGGAATGTCCCTGTTCCGCCGCGAGATCACCGTCTGCTCCCTGTCGTCGGGCTCCGCCGGCAATGCGACCTGGGTGGGCGACCGGCATGCGGGCATCCTGATCGACTGCGGCCTGTCCACGAAGAAGATTTTTGAGGGCCTTCAGGAAAAGGGCCTGGGCGATGTGCCGATCGACGCGGTGCTCATCACCCACGAACACAGCGATCACGTCGGCTCTGCGGCGGTGTTGGCCCGGCATCTTGCCAAAAAAAGAGGGCCGGTCCCCTTCTATATGACCCGCTCCACCTTCGAGGCTGCGCACCCCAACAGCCGCCCCGACGGCTTGGAAGCCATCGAGGCGGGAAGCCCGTTCCGGGTGCGGCACCTGCGGGTAGAGCCGATTCCCGTGCCCCACGACGCCGCCGATCCGGTGGCCTACCGCATCCAGATCGGCGATGTTTCTGTAGGCATCATTACCGATTTGGGCAAACCTACCGCGCTGGTGGGTCAGCATATGAAGCACTGCGACGTGCTGCTGCTGGAGTTCAACCACGACGAGGAGATGTTGATGGAGGGGCCCTACCCGTTGGCGCTGAAGCAGCGGATCCGGGGCAGCCATGGCCACCTCTCCAACAGCCAGGCTCAGCAATTGTTGAGTATGGGCCTGGGTTCCCGGCTGAAGCACCTCGTGCTCTCCCACCTCTCGGACGAGAACAACTCCGAGGGGCGAGCCTTAGGTGCAGCTTTCCAGACCCTCAGGGAAGCGGGAGTGCCCATCAACCAGAAAGAGGCCGCGACCGGACAGAATCGGGAAGGTGGGGTCACTGTGCAGGTGGCAAGGCAGCGGGTGGGGCTGCCCCCCTTTCGGGTGGAAGCGCGGGAGTGGTGAGGCGGACGGGTTATAGGCCCGTCTCTTTGCGGAGCCCCGATGATTCCCCGCTACAGCCGCCCGGAAATGGTCGCGATCTGGACCCCCGAGAACCGCCTGAAGATTCAGCTTGAAGTTGAACTTCTCGCCTGCGAGGCCATGGAGGTCCGCGGCGAGGTGCCCGCCGGGACCAGCGCGATCTGTAGAGAAAAAGCCGCCTTTGACGTGCCGCATATCGACGAGCTGGAGAAGGTGCTCAAGCACGACGTGATCGCCTTTCTGACCGACGTGAACGAACATATCGGCGAAGCAGGACGTTTTCTTCACAAGGGAATGACCTCATCCGACGTGTTGGACACCACCCTGGCGGTGCAGCTCAAGCAGGCGGGGGAGCTGATCGACGGCGAGCTGGAAAAGGTGCTGGACATTCTCGAAAAGCGGGCCTGGGAAGAAGCAGACACCATCTGCATCGGCCGCAGCCATGGGGTACACGCCGAGCCGGTCACCTTCGGCTGGAAGCTGGCCATCTGGTGGGACGAGCTGCGGCGGGGTCGGGAGCGGCTGCGTCATGCCATCGAGGACATTGCCGTCGGCAAAATCTCGGGCGCAGTCGGCACTTTTGCCCATGTCCACCCCGACGTAGAAGCCTGGGTCTGCCAGCGGCTGGGGCTGCGGGCGGCCCCCGCCTCCTCGCAGATCGTGCAGCGCGACCGGCACGCCTTCTTCTTCACCACACTCGCCCTCTTGGGCGGCAGCATCGAGAAGATCGCGGTGGAAATCCGGCATCTTCAACGTACGGAGGTGCTGGAGGCCGAAGAAGCCTTTACCGCTGGCCAGAAGGGCAGCTCGGCCATGCCGCACAAGCGCAACCCCATCCTTTCCGAGAATCTCACCGGTCTGGCCCGGCTTTTGCGCGGCTATGCCCTGCCGGCGATGGAAGATGTGGCGCTGTGGCATGAACGGGACATCTCCCACTCCTCTGTCGAGCGGGTCATCGCTCCCGACGCGACCATCGTGATGCACTTTATGCTGGTGCGGCTGCGGAGCCTGGTGGGCGGGCTGGTGCTCTATCCTCAGAACATGAAGCGGAACCTCGAATCCAGCGGAGGGCTCTTCTACAGCCAGCGGGTGCTGATTGCCCTGGTGGAGGCGGGCTGCAGCCGCGAAGAAGCCTATGCGCGGGTGCAGCGCAACGCCATGGTGACCTGGTCCACCGGCCAGCCCCTTCCCAGGCTGTTGGCGGTCGATCCCGAGGTGGGCGGGCTGTTGGGCGCAGAGACCATCGCCGGGCTCTGTGATCCGGCCTGGTATGTGCGGCGCTCGCGGGAGGTACTGGGGAGGGTGTTCGGGAGAATGCCAGAATCTGAGAGCACTTCTGCTGAATGAGGCTTCATTCAGCGGTCGCTGTCGCTTCCTCCAAGATGACCGCATGACGACGATGAAGCTCCGCACAGTCCAGCTCGGGGAAGCTCCGCACTGCACTCTCCAGGATCACCTTGGCATGCTGCAGCAGGTGGTGGCGGTCGGCCGGATCGCGGACAAAGGGCACCACGTCGCCTAAGGCGCGCATCAGGCGCAGACAGATCGCCATGTCTGTCTTGCCATATTGCCGTAGTTGGTCCACGGAAAGGTCCAGCAGATCGGCAAAGCAGGTGTTGGGGACCACCAGCTGGCCCTGCGCCCCGAAGTGGGTGCGTGGGGGGTGGCGCCGCGCCACCGCACCCAGCAGCCGTCCCAAGTGATCAATGCACGTTGCGCCCGTACTGGGATCATTCACTGCCGGAGAGATAGCTTTAAGGCCGATATCTACGATCTGCCGAAAACCGAACTCCACATCATCCTGCATGGTGCGAAAGGGGCCGATGTCCACCAGCTTCACCATCTGCCGATCCAGCTCCGGGGCGGTGTCCACCCGGAACAGTGCGGTCCCCGTGGACACAAAGCTCCCCATAGGCCGGAGGACTTCAATGGCTTTTCCGCCGGAAAGATCCAACAGCCCTTCAATATCGATCAACTGCAGATAGCCTGCCCGTGGGGCCAGGACCAGACGGCTTCCTCTCCCTCCTCCACTCTCCTCTTTTGGAGCTTCTTCCGGGAAAACCGTCGCGATCACCCCCTCCGTCTCCGCCGCGATCCGATCCACGATCACGTTCGCCTGGATGCCCATGACAATATGGTGGATGAACAGCACCAGGGAGCCCAACGAGAGCATGGCCAACAACATCGCCAAAGCGACGGCCAGACCGGGCACATCGGCAGGATCACTGCGGATACTCCGCAGCAGCCCCAGGCAGTAGGCGAAGGTACCGATGAACAGCCCCAAAACCTGCTGGCTGAAACGATCGCGCACAAAACCGGCGAGAATCCGGGTAGAAAACTGAATGGAGGCCAGTGAAAGCGCCACCAGAAGGATGGAGTAGACCATCGAGACCACCGACATCATCGAGCCGGCCAGCGTGGACAACAAGGTCTGAGCGGTCCCCGGTTCCAGGCTCAGAAAGTCCAGAAGTGGCCGGAAGGCCGGCATAGGCCGCAGAAGGCGACGCTCCACCACCGGGACCCCCAGCGACAACAGACCGCAGGCGATCAGCCAGAGCGCGGGCCTCAGCAGGAGGTTTGCGTTGAGATCATAGGAAAGCTGGCGAAAAAGGAAGCGCATGGAGCAGAAGTCCCGACTTGCGGTATCCGCACGCCAATCTACCGGCAAGGGCCGCGGTGACCTTCCTTGACGCGGAGGTGCCGAAGAAAAGGTAGGAGGGCAGCGTAGTCTGTACAGCTTTCTTGAAGCTGTTCTTTCACCCGGATAAAGTCCCCCCTCGGAGGTTCCCTTGCTCCTGCTCCTTTCCAGCCTCGCCTCGGCCGCCCGGATCGTCGTGCTCACCTACAACCCGGTGGTGATCTGGGTGGATGGCCGGATTGTGGAGAGCCCGGACGTCGGCAACCAGATCGTTGCCGAAGGGCTGAATCCCGGCCGCCACCTTGTGGAAGCGCGCACGGCGATGGGGCGCCCGCTGGCCTCCACGAGTATCAGCCTCTCTGATCGCAGCAGCGATGCCAACTTCTTCTATGAAAATGGCAGCTTCAGCCCCTATGATTCTTCGCGCCCGCCCACCGGGCCGGGCTGGAATTCCTCGGTCGGGGTCATCGTCCCCGGCGGCGGGGGTCTCGTGGTGGTGACCGGCGGCAGCACCGGCAACTACCCCGGTACTTCTGAGCCGCCAACACCACCTTCTCCGCTACCGCCGCCTCCCCCGCCGCGCACCGCGCCGGTGAATGTGGAGTTTCTCTCCACCGACGGCGAGTGGTCCAATGTGTACATTGACGGCGAAAAAGTTGCGGAATTCCGCAACAGCCGGAAGATGACCACGAGTCTTGTGCCCGGCATCCATTCTATTGAGGTGCGCGACTTTATGGAGAATGAAGTCTGGTACAAAGGAAAAATCCACGTCGATGGCTCGGTGGACCCGCTGAAGATCGGAATCACGAAGGGTGCAAGGCCCGAGGTCTACAACGATCCCAACGCGCTCCGGTAGCGGGTGAAGATCGCGGCCGGTTTTTGTTTCGCCCTCTGCCTGGTGGCCCTGAATGCCTGGCGGGGCGAGATTCCCGAGGTGGATGCGTCGCAACTGCTCTTGCGTTGTATGGCTGCGCAGGATGCCTGGAAAAGCCTGGATGTCAGTGCCCTTCTGAGTATCGGGGTGCAGCCGGTGCCCAACCCCGGCTGGATGGCGGTGTGGATTGGGCTGTGGATGGCGTTTTTGGGGCCGTGGACCTGGGTAGGGGTGCTGGCGCTCGCGCCCTGGGCGGTGGCCCTGGTGGTGGGGCTCTGGGAGGGTGGGGAGGCCTTGGGGGGCAGAAAAGGAGCCTTCTTAGCGGTGTTGTTGGGGGTGGGGCACCCGATGTTCTGGTACCAGGGGCATCGGCTGATGTTGGATCTGCCCCTGACGGGAGCGGTGGTGCTGGCGGCGGCGTGGATATTGCAGGGACGAAGCCCTCTTTGGGCCATGGCGATGGCGCTGCCGGTGAAGCTGGCGGCCGTGGCGGGTCTGGCGGGAATGGGCATGGATAGCCTGGTTTCTCAGAAGGAGGGGCGCTGGAAGCTGGTGGGTGGGCTGGTGGTCGTGGGGCTGCTGCTCTACGGGCCGGGTCTGCCACAGCTTCTGGACTATGCCAGGGGAAATGCGAATATTCCAAGAGAGTTTGTCGGGATTGTGGGAACGGGGGCACGGATCAAGCTGGCCCTGTCCTTTCTGCCCGCGCTGGTTGGCCCGGTGGGGCTGATCGCGGTGGTTGGGGCGCTCTTGACGTCGCCAAAGGCGCTACGACCGTTGCTCTGGTCCGGTGCCTACCTCCTGGGGATTTCGCTGTTGACGCAACTTCCTCAGCCGCGCTACCTGCTGCCGGTCTGGGGGCTGTGGGCTCTTTCGGTGGCGGTGTTGGGGCGGTCCACCTGGAAGGGACATCCGATCGCCACAGTGTTTGTGGGGTTGCTTTCGCTGGGACGCTGGGGAGTTCCGCTTCTGGATAGCGGAGTTTCTCTGGTGCCAGTGCAGGATCTGGTGCAATTGGACGGTCTGTTGGACCAAGTCGAGGCGCAGCGTGGCCCGGCGCCCCGTCTGCGGGTGGGGGTGCAGATCGCGCCGGGCGGGGTGCTCTCGGTGGCCGGACTTCAGGTCCGCGCGAAACAACGCGGCTTGGCGCTCGATTTTCTGGATTCCCAGGACGGGAACACCGTAGACCTGGGACTGGTGCTGAGCCGGGGAGGGGAGGGGGTACCGATCGGAGAGTACCGTGCACGGTTGACCACTGAATGAGGGCTCATTCAGCAGAGGCAATGGAAATAAGCAGCAATTTTCCAGCTCACTCCAGGCGGGCGCCGCCAGAGGCGGCGGCCGCCCTCCAACTCAGAGGTGACCTTTGGGCCGTGTGGAGTAGGTCACATCCATCAGGGCGTTGAACAGCGCCTCCTCGTCCTCAATCTGGTCTTTGTCCTCCAGGAGATCCCAGATTTCATCGGTGCTGTACTGGTTCCGCAGGGTGCCCAGAGCGGCATCATCCGCCAGCATCTCTGCCACCACTTCTTTGCTGAGCTTGAACATCGGGTCTCTCCGTGGGATTCATAGCCTGCTGGGGGCGCGCCCGCCTCAGTAG
>CAITDR010000283.1 GCA_903891165.1 uncultured Pseudomonadota bacterium
CGCCATTGCTGTCATTCGCGATGGTATCCACCTCCAACGGTGATCCCCCCGTGAACTCAAAAACAAAGCGGGGCTCTGTCGGCTCGCAGGCAATCAGGGCGAGAGTGAGCAGCATCCAAACCTCCGAAGCTCTCTTTATAGCCCGTCCCCAGCCATCAGCAAAGGCTCAGCCGGCCTTCCCGTCGTGAAAGGAGCGCCCCTTCCACTCGGTCCGCACCACAAACATCGACCTCAGCAGCACCAAGCCCAGGATCACATTCCCGAGTGGATGACTCCACGCATAGCTTCCGTCGCGACCGTCTGCACGCTCCAACCGCAGCCGGAAGACCAGCGGCAGCACGCAGATCCCCAGGATCCAGGCGGTCCAAAGCCAGGAAGTTTCCAGCCCTACAAAGAGCCCCTTCGGCCAGAACAGCGCGGCGAGAAGCAGCAGGTAGGGCAGCCCACTTCCCACAAATAAAAACAGGATGGCACCGAGCGCCATCAGCGGGTTCCGGTTCATCCCTTCGTAGAAATTCTTAGTATAGCCTTGCACAATCTCGGAGAGCCGTCGGTACAGTCGCACCCGGAAGGCCTCCGGCGCGTGATACAGTCCGAGCGCCAGCCCCTGCTGCTTGAAGCTCTGGGCCAGCCGCACATCGTCCAGTACCGAAGCCCGCACCGCCCCATGCCCGCCTGCCTGCATATAGGCATCCCGACGCACAAGAATAAACTGCCCATTGGCAAAGGCTTCTTTCCGGCCTGGACTGTTCACCGCCTCCAGGTCGGTGGCCCCGCGCACAAACCAGCCGATCACCGGTATGGCCACCTTCTCCCAAAAACTCTCCAGCTTCCAGGTCCCAAACAGTGAAAGCATCGCCAGCTTCCGCGCCTGCAGCACCGCTACCGCCTGCCGCAGGCTGTTTGGCCCCAGCTCCACGTCGGCGTCGATAAACAGTAGCAGCTCGCCGCTGGCCGCCTCGGCCGCCTGCATGCAGGCCCAGGACTTGCCCGCCCAACCGCTGGGCAGGTCTTGACCTGTCAATATCTTCAGGCGAGGATCCTGGAGAGAGGCGGCGATCTGCGCGGTGCCATCGGTGGAGTGGTCGTCCACCAGGATCAGCTCCAGCGCGGGGTAGTCGGCCCCCAGCGCCGCCTCCAGGCAGCTTCGGATCTGGTGGGCCTCGTTCCGCGCCGGCAGGCAGATGGAGAGCCGAGGGAATTCGGCAATGGGCAGCTCGGGAAGCGCAAATTTCCGCTGCCAGCCCCCCACACTTGCGGCCAGGCCTCCCCAAAGGAGGCTCATCAGCCCCAGGTAGCCCCCCAAGAGCATCTCGGAAAATGCAGGTTCTCCCCACCTCATGCGATGGGCTCCAGTCGGTTTCCCGCCATCCTTGCGCGTGTGCAGCCCTCGGGCACCTCCGGGTTGGTGAGCACCTGATCGGCGGCAGGCAGGATGATCAGGCCAGCGGGAATCACCCTTCCGGGGCCAATTTTGATGCCCTCTCCCACCATCGCCCCTGGCCCCACACAGACCCCGGCCAGCCCCAGCGGCGCCTCCACCAGCTTGCCCTCCACCCGCACCCGCACTTTTGCGCCCAGCGCCTGATCCATCAGGGCCGCCCCGTGCTTTACCATACTGCCCTTGCCGAGTACGCCAAGCTGCATGTGGCCCGCCAGCGCCGAGGCCTCCTCCAACAACGAAAACTTCGCACCTCCCTTCCGCTGTACCCTCGCCCCGGCCCCCAGCACACAGCCCTCCAGGATCACCATCTCCTCCACCAGGGCGCCCTCCCCGAGGATGCAGCCCCGCAGGACAGAGCCCGCGCCCACCCGTGCCCCTCTCCCCAGGTAGCAGCCCTCCACCACTGCCGAAGGATGTACATAGGCCCGCGGCTCTCGATGACTCAACACCGCCGCCACTGCCGACGGATCCGTGGACCACGCCCGCAGAAAACCCGATGAAAGATTCCAAACCATCGAAAAACCCGAACCGACCAGCGCCGACCAGAGCCAGGGCCCCATGCCCAAGAGGTTGGCCCACAACAGCTGCAGCCAGTGCTCTCCGGGGGTAGCCCAGGCGTTGGCAACAAAAAGGTCCATCGTTCCGCCGTCCAGACCCAGGGGGGGAAGAGGACGTTCTTCTGCGGGAATGTCACGCACCGAAAGGCTTTGGCTGGGCTGGGGAGACCAGGAGAGATCCAGAGTACCGGCCAGGGCGATCACCGGCTGAAAGGAGGTGGCGGTACAGCGGGCCTGTCCGGGACCCTCCTTACAGAGCAACTCCAGAAAACGGTTGGAGCAGAGCGTATTTTCGCCCAGCTTCAGCCCTGGACGCTGCTGCCGCTGCTGCCAGGCCCCCACACTCTGGTACAGCAGCGTTCGTTCGGAGAGGGGGCCCAGACCTTCACAGATCGTCATACGATGGTCCTACCACAGCGCATAGACTTTGAGGGAAGGAATCTCGGAGAGAGGCGTAAACACCTCTTTGATCGCCCGTACTGCAATGTCGTGCTGGTCGGGTCGGGCCATGGGATCGATGTGGACCACCAGATAGCGCACGCCCACCGACTGCCCGGCAGCGCTGACCTCGGCGCGGAGCTGGTCGGGGGGGTCGAGGTGTTGTCTGGCCCTGCCGCCTTGGACCAAGTGGCTTGCGACAGCGAAGTCACCACGGTGATGGCCTCCATTGTGGGTGCTGCTGGCTTGTCTTCTTGCCTGGCAGCTGCCCGCTCAGGCAAGCGTTTGTTGTTGGCCAACAAGGAGGCCTTGGTGGTGGGCGCGGAGGTTTTCTTAAGCGCCGTGCGCGAAGGCGGTGCCAGGTTGCTGCCCATTGAC
>CAITDR010000284.1 GCA_903891165.1 uncultured Pseudomonadota bacterium
AGATGTTGGCGGCATCCTGCATCGCCTTTTCCCGAGGATAGTCCTTCAGCTCGGAATAGACGTTGATCAGCCCACCGGCGTTGATCACATAGTCAGGGGCATACACAATTCCACGCTCAGAGACGGCGGCGCCATCCCGGGTCTCGTCATCGAGCTGGTTGTTGGCGCCCCCACCGATGATGGGTGCCTGGATCATGGGGATGGTGCGGGCATTGATGATGCCGCCAATTGCGCAGGGTGCCAACACATCTGCCTGCGCACGGAAGAACTCGTCCCCTTCCAGAACCTGGCCGCCGAACTCTTCGACCACCCGCTTCAGGCGGCGGCTGGAGATGTCCGCGTAGAGTAGCTTTGCGCCGGATTCATGCAGGTATTTGGCCAGCCAGTAGCCGACGTTGCCCACACCCTGGATGGCGATGGTGCGCCCGGCAAGGTCGGGAGAGCCGTAGACGACTTCGAGGCAGGCGCGGATGCCGTGGAAGACACCCCAGGCGGTGACCGGCGAGGGATCGCCCGAGCCGCCGTGAGCGGCAGCCGATCCGGTAACCCACTTGGTTTCCCGCCGGATATTGTCCATATCCTCCACCGTGGTGTTCATGTCCTCGGCGGTGATGTAGCGGCCGCCCAGGGAGTCCACAAAGCGGCCAAAAGCCCGGAACAAGGCTTCGGTCTTCATGGCGGGATCGCCGACGATCACCGCTTTGCCGCCGCCCAGATCCAGGCCCGCCACGGCGGCCTTGTAGGTCATGCCGCGGGAGAGGCGCAGCACGTCGCGAACGGCCTCGGCTTCGGAGGCATAATTGTAGTAGCGACAACCACCGAGGGCAGGCCCCAGGGTGCTGTTGTGGACGCCGATGATGGCGCGCAGACCGACGTCGTCGTTCCGGCAGAAAACGACTTCCTCGTGGCCATACTGGGAGAGCTGTTCGAAGATATCCATGGTTGCCTCCGTGGGGGCGGCAGTCTATCCGGTTTGACCGCCTCCGTCACCTTTCAGGCGGACGTGCAAATTCCGGTTAATCTTCGGGCATGATCGCGCTCCTCCTCCACATGCACCAGCCCGACTATCGGGATCCCAAGGATGGACGCCCCACAATGCCCTGGGTACGGCTTCATGCCACCCGCGGCTATCGTGATGTGCCCATCCTCGCCAAAAAGATAGGTGCAAAGCTGACCTTGAACCTGGTGCCCTCGCTGTTGGACCAGTGGGATCGCTACGCGGCGGGAGGGACGGACATCCACCAGGAGCTGGCGCTCCGGCCGGTGCACAGCCTGCGCCCCCACGAAATCTCCTGGATGTTGGACAGTTTTTTCCATGGGCACCCCTCCTCTTTTCGCTGGTTTCCGGCCTGGGGGCGGCTGCGGGCGCGTCGGGATGCGGGAGAGCATTTTGATGCGCAGGCTCTTCAGGATGTGCAGGTTTGGACCAACCTCGCCTGGTTCGGTTTTTCGGCGCTGCAGGACTGGCCGGAGCTGCGGGAGCTGCGTCGGAAGGGCGCCGGCTTCAGCGAGGCCGAAAAGCTGCGGGTGCTCCAGATCCAGACGGAGATCCTGCAGGATCTGAAAAATCTCTATCGGGGAGGCCCGGAGCTTTCCGCCTCTCCCTACTTCCACCCCATCCTGCCCCTGTTGGTGGACAACGCTCATGCCCAGCGTTGTATGCCGGGAAATCCTGATCCAGGCTTCCGCTTTCCCGAGGATGCGCGCCTGCAACTGCATGCCGCCCGGCAGCGGGTAGGCGAGCTGGCCCCGGTGCGCGGGCTCTGGCCCTCGGAGGGGTCGGTGAGCCCGGAAGTGATCGAGCTGGCCGCTGAGGCGGGTTTTTCCTGGTTTGCCACCGATCAGGGGGTGCTGGAACATAGTGATCGGGAGGGCGGCGAAGCGCAGGGACACCGGGGAAGCTGGCAAGTGGGGCCTTTGCGGGGTCTTTTTCGGGACCGGGAGCTGTCGGACCGCATCGGCTTTGTCTATGCCAATTGGGAGGGAAAAAAGGCGGCCGAGGATCTGCTGCGGCGTGCGGGCGATAGCTCCGTTTTGTTGGCCCTGGATGGAGAAAATCCATGGGAGGGCTACCCGGATGCGGGAGAGAGTTTTCTGACGGAATTTCTGGGAAGTGGGCGGACGCGGAGCTGTGCGGAGCTGGCGGCGGAAACACCGGTTGGAAAAATCCGACGGATCCACACCGGGTCCTGGATCAACGCGGATTTTGGCATCTGGATCGGGCAGAAAGAGGATCAGGAGGCCTGGGGGCTGCTGCGGGAGGCGCGGCAGGCTTGGGAGGAGGCGGGCAGACCAGCGTCCGCACGGATGCACCTGTTGGCGGCCGAGGGCAGTGATTGGTTCTGGTGGTACGGAGACGATTTTTCCACCCCCTTTGCCATGGAATTCGACCGGCTTTTTCGCGCCCACCTCGCCGCTGCATGGAGGGCCATGGGGAAAGAGGTGCCGGCGGCTCTGCAAAAACCCATCAAAAAGCAGGATCCCCGCCGGACTTCTGCGCCGAGGGCGGCGTTGCCGGTGGATGATGGAAGCTGGGCGGCCTGGGCGGGGGCGGGTGCTGTGGATTTGCGCTCCGGTTCGATGGCGCCGCTGCCGGACATGCCGCAACGGCTGCTTTTCGGCGAACGATCGGGGAAGTTGGCGCTGAAGTTGCTGCCGGAGAGTGAGGGATGGCGGGTGGTCTGGCCGGGCGGCTCAGCAAAAATCTCCGTAAAAGGTGCGGAGATTGGGCCGGTTCGGGAATTGCACCTGGAGGGTCCGGGTGGGCATCGGCTGCCGTCGGAGGGGGAGATCGAGCTGCCCGCCCTGAAAATAGGTCAAAGAAGCTGGGATCCTCAGCTTGGGCCACTGCTGTCATGAAGCGATGGGCCTGGGTACCGCTGCTGACGGGGCTCTACCTCTCCCAGGGGCTGCCCTTCGGCTTTTTTACGCAGTCTCTGCCGGTAATGATGCGGCAGCAGGGCTATTCTCTGCCCGACATCGGGATGACATCCCTGTTGGCGCTGCCCTGGGGTCTGAAGTTTCTGTGGGCTCCCCTGGTGGATCGCTACGGCTTGCCGCGCTTTGGGAGGAGGCGGAGTTTTATTGTTCCGCTTCAGCTTTCCACGGTGGTCCTGCTGGTGGGCCTGGCGCAGATCGATCCCACCCGGTTGGACCTTTTTATGGTGGCGATCCTGGCGGTGAGCTTCTTTTCCGCCACGCAGGACATCGCCACGGACGGACTCGCGGTGGGCATCTTGCGGGAGCAGGAGCGGGGGCTGGGGAACGGTCTGCAGGTGGCCGCCTACCGAGTGGGAATGATTGTTGGCGGCGGCTTTCTGCTGGTCTATCTGGCCAGGCGGGGCTGGGCGGGCGCTTTTTACACAATGGCGGGGATCACGCTATTGTGTACAGTGCCGATTTTATTGCATAAGGAAGAGGATCGAGCCCCGGAGGTGCAGAGCCCGGACCTGCTCTCGCTGCGCTGGTATTGGCGGCCCGGGCTGGGGCGGTGGGTGGCGCTGTTGGGGATGTACAAGGCGGGGGATGCGCTGGCCTCGGCGATGGTGAAGCCGCTCCTGGTGGATCGTGGCTTGGATCTGGAGGATGTCGGCTATCTTTCGGGTACGGTCGGCAGTGTCATGGGCCTGACCGGGGCGCTATTGGGGGGACTCGGAGCGCGGCGTTTTGGGCGACAGCAGGCGCTGTTGATCTTCGCGGTTCTTCAGGCTCTTTCCGTGGCGGCCTATGGCTTGGTGGCCTACGAAAGTACCTATGAACGCCTTGTAGCGGTCACGGCAATCGAGCACCTGACCGGCGGAATGGCGACGGTGGCACTGTTTACGGCGATGATGGATCGCTGCCGCCCCAAATTGGAAGCCACCGACTATACCGTCCAGGCGAGTGCAGTGGTCTTTGCGACGGGGGTCGCCAGTGCAATTTCGGGGGTGGTCGCGGAAAATCTTGGCTATGTGGGGCATTTTGGGGTGGCGGTGCTGTTGTGTGTGGTAGGGGTGGCGCTGGTGCCTTGGGGGATGGGGGCGAGGGAGAAGTAGTCGATATTACGGAAATGGGATCAATTTGTCCTTTCCCCTTGCGCGGGGGGGGGGGGCTGAAGAATGCTTGAGGGCAGGACCAATCAGAAATGGCCTGTGATAACCTGACCCCGGTGGTGCAAAAGCGCCTTGTTGCTACGGCGGAAACCATCGCCTATGAGTGGTTCACTGGGTGGCTGCCTGCCGCTACCCTGAGCCGCATTCATGTGCTGTTAAAGAGCAAGGCGACTTCCAGCATTTTCCAGGTGCAGGTGGCGATACAGACTGCTGTGACCCGGGCCGACGATCCTTCCGCTCCCGACGTGGTAGGGTCCAGTCATACAAACGCCGGGGAGTGGTGCGGAAGCCCGGTGGATGTAACCACAATGCTGGAGTCCGTGGCGCTGGTACGCTTCGGGGTAGCCTACAAGGTCACCACCAGCGGGCTGGCCCAGGGGGATGTTTCGCTTCAGATGGCGTACGAAAGCTGCGGTCGGGTGGTGGGTACC
>CAITDR010000285.1 GCA_903891165.1 uncultured Pseudomonadota bacterium
CGCGGGCCCTGGCACACCACATCGTGGTGTCCTGGGCGCCAAAATCCCAGAAAAGAGCACTGGAAAAGCTGGACGAAGCCAGCGATGGGCCTGGTTTTGATTGTGGCGGCGGGGTGGGGGACTTGCAGGTGGTGCCCCTGGGCGGAAGCCTGGTGGGCGGCGACTATCCGCGCGGCATCGGCACGGAAATCCCTGTCGGGGCGACGATGATCCTGCAAGTGCACTATAGCACGCGCGGTGCTCCTCCCGAGCCCGACCTGACCACCATCGACTTCCGCCTGGATGAGAAGGCCACCCCGTCCAGCTCGATTGTTGTCGCCAATGCGGCTTGGCTTGCCGCGCTCGGAATGAAGATCAAAGCGGGAGATCCCGATGCGGTCTTCACCTACCGTTTCAACCCCAGCCTGTTCATTGGGGGGCAGTCGGTGGATCTGCAGGGCGCCACCCCGCATATGCACCGCTACGCCAGCCGGATGCGGATCCTGCGCATTCTTCCTGATCAAAGCACCGAGTGCCTCTTGGAAATTCCCCAGTGGCGCTTCGGCTGGGAACAGCCCTACTGGTACAACAGCCCCCGGCGGCTGAACCCCGAGGACGAGCTGTATCTGGAGTGCCGCTTCGACAATTCCGCCGCTAACCAGCCGAATGGTGTAGAGTCGCGGGACATTGCCTGGGGCGACAACGACCAGGACATGTGTGTGGGCTTCCTGGCCTTTACGCCGGTGGAAGGATGATCTTTCTCTTTCTCGCCTGCGCCAGCAGCCTGGATCTGGGACGCGCCACCCCATTGGCGGTGGGCGAGGGCCAGTTCTCCAGCGGCGGCAATCTTTCAGGTTTTTCCCCGGCGATCAGCCCATCGGGCAGCTTCACCCTGCCATGGATCCAGATCTCCGGCGGCTACCATCGGGGCATCGCTCCCGGTATTGAGATCGGCGGACGAGGATGGCTTTTTGGTCTCCCTTCCTGGTTCACCACCTTCGGCGCCGCCTTCGATAGCAAGTTCCTGCTGCACGGCAGCAAAGAGGGCTACGACCCCCACCTTTCCCTGGCTCCCTCGGTGCTCTACCACCGTCCCGCCCTGGGCGGTGCCCCCTGGCAGGTCCTTTCCCTCCAACTCCCCCTGCTGATCGGCTGGGACTTAGGCCCTTCCCAGCTGGTGTTCAGCCCCCGGATGGCAGGCTGGTACGCGACTTCCTACGGCCAGACCCCGATCTGGACTGCGAGTGCCGGTCTGGGCATCGGCCTGCACATCCCTGTGCGCAAAGTCGAGCTGCGCCCGGAGATTTCCTGGAGCTGGGCGCCGCTGGGTTTTTCGGGGGTGAATGATGATCCGGGGAGGATCGGGGCGGGGGGCTTTGAGCTGGGGTTGAGTGTGGCGTGGGGGGATCCTTGGTAGGATCTGGGTTTTTGGTAGTGACTCACCTCAGAGTCACGTCGCAACCACAACTTCCTCCCCTCTCCCAATCACCTCACCAAAGCCACCCCCTGCCGCGCCGAAGCATGATCTGGCACCAGATACAATACCAGCTCAAAAGCGGCCTTGGCCTCCGCAGTTTTGCCCTGCTTCAACAGTGCCCAGCCCAGGCCGGCGCGCATCTCCACGTCGGAAGGCCATGCTGTTACCAGGGCACCATATTCGGTCCCCGCCTCTGCAAATTTGCCACTGTTGTAGAGCACATAGGCAAGACGACTCTGGGCGGTGTAGCTGCCGGGCGAGGCCTTCAGCACGGCGCGGCAGTCACGCTCGGCTTCGGCCCAGCGCTTCAGTGCCATCAGGGGCAGGCTGCGGCCCAGGACGGCCTCCAGGGAGCCGGGGAGGGCCGCTTTGGCCGCTTGATCGTAGGCAACCACGGACTCCTCGTAGCGGCCCAACAGGTAGAGCAGCCAGCCTTTGCGGAGGGGGAGCAGCCAAGCGTCGGCACCGGTAGGGGTGATACCTTCCAGCTTCTCCAGTGCACGCTGGTAGGAATAGGCAGCCTCCAAGGCATAGCTTTCCTGGTAGCGTTCGGAGGAGCTCCCGGCGGCTTGGGCGACGGGGGAGAGCAACACCATCGCAGAGAGAATCAACAGCAGGCGAGGAAACATCAGAATGCTCCTGGGGTAAAGACAAGTCCAAGGGTTACCATGTGCAGGCTGCTTGCGTCCTCGGCCGTCGTCTCCGGCAGCGTCAGGAAGTCGTAGCCCGCGTTCAGCCACAGCGGCTGGGCCAGCCGGATGCTGCCCTCCGCGAAAAAAGAGCTTCCAAAGGGGCGATCCAGATCGTAGTGCAGCAGGCTTCCCACCCGGAAGGGGTTGATCTCCTGCCCGAAGCGGCCTCCGGCGACGAGGTCCAGACCCTCCCGTTGGTAGCGCACCGCGGCAATTCCCAGTCCCAACGGTCCAACTTCCGTGGGAATGTCCACATAGGTCAGCAGGTCGCCGTTGCGGCTCTCCTGGTAGTGGTTGCTGAGCTGCCCGCCCAATTCCAGGCTCAGTCCGCGCAGGATCGGGACCCCAATCCCCCCCGAAAGCTGCCAGCCACGCTCTGCATAGGCCACATCCTCCGGCGCGGCAGGGGCACCCACTGGTGCCCCCTCGGGAAACTCCGCGTGGTCGGTGTTCCCCCCCAGGCTCACCACCCCCTCCAGATGCAGAGAAAGCCCGACCTTCGCCCAGATCTGCCCACCCACACTGCCGGTGCTGCTTCGGGTGACCAGGAGAGCCGGCTCGTTCCCCCCTATCGGGGGTTCCGTCAGGGTGTTGGTACTTCCCCAGCTTCCTCCTCCAAAAACCGAGCCGCCCGCCACACCCCGGCCGTAGCCCAGCCTCCCATACAGCGCCCCTCCGCCGCCGCCTCCGCCCCCTGTCGGCACCTGATAGGCGGAATAGCGGCCTAGAAGCTCCACACTCAGGTTCTGGTCCAGCGTCGCGCCTGCCCAAAGTGTCCCGCTGCCCCCCAGGCTTTGTGTGGGAACTGCAGTTCCACTCAGGTAAAATCCTGCCGAAAGAGCGGTTTTCCCGCCCAGATCCGGCGCACAGTCCACCTGCGCGTCCACCTGCCGCGCCCCAGCTACATCGCCCAGCCGCAGCCGGTTCCAGGCTCTCAGACAGTCGGACCACATGCCCTCGGGCTCTCGGCTCAGCGCCGCCCGCACCGCCTTCTGGCTCCGCAGCGTCGCCCAAGCTGGGGCCTCCAGCCTACTCGGTGTGGCCTGGGCCAGGGCGTACAGTCGCCACGCAACTGCGCTCTCAGGCGCCAAGGTGACCGCTTCTTTTCCTACTTCCCGCGCCAGCAGAACATCTCCGGCTTCCAGGGCCGCCTCCACCATCCCCAGGTACACCTCCAGGTTGCCAGCGGAGATCGCCCGCGCCTGTTTCCAGGCTTCCAAAGCTTCTTTCGGGTCGGTCGCCACCTGCGCCAGTCGAAGCTGTGTCCCATAGTCCTGCGGGTAGCGCAGCGCGGCCGCCCGAGCATCTTCCACTTCACCCGCCCATGCTGAGAGGATCAGGATAAACATTGCAGCTCCATTTCTACCCCATCCAAACGTAGCTGGATCCGCTCGATCCCCCGCTGCCGAGATAGTGTAGTCTTGCTTACAATTCGTGGATTTGGCTCTTCTGAGCTCGCACGTAGGACTGCCGCACCATCTTCCTCGGTCAGGCTGTAGCGCAGCGCCAGGTTGGAGGGGGGCAACACCAGCCCGCGCAGATCCTCCCACCAGCCCACCCCGCCAAGCTGTCGTGCATCCAGGTGGTCGGTCCACTGCAGCCGACTGCCGCACAGGGGCAGCCTGGACATCGCACAGGCGATCACAAAAAGCGCACCTTCTTTAGGTCCTTCGTAGTGATAACATACAAAAGTGTCTTCCCGGCTATCGAACCAGAGCCGCCCTGGCCGGCCGATGCTCACCAGGCTCCGGCTGCCCAGGCTATCCACCTCGCTCAGCAATTCTTCACTTCTCACCTCTTCTCCTTTCCGCAGTACCGTGCTGAGCTTCCGACTTGGCGGCAGCGCCAGCGCCCGTACCAGCGCCGGATCCACCTGTACATTGGACACCTTGTCCCCCTCTTTCGGGCAATATTCGGCGCAGACTTCGGCAACCTCTCCGAGTCGCACGGTGCCGTGGAAGGCGACCGGTAGGGTACGGTCGCCAATCGCTGCCGTTGGTTGGAGCTGAAAGTGCAGGTGTGGAACGGGAGAGCGGCCAGAGGAGCCACAGCGGCCCAGCTCCTGTCCGTCGCTGACCACCTCGCCCTTCTTCACCCGGATTGACCGCGGTTGGAGGTGGGCAACCACACTGAAAAGGGCAGGACCATGTTGGAGGATAACGAGGTTTCCCCAAGGCGAAAGCGTATCGACGTTGCCAATGGTGTTATCGGGCAGCCCATCCACCACCTCCACCACCGTGCCCACCGCCGGTGCGCAGACCGGCAGCCCATAGCAGTGCCAGTCGGTCAGCTTGCTACCCGCATTGCTGTGCCGTTTGCCCTCTGCATCCACCACCTCAAAATCAAGGCCATCCGCCCACAAACCCTGATGGGTGTGTGCGCCATTGTTCCCCTGGGTACACACCCAGACCCCACGAAAAGGAAGCCGCAAACGGATCGGCACCCGCACGCCGAAGCGCCGCTGCCGGGTCTGGAAGCTCCGCAGGCTTGCTTCCGGCGAAGGGCCGGGCACCCCGACCAGTCGCGGCTGGGCATCCGCACGTCGGAAAGCCAATGCGTAGAGAGAGCCCAGAACGACAAGATTGAAGGGCATTGCCAGCGGGCTCAGCCCCATCGCCGTCAGGGGTCGGGCGATGCCCACCGAGACCACACCGGCCAGCAGCGCCCCCGCCACCGACAGCAATAGGGATGAAGCTCCCGGAAGGACAAAAATAGATCCGAGTGCGATGCTGGTAAAAATACAGTTGAAGGAGAGGGTGAGTGCATCCAGCCCCAGGGGCATTCCGCGCAGCACTGTGTTCAGCACCGCCCCCACCCCGAGCCCGATCAGGGCGTGTACGGCGGCAATCCGACTCCACAACAGCAGGGACACCAGTACCAGACCCCCCGAAACCATATTCGGAACTGCAAAAATTGCTCCAAATCCGCTCAAAAGATCCTCGCCCGCTTCCACCAGACCCCAGGCCCGCTCCGCCCGCAGCTCCACCCCGGCCAGCTGCGCCGTCCCGCCCAAAAGCATCCAGGACAGGCCCACAAAAGGAAGGGACAAGGCGGGGAGTCCCAGGTGGGTGCGCAGGACCCCGCCCAGTGCCGCCTGCAGGAGCACGCTGGCCAGTGACCCCACCAGGCCCACAGCAGCCAGCGTCCAGCTCCAGGGGTACCAGGCACCCAACAAAAGCCCGGTCAGAAGTGCTGAATAGCTCCAGGTGCCAGCTTCCAGCGCGTCGCGGTCCAGTCCCAGGGCTGTCGCGAAACCCAGCGATGCCAGCACCCAATACAGCCCGGAGATCCCAACTTCTGGGACGATCATCGTCGCCAGCAGAAGCAGCGCGCCCACCGGCTGAGACTGGCAGAACAGCACCGCGCTGTAGCTGTGGAGCAGGCGTCTCATCGGCCGATCCACTCCGGTACCTGCTCACCAATGGTAAGATCTTCCAGGGTTTCTGCCCGACGGATCACCCCGACCTGCCCATTCTGGCCCACCAGCACCACAGCCGGGCGCAGGTGAATAAACTGCATGGACTGAGTCACGTTGTAGGCGCCCACCGGCCGGATCAGTACGCGACTTCCGACTTCCAGCGGGGGAAGCATCAGATTTTCTCCCACCACGTCGATATTCATACAGAGTGGTCCAAAGAGGATGGTGGGCTCAGGTGCACCCGAAGTGGGCGCAGTGGGTACCACATCGTGCCGGTACCAGGTGGAGGTATAGAGCAGGTTCACCCCCGCATCCAGCACCACCGCACGTCGTCCATCGGCGAGGCGTTTGTTGGCCAGCACGGTGGCGATCAGCGTGCCCGCCTCGTCGATGAGCCCACGGCCGGTTTCTAGAAAAAGCATTGGCAACTGGTCAGGACTGTAGTCCAGCTCACTGAGAGCGTCACCAATGGCCTCGGCGTACTGCGAGGCGGAAGGGGTGATCTCCTCTGGCGGCAGGTAAGAGGACTTCAACCGAGCTTTGCTGGCGAAACCGCCGCCCAGATCGATGTACTCCAGGACGATGCCCAGCTCCTTCTTCAAGCGGTTTGCAAAGGCGACGATTTTTTTTGTCGCCTCTCCATAGACAGCGGTGTCGAGGATGAAGGTACCCAGGTGGCAGTGCAACCCGGCCAGCCGCAGTTTTCCCGCGCCCAACATGCGGCGCACCGCGTCCCAGGCCTGCCCACTGTCCAGGTTGAAGCCGAAACGATCCCAGCGCGGAATGGATCCCGCCGCGAGGTTCAGCCGCAGCCCCACCGATGCCTCCAACCCAGCACCCTCCGAGAGCTTCTCCACCCGCGCCATCTCATCGAAATTGTCGAGGTTAACTTTGGCACCGCCGCGAAGGGCAGCCAGAAGGCTGGGGTCGGTCTTGTGTGGGCCGTTAAAGATGATGTGATCCATCGGCACGCCATTGCGCAAGGCCTTCTCCACCTCCATGTCAGAAACCGCTTCTGCCCAGGATCCTTCGCGGTGGTAGATACGACAGATGGCGTCGAGGTAGCAGGTCTTGTAGGACCAGGCCAGCTGCACCTTGGGCCAGCGCCGCTCCAGCTGGTCACGGAGCTGTACGTAGCGATCCACAATGGATCGCTCGCTGTACACAAAGAGGGGAGAGCTGTATTTTTCCACCAGCTCCTCCACATCCACACCTTCAATGTGCGAAACGGGACGAAGCGCAGGAATGCCGCCCATTTTGTTCATGGTGCCGGAACGGTGACGCTGCAGGCTGGGGGTCTCGTAGACAGGGCGGCTGCTCATGCGGTCTCCAGGAGGGCTTCGGGGAGGATTTCACCACGGGTTGAGATAGCTTCCAACTGGGTAAGTTCGACAATCTGGTCCAGAGAGATGCGGATGAAGGTGGTGCCCACCCGGGCCAGGGGCAGCGGGTCAATTTTTTCCCCCGCCGCCATCTGGGCCACCGCGCTGATCTGGTTCTGTCCGGCGCCTGCCGTCAGGTAACACCAGGCAGGAAAGCGAGGATTGACCTCTAAAAGCTGGTAGCCCTTCTTGGGGTGCAGCTTGGCCTCGATCTCGCAGGGACCGCGCCACTTCAGCGCCGCGACCACCCGGGCGGCCAGAGCGGTCAGCCGGGGATCCTGGATGGTCACCCCGGCCCAGCCCTTGCCTTTGTCGGTAAGAACCAGCTTTTTCATTGCTACTGCGCCCACGAGGCCCCCTTCGCCATCGCCCACGGCACAGACATTGAACTCTTCGCCGGGCACAAATTCCTGGACAATAATAGGCAGGCCCCAGGTCGCCGCCGCTTTGTAGAAGGCGGCGACCGCCTCATCCAAAGAATGGCAGATTTCTGCTCCATAAAATACACCTTTCACCGCCAAAGGAAAATTGAATTTTCCGGCCAGCGCATAGAGGGGCGCCACCTCGGAGAGGGTCTCCGAGCGGGGTACGGCGACCCCATGCTGCTCCCGCAGCTCGTCCAGCCGCGCCTTGGTGCGGCGGTCGTAGGCCTCGCGGCTGGGCAAGAAGGTGCGGATTCCCATGGCTTCCAGGCGGTGTTCCTGGTCCAACAACGCCGGAAGTTCGCTGTCCAGGTTGGGGATCAGCACGTCGATGCCCACCAGATCCTGGATGTAGGCGAGGCGCTCAAAAAGGGCCTCCCGACCTGCAGAAGGGTAGGGGATGAGGAAGCAGGCGTCGAAAAGGCCGCTGTGGTAGATGCCGGGATCCATCACGTCGTAGGCCAGGCCGATGATCTGCCCGTTGAAGGCGGGATCCTCGCGCAGTGCCCGGGCGACGGCCACACCGGGTCCGGGGTTGTCGGTGGCATTCAGGCCGGTCACGGCCACACGGGCAGAGAAGGGTTTCATGCTCACTCCAGCTCAAATTCGCGGGGAAGCATGCCCTCATCCTGGAGAGATCGCACAAACTCCAGAACGTCGCGGCGCAGATCCGCCCCGCGCTGCTCGAAGCCTTTTTCGAGGGTATTGGTCAACTCTTCGAGGCTTTTCCCATCCCGGATCCCCTCCAGCAGCACCATCGCGCTGCGGTTGGCGGTGAAGGTGGCCCCGGTCATCGGGTCAAAGACAAAGCCGCTGGGGCTGATCGCGAGGTGCTGTAGCTGCTCTCTCATCCCTACCTCCTGCCCTGAATGTACGGCATCGCCCGCACGTACACCGTTGCACTTCTGTGCGCGATTGTGAGCGCGTGTAAGCCCCTGCCCGCAAATCAGAGCGGCAGGGTCATCCGCAGGCGGGCACCGCCGAGACTCCCTTGCTCGGCCACCAATTCGCCTCCGTGCGCGCGCGCGATCCGACGTGCCAGAGCCAGACCCAAGCCCACCCCGCCGGTATCGCGGCTGCGCGTCTGATCCAGGCGTACAAGGCGCTCAAATACGCGCTCGCGGTCCTCTTCAGGAATTCCCGGACCGTCGTCCTCCACCCAGATCTGGACGGCGCCGGGCCGCTGTTCCATGCCCACCCGGATGTGGCTGCGTCCGTAGCGCACCGCGTTTGCCAACAGATTGGAGAGCGCACGTTTCAGTAGCAGAGCATCTGCCTGGATCTCCAGGGGGAAGGCGATTAGATCGATAGTCACCGATGCGCGGATCCGCGCCGCCTCCTCTACCCGTGCCCCCAAAAAATGGTCGAAGTGCAGGGTCTCGCGCTGGGGCTGCCGTCCGCCTTCCAGGCTCGCATAGGTCAACAATTCCGAGATCAGCTCGTCCAGCTCCTGAAGATCCTGCTGGATGGCCTCGGCTTGCTGCAGCCGATCGGCGGGCTCCTCGGCGTCCGCCAACAGTTCTACCGCAAAACGGACGCGCGCAACGGGTGTACGCAGCTCATGGGAGACCGCCAGTAACAGCTCTTCGCGCGCCTTGATCAGCCGCGCGACCTGGTCGGCCATGCTGTTAAAAGTATGCGCCAAACGCCCGGCTTCATCCTCGGTGCTCACCACGGCGCGGGCCTCCAGCTCGCCCGCACCCAGGCGGCGTGCGGCGGCGGAGAGCGACACCAACTGCCTCTGGAGGGGCCAGAGGGTTGCAAAAACAGAGAGTCCCAGGCCGAGAATCAGGGCAGGCAGCAGCATCGAGGTGCGCCACAGGCCTGGCGGCTGCGGCTGTAGTACCGCTACAAAGGGCTGATCGGGCACCCGTACATAAAGAGCGACCCCAGCGGGGCTCTGGGACACCACCGGCTCGCCGCGCTGTAGCCGCTCGCGCTCCAGGCTGCCCAGGCTGGCCTGGATCCGCGCCAGGGGTTCCACCGTGACCGGAGCGGCAAAGTAGTCACTGAGTGCCTGTGCGGCGGCTTCGCGGGCCTTGGGATCTTTGGCCTCGGTCAGCCGCTTGGCCACCACGGCCGGTGCCTCGGCGACGGACTGGAGGCGCTCGGGAAGCTCTTCTTGGGGCTGCACCCAGATCAGAAAGACCAAGCCCAACAGCAGCACGACCGCGCCCATCGCCAGGTAGAAGCGGAGGAAAAGGCGAGTCATGCCCCACCCGTGTACTGGTAGCCGGTTCCGCGTACCGTCTTGATCAGGTCAGGGTCGCCGGTAAAGTCTTCCAGCTTCTTCCTCAATTGTGACAGGCGTACATCCATGGAGCGGTCCAGACCATCGTAGTCGATGCCCCGCAGCTCGGTGAAGAGGGTCTGGCGGTCCACCGGGCGCCCGGCGCGCGAGGCCAGACACCAGAGTAGGTCGAATTCGGCAGTGGTAAGCTCCAAAACCTGGCCGCGGGCGCGCACTTCGCGGCGGCCGCTGTCGATGCTCAAAAGCCGATCTTCCACCCTGTTGACGGGCGTCGTCGCGGGCCGGCGCAGGAGGGCGCGGATCTTGGCGAGAAGCAGGCGGGGGCTTGCTGGTTTGGCCAGATAGTCATCTGCACCCAATTCCAGACCCAGAACCTGATCCAGCTCCTCTCCCTGCGCCGTCAGCATCAGGATGGGGCCGCGAAAGTGGGGGCGGACCGCACGGCAGATACTCAGGCCATCTTCGCCGGGAAGCAGCAGATCGAGGATCAGCAAATCAGGCGGCTGCTCCAGCAGCCGCTGGCGTCCCCGGCGCCCGTCGCGCTCCACCTCGACCATAAAACCAGCTTTTTGGAGGTAGTCCGCCACCAATGTCCCCAGGCGGACATCGTCTTCGATCAGGAGCAGGCGACCTTCAGACATGGCGGACAAACCAGGAGCTCGGCTAGCCTAACCCGGCGGTGACAAGCGGCTCCGAAAGGGTCGGCTCTTGTCAAACGCGGGGAGGGAGGAAAGAGCAAGCTCTTCCCCCCCTCCTCACTGAATGAGCCCTCATTCAGCGGCGTGAAAGCAGCGGAGTGGTGGCCCCCCTTCGCAGCGGGGCGATGTTTCTTAGATATCCTCTCCGGCGGCGCTGTCACGAAATGATCGTACTCGTTTAGAGTACACCCCCAAGAAGGGCCCGTAGGGGGGCCTCAGGCGGTTAATCGGTGCGGATGCTCTTGCTCACCCTCCTCGCCTGTCCGTCTCCCGACACGACCCAAGAGTCCACCCCGGTGGTGCAGGACGATGCCTGTACCCACCCGATCTGGACGGGGATCCTGCCCTTTCCCAGCAATGCCCTGGTCACACGGGACGCTGCAACGGCCACCGGTCTGGAGCTGAACCTGCCGCAGGAGATCATGCCGCTGACCAAAGGTGGAGAAGCGGCCATTGATGCAGCTCAGTTTGTGGGGCTGGATGGATTTTCGCGGCTCGCACCGGTGGTGGTGGCCCTGGACGGTGGCAGCGACGGGGCCAGCTACGGAACGGTATCGGAGGACAGCAATGCTCCGATCTTCCTGATGGATCTCACCGATAATCACATCATCCGCTCGCGACTTTCGGTGAGCAATGGCGGGGCAACGCTGGCGTTGTGGCCAGATCGGGCGTTGGAACCCAACCACCTTCATGCCACCGTACTCCGCAAGGATCTCCCGACAACCGGATGTTTTTCGGGTGGACCGGACTACGAGGCCAGCAAGGCCAAAGGCGACGCCTTCGCGGCGGAGCTGGCCCAGGCCGAGGCCGCCGCCCAGAGTCTGGGCGTGGAGCCCGCCGTCGTGATTCCATTCACCACACGGTCGATAGAACAGGAGGAGCAGACGGTGGATGCGCTGGCTGCGGCCATGCCCGACCTGATCGACGGGCAGAGTATGGTGGTGGAGGAGGTGGTGGCGTGCGCGACGGAGGAGAAGGCGGGCTACTGTGGGGATGGCGTGGGCTTTGTCCTCACGGGTCACGTCGTGATGCCCAAGTGGCAGAGCAGCGACGGCCCCTTTGAGCTTGACGCGTCAAGGGCGCCGATTCAGCAGGGTACGGAAGACCTGGATTTCTGGCTGTTGGTACCCGAGACGGCCGGAGAGATTGCCGCGCCGGTGATGGTGGTCCAGCATGGTCTCGGCGGCGACAAGGAGTCGATGTTGGGCATCGGCCGGGACTTTGTGCGCGCCGGCTACGCCGCCATCGCGATCGACGCGGTGGTGCATGGCTCCCGTCCCCACTCCGGCAACACCACGTCGGCCTTCTTTGGCATCGATTTTGATCGCTGGCATGTGGAGACGGCGCGGGATAACTTGCGTCAAACCTCATCTGATCACATGGGTCTTCTGGAGGCACTTGCGGATCACGCTCCCGACGGCGTCTGGTCCGAGGGATTTTTGTTGGACACAGAAGACCGCAGCTACTTCGGGATTTCGCTGGGGGGAATCATCGGCGCCTCCTCCTGTCCCTTAAATCCCACCCTGGACCGCTGTGTGCTGAATGTACCCGGCGGGCGACTGGTGGAGATCGTGCGCGCCAACGCTGCCTACTCCGCGCTGATGAATATCTTCTTTGATCCGACCGAAGGGCAGCAGGACATCGAGCTGTTCTCGGCCCTGGCGCAGACCATTGTGGACGAGGGGGACCCGGCCATTGCCGCGGCGCGGGTGGTGCAGCGCTCGCCGGTGCGGCCGCTTTTGGTGCAGGAGGCGATCCATGACACCACGGTCTACAACCAGACCACCGAGGTGATGGTACGCTCTATCGGACTTCCGCTCTTGGAGCCGGAATTAGAGGCGATCAACGGCCTGGATCTGCAACCGGCGCCCGCGGCGGAGAACCTGTCCACGCCCGATGGCATGTTTACCGCGGGATTGACCCAGTTTAACGAGGAACATTCCTTCTTCGGTGGTGGTACGGCCGAGGGGCAGCGGGCCCTGCACCAGGCGATCACCTTCCTGCAGACGGAGCGTATCGAAACCAGCGAATGAGTGCCTTGATCCAGGCTCAGTACCAGCAGTGGCCCTATCCTTCGGTGCCACTCTGGGGCCGGGTGTCTGGCCTGGAGGTTTTTCAATTGCACCTGCAGCACCTTCGTGCGCGGGTGGGGCTGCCGGCCGCTGCCGAGGCACGGATCTGGATCGCAGGCTGTGGCACGATGCAGCCCTATCTCCTGGGAAAAGCAAATCCCAAGGCAGAGATTCTGGCGACGGACATCTCTACAAGTAGCCTGGATCGTGCACGCTGGCGCTGCCGCCTGAACGGAGTTGCGCGGGTAGACTTCCAGCAGGTAGACCTGGAAGAGGAGGAACTTCCAACCGGTCCTTTTGAGTGGATCGAATGTTACGGCGTGCTGATGAATTTGCGGGATCCGGCCCTGGCGCTGCGTCGCCTTGCGGATCGTCTCGCACCTGATGGAATTCTTCGGCTGATGGTCTATCCCTGGTTTTCGCGGCGTCGGGTTTTCCAGCTTCAACGGGTAGCACGGCTCTTGGGTCTGATTCCACCTCGTGCCGAGGACCCGAAAAAGCTACGGGCGATTGTGCGGGCTTTGCCCAAAGATCACCCCCTGCGCTATGCCTTTGACAGCTACTTCGATGCGCAGAACGATGCCGGTATCGTGGATGCTTTTCTGCATGCGGGCGATCGCGGTTTTACAGCCTTGCACCTTGCAGAGCTGGCCGAGCAGGCGGGGTTGGAGGTGGGCTACTGGTTCCATCGGCCCTGGGCCAGACCCGAGGTGATAGGCCGTGTTTTACGCCTCTCCGACTGGAGTGCGCCGCAATTGCTGCACTATGCGGATCTCTGGCAGGAGCTGCGGGGAAATCTGGTGCCGATCCTGGTGAAAAAGGGAGCGGGACGGACGGCGACCGAGGAGATGATTCATCCTGCTTTACGACGAAGTAGCAGCTTGCAGGTGGCTTTGGGGCGGCTTTTTGGCCTGGAGCTGGGCAACCGCCTGGGGGAGGGGAGGCTGTTTCTGAGCGGTGCCGAGCTGAGGGCGCTGGACCGGGGCGAATATTTTAACCATACGACGACGCGCGTAAACAGGATGCGGGAAGCCGGCGTACTACTCGGAGGATCAGAGGATGTCTGGTCTCTTCCTCCTCCACCCCCCCTGTCCCCTGCGGATCGGGAGCCGACGGAGGATTTGGAGCTCGGAGAACAGGCTGCCAACCCCTTCTATTCCCATCTCCTTGCCCCCCTGCGCTACGGGCAGCGGCATCCGGAGCTGGGCACACTGACCATGGAGGTAGCCGCCTGGGAGCCGCTGGCCGAGCCCTTGGAGGAGGAAGGCGCCTGGGGCCTGACCCCCATCGGTACTGGACGGGTACACGGAGCGGCGATGGATCGGTGGAGAGAGGCGGAGAATCCCAAGGTGACGCGGCTGGATCAGCTCCGCTACGTGGAGGAGGACCTGCCTGCTCTCCGTCGTTTCTTGAGTCCCTTTGACATCCCGAAAAAGCTGTCGCTCCTTGAGGAACGGGAGCTATGGCTTCTCATCGGGAGCTGGAAGTCGCTCTTTTTGACGGCTTCCTCAGCCTGAGATCGCAGCGGGGCCCTTTCCCTGTCGCGGTCGGTGCCTAATTTGCGCGCTCTTGGAGTCAACATGGAGCTGCGTCCCCTGGGGAAGACCGGTCTGCGGGTGAGTGCGATGAGCCTCGGCGCGATGACTTTTGGTGAGTCGGCCACCTTTATGAAGGGCGTCACCTCGCCCGACGAGGAGGCGCGAGCAGTGCTGGATGCTGCCCTGGAAGCGGGGGTCAACCTGATTGATACCGCAAATGTCTACTCTGAGGGACGGAGTGAGGAGCTTCTGGGGCTGTGGCTGGAGGGCCGTCGGGAGGAAGTGGTGCTCGCCTCCAAGTGCCGCTTTCCCATCGGCTTTGGTACCCGCAAGGTGGGTCCGCATGATCATGGTCTTTCCAGGAAACATATCCTGAAAGCATGTGAGGATTCTTTACGACGGTTGCGGACGGACTACATCGATCTCTATCAGGTCCATATGCAGGACGGATCGGTGCCCATCGAGGAGACGCTGCGCGCGCTGGACGATCTGGTGACCAGTGGAAAAGTCCGGTACATCGGCTGTTCCAACTATACCGGCTATCGGTTGGTGGAGTCTCTCTGGGCCGCCGACCGGCAGCGTACCCACAGCTATGCCTCGGTGCAGCTGCAATGGTCGCTGGTCACCCGGGATGCCGAGCGGGAGGTGATTCCCGCCTGCAAACGTTTTGGCCTGGGAACGCTGGTCTGGTCGCCTCTGGCACGCGGATTTTTGTCTGGCAAGTACAAGCGTGGACAGGCGCCCCCACCGGGAAGTCGCCTGGAGGCATGGAAAGACAGCATGAAGTCCCTGGACAACGACCGCAATTGGGCCGTCCTCGCCCGCTGTGAGGCCATCGCCGCCGCCCATGACAGCACGGCGGGCTCGGTGGCCCTCGCTTGGCTGCTGGCACGAAGCGAAGTCTCCAGCATCATCCTTGGGGTTCGGGATCGGGCGCAGCTGGCCGACAACTTGCGGGGTGCCGCACTGAAGTTGAGCGCGGAGGAGCTCAAGAGCTTGAGTGACGTCTCTGCACCAGATTGGGGCTATCCCTACAATTTCATTGGCGTGCGGGAAGCCTGGTAGTGGGCGGCCTCCAGGGAATGGTGGACCAGATCCTTGGGGTTCTGGGTATACATCCGGCGCCAGGTGTGGTGGCTTTGTGCGCGCTGGGAGTCTTTTTTGTGTTTCTTCCCCGTATCTGGAGCAGCCAGCGTGGGGAGGAGGCACTGAGGATCCTTAAGCGTGCGTCGCAAGAGCGGATGGCAGAGCGAGAGCGCCAGGAGCAGCTGGCATTGAGCAAAGTGCAGGGGAATCCCAACGGACTCTGGCTGTTGGCGCGGGAAGCCATGGCACAGGGGCGTAGCACCTTTGCGAGGCAGGTACTGACTGAGCTACGCGCCACCGGGAAGCTGCCGCTGGAGCGCGCCGGGCTGGAGGCGCAGCTGGCCGGGCCCGAGGGCCCCCGCGATCCCATCCATGCCGCCGTCCGCATCGAGCGGGCATTGGGCCTGGGTGGGGTAGAGGAGGCCGGTCGCCTGTTGGAGGAAGCCGAGCGCCGCTGGCCCGGGGATGAAGCCTGGCCGGAGCTGCGGGGGCGGCTGGCGCTGCGGTCGGCTGCGGGGGAGGGGGAAGCCCGCTCTTCTTCATTTGAAACAGGTTCTGAAACAACGTCCTGAACCACATTTGAAACGAAAATGGAACATTCTGAAACATGGTGAGGAGAGTGCCCGGCCCAAACGGTGAGCTGGACACTTCGGCGTCATGGACCAAGGCAGATTATTCGGAAAGTTCCGCAGTTGGCACAAAAGCTGCATAGGAGGAGAAGACCAGAGGAAAAGATGATCTTCCGCCAGCTCTTCGACCCCGCCTCCTCCACCTATACCTACCTGCTCGCGGATCCTCAGAGTCGTCAGGCGCTGTTGATCGATCCTGTGTTGGAGCAGGTGGACAGCTACATCACCCTGCTGGAATCTCTGTCTTTAAAGCTGGTCTATACGCTGGAAACGCACGTCCATGCCGACCATGTGACCGCTGCCTCTACCCTCCGCGAACGGCTGGGCAGCCGCGGTGTGGTGAAAGCCGATGCAGGCGCCGCCTGCGCAGACATTTTTGTCGAAGACGGGAATTTTATAGAGCTGGGAAATATAAAATTGGAAGTTCGGTCCACGCCCGGCCACACCTTTGGCTGTGTGTCCTATGTGATGGAGGATCGGGTCTTCGCCGGGGATGCGCTGTTGATCGGCGGCTGTGGACGCACCGATTTTCAGCAGGGAAGCTCCCATACGCTGTACCACAGCGTGACCCAGCGCCTCTTCACCCTCCCGCCGGACACCCTGGTCTACCCGGGCCACGACTACAAGGGCCGCA
>CAITDR010000286.1 GCA_903891165.1 uncultured Pseudomonadota bacterium
CCTGCTCCCTCCAAAAAAGACGCCAGCGCAGCAACGCCCGCACCGGACAGAGATCCGCACGTTTCGCGTAGGGAATCGCCACCTGCGCCCCCCGCCGCTCCGGGTCGATTTTCGAGGCCATCAGCCGCAAGACCAGCCCCTCCGGCCGGATTTCGATATCCGCGTGATCCAGGGCCACCAGCTCCGAGCGTCGCAGGGCCCCCGCAAAACCCACCAACAAAAGCGCACGATCCCGAAGTGCCCGCGCTCCCTCCCCCCGGGGCAGCGCCGCCCGGAGATCTTCTACCCGCAGCGCCGTCACCTGCCGCTGCGCCACCCCCAGCTTGCGCCGGATTCCCCTCAACACGGCCCGAACGGCAGGATGGCTGCGCGGCCCCAACAACTCAGCGATCCGATGCACGGCCGCGAGCGCCGCCAGGTCTTTTTCGAGGGTGGCCACCTTCGCGCCCCCCTCCGCCCGCTCGCTCAGCCAGGCCGCCAGCTGCTCCGGGGCCGCCGGCAACGCGGGCACCTCCCGGGCATCACACCAGCGCTGCCAGGCCTCCCAGCTGCCCTGGTAGGCCCTCCGGGTGGCCGGGGCCACGCCCGCCTCCAGATAGCGGCGGATGCGCTCCTGTTCGGGCAGGGAGAGGGTAGGAGGAGGCGGAGGCGTGAGGGCGTACATCTGCCTCCCCTATCCCATTTCTAACTTCCGAGAATGGAAGCTTCTCGGAAGTCAGACGGCTGCCCGACCGAAATTTCTCTCATTGCCTTGCCACCCCCCGACTGACGAAGCCGTCGACGAAGGTGTCGAACCACCGTCACTTTTTTCGTCACCCTCCACAGGCAAAGCTACCTTATTCCGTGGCACGAATCCTGCATGCTCCCCACAAGGAGAGGAAGCATGTCGAAGCAGTTGTCGCCGATGCAGGAAAAAAGCCCAGCGGAAAAGGCCGAGCCAGCGGTCGCCCCCACCCTGATCGCCGCAAAAAAGCGGCTTGGCCCCAGCCCGGCCCTCTCCGACATCCGCGACTTTTTGAAGCAGAACCCGCAGGCGGGCAAAGAGGCGATCACGGGCATCGGCGGCACCTCAGCGGCCGAGCAGCTGGCCGGGGATCCCGCAGTCGCCAAGAAGGTACGTGGGGGCGAAGCCCTGCAGCCCAAAGACGACGGAGCAGGACGCCCGCTTCCCGAAGCTATCCGCCTCTACCTTGAAGAATCCTTTGGGGAGTCCCTTGCGGATGTGCGGGTGGTCGAGAACGCACAGCTCACCAACGAGCTGCACGGGGCAGGTGGCCTCTCCACCGGCCGCACCATCCGCCTGCCCGGTGCCATGCCACGCACGCCCCTGGATCGACCCGCGATGAAGCTACTTTCTCACGAAGTGGCGCATGTGCTTCAGGAGCGGAAGGGGGGAGGAGGAGGCAGCGCGGTACCCAACGCCTCCGCCTCTTACGAAAAAGAGGCGGCACAGGCAGCAGAAAAGGTCGTCGAACAACAGGATCCCGGCTTGCTGGGTGCCGCGCCGGGAGGTCCCAAAAGCTTCGCCATTGCCCTCCCCTTTCTGGCGCTGGAAGCTGCGGCACTGATCACGATCCTCACGGACATCGCCATCGGTGCGACGGCGGGTGCCGTGGTGGTGGGTGGAGCAGTGGCCATCGCCGAATCCCTCGAAAAATCCAGAGTAGACGCCAAGGACAAGGTCGAACCGAAGGCCATCCCCAAGACCAAGGAAAAGACCGAGGAGCACCGGGGGCGTCTGCAGGTACAGGGCGATGATATGCGAGAGGAGCTTTCCTGGGCCTGGAACCGAAAGCAGCCTCCCACCAAGGAAGAAGCCTTGCTTGCCCTCGAAGAAATGTACCTGCAATGCAACCGGGCCGAGCTGAAGCTCCGGGAGCAGGCTTTTCAGAAGGCACGGGCCTTCATCATGAGCCAGCCCGGAGGCGTCCACGCCCACCTGACCCGCAGCTTCAAAAATAACGCTCTACCTTCATTTTTCTCGGATGCCCGCGTCGACATTGAAGTACGTACCGGAGTGGCTTTCGTATGATTCCTTACATTTCTGCCGCCACCCACCTCCAGTCCCTGCTTCGCGAGGATCCCTTTCCTGATGATCAGGCCGACCCGCTGGTGGAGCAGATCGTGCAGTTGGGCGGCATGCCCTGGCTGGTCCACCGGGAAGCCGAGGGGGGCCCACCGCTCTTCTCCAGCCTGGTCAGCTTCCACATGGCGCAGCGGACCTGGAAGGAAGACACCGACCTGCTGGCCCTGGCATTTTTTGAGCGCAGCCCCAACCGAACAGACCCGCGCGTGCTTCAAAACCTGTGTACCTGCATCCAGCGAAACCGGATCCGGCAGCGCCCCTGGCAAATCGGAGAGCACCCGGTGTTTCGGGAGCTGCTCCTCGCCGCCCTGGAGGGAGAGCCCCAGGTGCTGGATGGCCTCCTCAACCTTGTCGAGTCCCTTCCAGGTCTTCTTCCCCCCTCGCTGTTCGAGACGGTGATCGGGAAGCTGCGGGAGCAGGCCATGGACCCGAGCAGTGGTCTGGATCCGGTCCGGCTGGATGCGCTGGTTTGAAGCGCTGAGCGCAATTTCGGAGATCTACCAGACCTCGATCTCCAGCAAAACCGCAGCGCCCGCATTGGCATCCGCATAGGGCGCCCCAGCGAGGATCTCCCGGTTGCCATCGCCGTCGGTATCCCCCGCAAACGCAAGACTGTAGCCTACAGAGTCCTCCCCGGAGTACCAGGCATCAGCGGCGGTATAGTCCACCGTGCCCGCCAACGGCCCATAAAAGAGAGTGACGGAGCCCTGGCTGGCCCCGCTCTGAAGGAGACTGCCGATCACCAGATCGTCGGTACCGTCGATGTTAAAATCTTCCACCAGCGCGTCATAGCAGCAGCTTCCCCCTCCAAGAACCAGGACCGATGCCCGGTCAATCAGACGCCCACTGGGCATGTTGCTGCTCAACCTGTGCATGCTGCCAGAGCCCTGGCCGGTCAGGTCGTCCGTAGCTCCCACCCATAGATCTCCATAGCCATCCCCTGCCTCATCCTGCGTGGCAACCAGGGGGTAGCCCACCTGAGCATCTCCCACCCCCCACCAGCTCCGATCTGCATCGGCAACCGA